>JBOHWF010000383.1:0-22538 GCA_050736455.1 Binataceae bacterium (SeqCode) | reverse complement strand
CCGCAGACCAGGCGACGTCGCGCGCCATGTGCTCGCTGAGCGGAAAGCCGTCGCGCGCGAGCTTGATCGCGGGCGCGGCCAAGGTCGAGAACTTCATCGTGCCGAAGCGCTTGCGCGCGGCGTCAAGTCCGGCAATTTCGCCCGGCACCGCGATCGCGAGCGGGCCCGTACGCGCCAGCTCTTCGTCCGGCTTGCCGTCGTGGATATACATCGTCGAACTCGCCGCTCGTGGCGCGGCCTCGCGATAATCGAGCGCATAGATTTGATGCTCGCGCGCGCGATAGATCAGCATGAAACCGCCACCGCCGATCCCGCACGAGCCCGAGTTGGTAACCCCCAACACGAGCGAGATAGCGACGGCCGCGTCGACCGCGTTGCCGCCGCGGCGCAGAACGTCAAGTCCCGCCTGCGCAGCCAGGTCGCTCTCCGCCGCGACCATCGCGTGACGGCTCTCGGCAGCGCGCGACGCGGTGCTTGGCGCGAGTAACGCGAGAAGTGCGGCGAAGAACGCCGCGGCGCGCAACGCGTAGCGGACGGATTGCGGGTGGCGAAGCTGCGGGCTGGGCATGGGCTCTACCTAACAGCGACGTTGCGGCAAGGAAAGGGCGCGACGCGCGCCGAGCACACTCGCGGCATCTGGCTGAGCTGGCGCAGCGCGCTGCGCCGCGACCGCTAATCGACGAGCTCGGCCTCGAGCAGCCAGTCGTCGCCGACCGGACGGGCGGAAAAGTTTGCGACCTGCAGCGCGTCACGCATCGTGCGTGATGCAAGGCCTTCGACGGCGCTGCGCCCGCCACCGAGAATTTTCGGCGCGACGAAGAAGGCGACGCGATCGACTATCCGGGCGCGCAGCGCCGACCCCGCGAGCCGCGCCCCACCTTCGATCAGGACGCGCGACCATCCGCGGCCGGCCAGCTCGCGCATCAGATGCGCCAAATCGACGCCCTCGCGATCCCGCGGCACAGCGATCACTTCGACCCGTTTGCCGTACCGCGCCGCGGCTCGCGACAGGTTTTTCGGCGTCGTGACGACGATCGTGGGCGCCTTCGAGCGCTGGCGGAAAACTCGCGCCGCGGGATCGCAACGCAGTTGCGCATCAACGATGACGCGGGCCGGATCGCGCCCTTGGGGCAGTCGGCAGCTCAGGCGCGGATTGTCGGCGATCACCGTCCCGGCGCCAACCATCACCGCGTCGCATTCGCGGCGCCAGCGATGGACCAATTCGCGCGAGGCCGCCGAGCTGATCCAACGCGAGTCGCCACTGGCAGTCGCGATGCGGCCGTCGAGCGTGGTCGCGAGTTTCAAAATCCCGAAGGGTCGTCCGCGCGTCACGCGCGTGATGAAACCCTCATTGAGCCGAAGGCATTCGTCCTCGAGTACGCCGAGCGTGGTCTTGATTCCGGCCCGCCGCAGCATCGCCAGACCGCGGCCGCGCACGAGCGGATAGGGATCGCGGCATCCGACCACCACGCGCGCGACGCCGGCTTCGATGAGCGCGCGTGCGCAGGGCGGCGTCTGGCCCTGATGGGCGCACGGCTCGAAGGAGACAAAGGCCGTCGCGCCGCGCGCGCGGCGGCCGGCCTCGGCCAGTGCGCGCGTCTCGGCGTGCGGACGGCCGCCGGCGGCGGTCGCACCACGACCGACTACTTTATCGCTCCGCCGATCAGCCTGAACGATCACACAGCCGACGGCGGGGTTGGGCGAGGTCAGACCGAGCATCGGCGCGGCCAGCGCGAGCGCCTCGCGCATGAAGCGCTCGTCGCGCGCGGCCGCCGGAAGGTTGCGGCGTGTGGTCACTCAGTTGTGGCCGGGCTTATCGCTGCGTTCGGCCATCCGATCTTTCTTTGCGGCCGGACGTGCGGCCTCGCCGGGATCGCGCTTGCGATGCTCGATCAGGTCTTCGAGCTCGTGCATGAACTCTTCGATATCCTTGAAAGAACGATAGACCGAGGCAAAGCGGACATAGGCGACCTGATCGATCTGATGGAGCTCGTTCATCACCGCCGCGCCGATAAACGCGCTCGGCACTTCACTCTGGCCGCGCTCCGCGACAGCCGCCTCGATCCGGTCGCTGATTTCCGCGATCGTCTCGGTCGAGACCGGCCGTTTCTCGCAGGCCTTGGTCAAGCCGGCGACGATCTTGTTGCGGTCGTAGGGCTCCCGCCGGTTGTCCTTCTTGACCACCATGGTCGGCGTCTCCTCGACGCGCTCATAGGTGGTGAAGCGCCGCTCGCAGGAGGCGCAGATGCGGCGGCGCCGGATCGTCGCGCCATCGCCAGACATGCGGGAGTCGACCACGCGATTTCCGCGATGCCTGCAGAAGGGACAGCGCATCAAGTCATCTTAGCCGCGGCTCAGCCGCGGCGCACCATCAAGTAGGCCACTAGACCCCGTGCGCCCTCGGTTTCTGACGGTGGGCGCGGGTTAAAGCGGGGCGCGATATGCGGCGATGCGGGAGGAAGCAGAAAGGCGAGCTCAGCTCTTGTGCGCCTCGATATAACCGATGACGTCCTTGACCGTGCGGATTTTCTCGGCGTCCTCGTCCGAGATCTCCATCCCATATTCCTCCTCGAGCGCCATCACAAGCTCAACGATGTCGAGCGAGTCGGCGCCGAGGTCCTCGATAAATGAGGCTTCCGGGGTAACTTCGTCCGCCGAAACCCCGAGCTGTTCGCTGATAATGTCACGGACCTTCGCTTCCACCTCTGCGGCCATCTTGCCCTCCGTCCTGCTGCCGGCGCGTGCCGATGTATCGCGCAGCTTAGGGACTTGAAACCCGGCAAGCAAGTTGGCGGGCCAAAATTGTTGCGCGCCGTCCGCAGCCCTGGCGCCAGCCGCGAGCCGATCGCGAGACCGCGGCATTGCATGTTGGGTAGCCTTGGCCGGAGTGTGGAGATTTAATCGCCTGCGGCCTACTGATTCTGGTTGAGGCTGACGGCGCATTCCCCGGCGGTCTGCGAATGCCCAAAATAATCGTTGCAGGCCTGGCTGGCGGTGGTCGCGAAATAGAGATCGGCCTTGAGCGGTGAGCTGTCGGAAGTGTTGTCGACGACGATTCCGCTCGTCCCGCCAGCTTCGGCGATGTGCAACATCGGTTTCGGGGTTTTCGGAAAGCCCTTGGTGATGTCGTACGACAACAGGCAACCGTTGGCTTCCCCGCTCGGGCAACTGTTTTGAATTCCGATGAAGAGCAGATCGGGGGCGCGATTGCGCAGCGTTTCGGTCGGCGGCGAGCAGGCAGCCGGCGCGGTCGCGAGCGCGAAGGCGCGCGCGGCGGAAGCGTTGAGCGCTCCCGCCTTGACGGGAAACGCGCTCAGCATCGGAACATTGTTGCTATTGAAGCCGCAGCCATAGAGTAGGCCGGTGCCGTTGGCTGAGGTGATAAAGGCGTTATCAAACGCGCCGGCGGGAACCACTGCGCCATTTGCTCCCGTGCCAGCGCCGAGCATCGCAACGGTCGGCGAGGCGAGGGTGGTGCTCGCCTGAGTCAGGAACGAGCCGGAAGGAAAGTCGGGCGGTTGCCCGGCGGAAAAAACGAAGACGCTGCCGCGCGCGACATCGACGAGCGGAGGGTCAGCGATCGCCGCGGTCACGGAGCCGGTAAGACTGCCGACGACGAGTGAATTGGTTCCCAGACACGGAGGGCTGCCGCTGGCGCAACTGCCCAGCGAGCCGGAATTCGTGAGGACGTAAAACAGGGCGCCCGTGATGTCGCCGACAAAGACGTTCTGGGATCCCGGATCGAAGACCGGCGGTGTGAGCTGGTGACCGCCGGTAGTGGTGACCGCGGGCGCCGCCGCGGTGCCCCATCCGCTGACGATCGCCGGGGGATTTGCCGGCGTGGCGGTGAAGACCGGCGCGATCGCGAGCACGTGGCCGCCGTCGTCGGTGACGTAGGCGGTGTCGTTGCCGTAATCGATGTAAGGCGATGAGGCACTCGCGGAGATGCCGCTGTAAATGACGCTGTATTCGCACGGCGCGGTCGCGCCATTGCTCGCGCAATCGGCCAGCGGAGTGGTCACGCCGTCAGCGGAGTTGTAGGGCGCGGGAAACGGCTGGGACGCCGCGGTCGGGACGTCGCCCTCGCGCCAGAGCAGCACATGGAACAGCGCCTGACTGGCGGAACTCACCGCGCGAATTCCGCTCTCGGCGCCGCCGCTTTGGCTCTCGATAAACGCGATTCTGCTGCCGTCAAGCGACATCACTGGCTCGCCGTTAAGCGGCTCGGCGGGATTCTGTGAGGCGTTGTAGACGAATTTCGGCGTGGGGGCCGTGCCGGGGCAATGCCCGTTGCCGCTATTGTTGACGTAGAGATTTTCGTAGGCGATGAGGTTGAACTGATTCGCGCTGTTATTCGCCGTCGTATAGACGACGTAGTCAGCGCCGTTGCCGCTGCAACTGGACCTGCCGGAGTCGAACTTGGCCGGGAAGGACCGCCGCATTTGCGAGTTGGTTGAGCTGCCGAGCGCTTCTGCCCAGTCGCCTTTGAAGCGCCGCGGAGGCGCTTGGTTGCCAGGCGGTTTGGCCGGCGATGCGAAAGCCGCGGATTGCGCGTCGATGGTCTGGCGCGATTCGGGCGCAGCGCCGCGAGTCCGCCGCAGAAGACTGAGCCAGTAACGCGGGTCGCGCTCAACGCGAGCCCGCGCCGCGCCGTCGATGGGGGTGGAAAAGATAACGTGGCGAGCGCTCCAGTCGGTGGGAATCCCGACGAAAGGCCTTGCCGCCGCGGCCTCAAACCCGCGCACGGCGTTGGCGCGATCCGGCGCCTCGCCGCCAGGCGTGGGGCGAGGGAATAGCCCGACCGTCAGGACGACCACGAGCAACTGAACCGGTAGCGATTTCATCCGCTAACTCCACTCGGATTGGGCTGGCACGCGTTCTTACTTAAAAAAGCAAGCTTACACGCGGGCCGCTGAGTCCGGTTCAGTCTAATTGATGTGCGTCAGTTTGGCATCCAGGAAATTGCGCGAATCTCACCAAACTCGCGCCGATTCTTGCTCCACGTCGCGCCCGCGTCGAGGCTCGTGTAGACGTACCCATGGATGCTGCTGGCGACCACCACGTCGGGATTCGAGGGATGGGTGGCGATCCAGTAAACCACGGAATTGGCTTCCACCGGCAGGCGGCAGGCGTTCCAGGTGACGCCGCCGTCGGTCGTGTGCTGGATCGTACCGCGTTTGCCCGGAATGAAGTCGCCGTTGCCGACGAAGATCACGTCGGGATCATCAGGCTTGAGCGCCATCCCGCGGCAATATGAGATGGTGTCGCGCTCGGCGAATTTGGGAAAGCCATGCAACGACCAGCTCTCGCCGTCGTCGCGGCTGGTCCAGATGCCGTCGGGGGTCGTGGCGTAGAGCTTGGGCGCAGGCCCAACTCCGCGGGCGACGCCGTGAATGTCCTGATTGAGCATCTTGTCGCCGAGCGGGGGCAGCCGGAGCCATGAGTCGCCGCCGTCGCGGCTGCGGAAGATGCCGTCGATCTCGACGCCGACGAACACCGTGCGCGGGTCGGCGGAATCGACCACGATGTTGGTGACCTTGGGCGCGCCCGCGAAACACTCTTTCGCCATCGGCACGTTGAGCTTCTGCCAGCTCACGCCGCGATCCTGCGAGCGATAGACGTTGGGCGCCTTGGTGCCGGCGAAGAGGACATCCGGATCGAGCGGATGCCAGGCGGTCGACCAGATCTGCTGCCCGTCCATCGGCGAATCGACGAGGTCCCAGCTCGCGCCGTTGTCCTCGCTCCGGTAAAGCCCGGCCTCGGAGCCGGCGAGCAGGTGATGGGGATCACGGGGCGAGACCGCGAGCGAACGGATCTGCAACTCGCCCGGTTCAGCGTGGAACGGCAGCTTCATCTTGCTGCGCCGCCAATGATCACCGCAGTCAGGACTGAACCAGACGCCCGCGCCAACCGTGCCGACACAAATCGTAAAGGCCTGCGACATGATCGTTACCTCGTGCGGGTTCCGACGGTGCGCATCGGCCCGCTGATCGGGTTATAGGGCAGGCCGCCCCGCTTTCACAAGCTCGACAAAGAGTCAGGGCTGCAGACAGCTCGGGCCGCAGCCTTGAGCGTCGGGGGTGTGCACCAATTCAAGCTTGAGGCCGTCGAGCTCCACGCGCATAGTCGCAGTAACGGCGTGACGATCGGCTGGGCTTCGGCTAGGGAGGGGTCGGCGTTCCTGAGATCCCGCTGTGCGGCGGTGCCGACGAGCGCTCAGCCAGACCGCGTGACGGTGGCCACCCGCAGCGGCAAGCCTGCTTGCGCGCCAATCGTGATGGCGCCGCTGACCGTGATGACCGAACCCGGTTGCGAGCTCGTCGAGTTGCTGCTGCCGCCACCGCCGCTGCAGCCGCCGACCGCGACGATCAGCATCAGCGCACCGCCCACGGCGATCCATCGACGCGAGCGGATCGCCGAGGCGAGTATCGCGAGGCCGAGGAGAGCCAGCATCGCCATCCAGAGCATCGCCGTCGATTCCGGCGAAGGATTCGCGCCACCCTCGACTGCGGCGTAAGCGACTCCGCCCGATCGCAGGATCGATGGCGAGGTCTTCGCCGAACGGGCCGCGATCGTCCCAGTTACGTTGAACGTCACCGAACTGCCGACTGCCAGCGCGATCGCCGGCGAGAAGGTGAAGATGTTCGTTTTCGACGGCGGGGTCGCTACCCCCCGCCCCGATTGACCGTTCGCGCTGAGCGCCAGCGCGGAAAAGAGCTTCGGGTCGCTCAGATCGATGGTTACCGAACTTAGCGATTCGGCCGCGCCAGTATTGTTCGTCGCCGTGAAGGTATTGAACACCTGCTGGCCCGCGGCGCCGCGCACCTTGATGGCAGTACCTGAGAACAGTGTGGTCCGCGCCGGCGTCGGCGTCGCCGTAGGAGTACCGCCGCCGGTTGGCGTCGCCGTGGGTGTCGGTAAACCGGTCGGCGTGCTCGTCGGGGTCCCCGACGGCGTGCTGGTCGGCGTGCCCGTGGGAGTCGGGCTGGCGGGGAACCAGCGGCATAAAACGCCGCCGGTCGAAACGGCGTCACCTATCTTGCAATCCCAATTGTTGGTCTGGGGATTATCACCGTTGCGGCGGGCGCCGGCGAATACCGCGCCACCCGCGATCGGGCCGCTGCACAGTGCCTGTTGTTCTGTGAAATGGTAGCTGTCGGGGAGTGCGCTGCAAAGTGGAATGGTGCTCGCGTCTGTGATCACCGGCACGGATGAGCCTGCTACGAAGGCCCCCGGTGCGATTATGATGCGGTAGATGTGGCCGTCGCTGAAGTAGGTTTCGGGATCGTTGGGCCAGGTCAACCCCCGCGGCATCACCATGTGAATGGTGTCGTCGCCGATGCAATCGTTCGCATTCTTACTGACACCGGTGCAACGACTGAAGGGAGGCTGGAGGGAGTTCAGCACACTGTTCGGGTTGGTACAGACGTTTACCGGACAGGTGGCTTTCTTGATGTACGCCCCGCACGAGCAAAGCGGCCCCACACCCGAACCCTTGTCCCAGCACACTGCACTGGCGAGACACATATTGTTGTTGGGATCACATGGTACGTTATATACGACTCTCCCCCCCTCGTTCGGGTCTGAGGAGCAGCAAAACGCCAACCAGTTGCTGCACCGGGGGTCATTAAGATCGCAGGTCTGAGGTGGTTCTCCAGGGCACTTCAAGCCTGGTCCGCAAGAAGGGCCTCCCACCACGACGTTGGTTGAGCCCTGGAACTTCCACCGTCCGCAATTCGAGAAGCAGCCGACCACGTCGTCCTCGCCGCCGGTCCCACTGTCATGGACGAAAATACTCAGCTCTTTGCGCTTCAGTTGGAAGTTCGAGATCGGGCAGTTGGCGGGGGTTCGCTGATCTTCGCCACATACCGTCAGCGGCAGGTTCGCCGAACCTAGCCAAAACCCCGAATAAACCAACGGTGAAGGCGTGTCGGAGTGGACGCCGATCGGCTCGATGTCCATGTTAAGGTTGACGCCATCCACAACACTGATGTCCGGTGCCGCGAAGTGATTGTTATCGTTAAAAGTCCACTCGGCCAGCGCCTTCGGACCGGTGGGCGTCCGGTTCAACGCGCTGCAGTCGTAAGCGCCGCCGCAGTCGCCGGTCTCGCACTGCGCGAGGTTATGCGCGATGTCATATCTGCAGCCGGTTCGCGGCCACCATATCGGACCCAGCGCGCCGCCGCCGATCGTATGCTCCCACTGCGGCGGTATATCGAAGGTCAAGACATTGCCATTGTCGGCAGCGCCAAAGGGTTGCATCACCCAAGTTTTCTCTCGCGCGAGAATCGGGAATGGTGGCTGACCAACCTGGTGGGCCGCGTCCGCCGCGGCCAGCACCGTGACGTTGGACTCGTTGACCATTTGCACCACATAGGTGCTGGGCGCGATGGGCGACGGGACGGGCAGGCCGTCCTCATACGCCGCCCGCGCCGCATTGCAGTTTGCCACCTGAACGGAATCTGCAGCCGGTGCAGCCTGATCGGCGTTCTCCGGCTGATCCGACAACCCGCTGGTTAACTCGGAGAGCGCATCCGCCCGAGCAGACGCGGTCCAGAACAACTGAAAAACCGAACTGAACCCGAAAGCGAAAACCGTTATCGCGACAAACGCCGCAACGAAATAGAGAAATGAGTGTCGCCGCGCCGCGGATGGACGCGCCCCCGTTTGCCCCCGCATACGGCGGACCTGTCGCACTTGAATAAAAATTGTCAAGCACTTAGGAATCGGCCGGAGCCCTCGCAGTTGATCAAGGCGATTTTGGCGTGGCGTGGCCAGTCGTTCTACTGCTAACCCGAGTTGCCACTTTGCACCTGGCCGCTAAGAATCGATACAACCGGATCAGTGAAATCGAGAAAGAGGCGGGATCTTTTCGCTGGTCCGGTAATTGCTCCATCGGTAATCAGCTTCGTCGTAATCCCCCGAATACTGCGGAGCGCTCATTAGGCGTCGGTTCGCGTTACGCGTCCCTAGTCCTCCCGCGGACGCGGGCCGACGCCAACTCTCCACTCGCAGAAAACCAGCTTGCGTCAGGATCGCAACAGCTCGCGATAGAAGCGTGTCGCGCCGTCCACGTCGGCGAGGAAATTGTGCTCGTTAGGCGCGTGGATGACGCCGGTCGAGGGGCCGGGGCCGAAAACCACGGGCTTGAGACCCGCCGCGGCATAGACCCCGGCTTCCGTACATCCGGCCTTGACGCCGGTGCTGAGCGGCAAGCCTGCGCGCGCGAGGGCGGCCATCGCCAGCTCGACGGTGGCGCTGTCCAGTGCCCCGCGAAACCCCGGGTTGGCGCGACGCTCGCACAGAGTGAGTTCGAGCGAGTTGGCGTCGGCGCGCAGTCGGGCAACGATTGCGGCGACGCCTTCGCGCACGCGGTCGAGATCCAGCGACGGCGGCGGACGCAGCTCGAAGTCGAGCGTGAGAGAATCGGCGGTCGAGCTGATAAGCCCCGGGTTGCACGTCAAGGTCGGAGATGCGTAATCCGGCTCGAGCGGCCCAGTGTGGTCGGCGAACTGCTGAAGTTCGGTGGTGAATCTCGCCAAAAGCGCGATCGCGGGATAGGGAATCGCGTGAAGTGAATTCTCGACCCCACCGACGGCCTCGGCGTCGGGAATCTCCGGCGGAACCTCGCCATTCAGCACCACCTCGCAATTGGCGGGAACCTTGTTGACGGCATCGCCGCCGCTGATCGAGACGACCCCGAGCTGCGATCGTGCGGCCAGCGCGGAGAGCGCCAGCCCGATGGCGTTGCGGCCGAGCGCCGGGGTGCTCGAATGCGCGGCGCGGCCCGCGAAGCGCAGCCGCTGCGCCTTCGCCGATATGCTTTGTTGCGCAGCCGGCGGGAAGTCGACGCGCAATTCGAAAACCATCAGCCCCTTGTGCGCGGTGATCACTTCGAGCCGCGAAGGTTCACCAATAAAAGCGAGCGCGCCGCGTGGTAACACTCCGGCCGCGGCAAGCTCTTTCGCTCCAAGCAGGCCCTGCTCTTCGCCGAAGGTTGCGACCAGCCAGACCGTACGACGCGGCTTCGCGCCGATCAGCGCCGTCACCTTCGCAACAAAATCCAGCTTGGTGTCGGCTGCGCCGAGCCCATAGATACGATCTACGTTAACGGTGGCGGCGAAGGGATCGCCGCCGCATTCGGTCCAAAGCTCGGGAATTCCGGGCGGCACCGTATCGAGATGGGTATTAAACACCAGTGGCGCTGCGGTGCGGTCGCTGCCCGCGATCGTCGCGAGCAGATTAACCTGCGCCGGGCCTGCGGCCAACGAAGGAATCAGCCGCGCTTCTATTCCCACCGGCGCGAGCAGCTCGCGGGCGCAGAGCTCCGCGATCGCGCGCGTCCCTTCGTCGGTCACGCTGCGACAACGAATAAGCCGCTGGCACCATGCGAGCGTCTGCTCGTCCATCGCGACACCCCACCGCGTCGGTCTTGCCGGCCGCAGCAGGATCATTGTACGGCGCTGCGCGGCGGGAAGTCAGTGGCCGGCGCTTGCGCCTCGCGCAAGGCTTACGCGGCGCGCTCGCAGTTGACCATCCAGGCGATGCCGAAGCGATCGGTCACCATGCCAAAGCGCTCGGCAAAAAAGGTCTTCTCGAGCGGCATCTGCACTGCGCCCTTTTCGGCCAACGCACGAAATATGCGCTCCGCGTCGGTCGGAGTATCGACGCCAAGCGAGACCCAAAGGCCCTTCGGCTCTTGATAACGATCGGGTGGTGCGTCCGAGCCCATCAACAGCGTCTCGCCGACGCGCATACGCGCGTGAGCGATGTGGTTGCGCGAGGCCGGCGGCATCTGCTCTGCCATCGGCGAATCGCCGAAGGTCATCATCATTTCGATCTTGCCGCCGAAACAGCGCTCGTAAAATTTGAATGCGGCTTCGCATTCCCCCTTGAAACCGAGATACGCACTCACTTGCACGGTTCATTCCTCCGATTACTTAATTATTTGAAAGCGATTCGCGAACGCTTTGGACGTTCGCGCCAGCGTCAGTGACCGGCATCATACTCATCGTGACGTTTCACCCAGTCGGTGAGATTGTGATTGGGCCCGTTCTCGACCCGTCCGTGCGGGGTAAGATCGAGGAAGTTATACGTACCCAGGAAAGCTTCGCCGCCGCGTCCATAACTGGAATAGGTATGGAAGATTTCGCCGGTGGCATCTTTGTAGAAGACGCTGATGCCGGGAGCTTCACCTTCGCTCTGCTCCTCCCGCTCGGTATAGTTGTAGTAAGTTGAACCCTTCGCAAGGTCGGACCTCGTAAACGACACTTGGTAATCACTGTTAAAGTCGCTGTTGTAGGCAGAGACCCACTTGAAACGCCAGCCCATCCGTTTCTGATAGGCCGCGATCTTCGGCAGCGGCGCGCGCGAGATTACCACCACTGAAACGTCGTGATGCATCAGATGCTGGTTGGCGCCGTCGATGTGATCGGCGAGAAACGAGCAGAACGGACAGCCGTCGTTCCACGCTGGATCGAACATAAAATGATAGACGATTAGCTGACTGCGGCCGTCGAAAAGCTCGGCGAGGGTTTTCTTGCCGTCCGCCGCGTCGAAGACGTATGGCTTTTCGATCTTGACCCAGGGCAGCGCGCGACGCTGCGCGCTCACTTGATCGCGCTGGCGGGTCAATTCCTTCTCTTTGGTCAGAAGCTGTTTACGTGCCGCGAGCCATTGCTCACGAGCTACAACCTGGTTGTGCTCCATGGTCGAATCTCCCTCTACCCTTGAATTTCTAGCGTGCTAAAAACTCTTCGAGGCGATCGAAGGCGCTGCTCCAGCCACCGCGATGCCCGTCGCGTTGCGCGACCGACTCGAAGAAGGCCTGGCGAAAGGTCATCTCGGTTTTGCCCCGATGTTCCTCGAAGGTGATCGTGACTACGCTTTCATGGCCGCGGCGCCCGTTGGGACCATCCCACGCGAAGGTGAAGACGATACGCTCGGGCTCCAGGATTTCGCGAAAAATCCCGCCCTGCCAGAGGTCTTCGCCGCCCGCATCCGGATGCAGGCGGAGCCGCCAGGCGCCGCCCGGCCGCGCGTCCTGCTCGAGGTACGACGCGGTGAAGCCGCGCGGGCCCATCCAATGTCGGGCGTGAGCCGGATCGCTCCAGGCCCTGAACACCAGCTCGCGCGGTGCGTCGAAGATGCGTGTGATGACCAACTCCAGTTCCGAAACTTCGATCGAGGCAGCGCTACTTCTTGCGCCCATGCTTTTGCTCCTTTTTCTGCAGCTCCTTTAGATACAGGTCCAAGCGATCGAAACTCTGCTCCCAGAAGCGCCGATAATGTTCGAGCCATTTGGCGGCGTCCTTGAGCGGCGCTGCGGCGAGCCGGCAGGGCCGCCAATTTGCCTCGCGACTGCGCGCAATCAGCCCGGCGCGCTCCAGCACCTTCAGATGTTTCGAGATGGCCGGCAGACTCATCGCAAACGGCTGCGCCAGCCCGGTGACGGAGCTCTCGCCGGCCGCGAGGCGGGCGAGGATCGCGCGGCGGGTCGGATCGGAAAGAGCCGCGAAGGTGGCGCTGAGCCGATCCGACAGCACTGCTTGCTGAACCATTCAGTTAATTAGCCGATAAGTTAAATACTGCTTTCACGGATACCTGTCAAGCGCGAAGATGCAGACAAAATGTCAGTGACCGGCTTTGCGGCCGCGATGGATCGCGACGGTGCCGAAGCCGCTGAGCTGATAGCTGGCCTCGGCAAAGCCCGCCGCGCGCAGCATCGCGGCGATTTGGTCGGCGTCAGGATGTGCATTGAGCGACTGAAAAAGATAGCGGTAAGCACCGTAGTTGCGCGCGACCAGCGCGCCGAGGAGCGGGACGATCGTCGCGATGTAGAGCGAAAAGAAATGACGCGCCGCGCCGCGCGGCGGCGTCAGATCGAGGCAGACGAGGCGGCCACCGGACCTGAGCACGCGATGCAGCTCAGCAAAGGTCGCGGGGAGATCGGCGACGTTCCGTAGCATGAAGCCGTTGACGATGGCGTCGAAGGTCGCGTCGGCGAACGGCAAACGCATCGCATCGCCCGCCATGAACGCGACCTTGCCGCGATTGCCGTTGTGCGCCGCCTTCGCCGCGGCAGCGTGAACCATGGCGTGACAGAAATCCGCGCCGACCACCTGACGCGCGTCCTGCCGGATCGCCTCGAAAGCGAGATCGCCGGTGCCGGTCGCGATATCCAGCAGCCGCGCGCCGCGCGGCTCCGCCAGCGTAACGGTCAGCCGTCGCCAGCGCCGATCCAGCCCGAGCGTCATCAGGCCGTTGACGAGATCGTAACGCGGCACGATCGCCGCGAACATGTCGCGGATGCGCGCCGGCTTGTCGAGCGGATTGAGTGGCGGCTTCAAGCGCCGACGGCGCGCCCGGCTAGTCGTCGAGGCCGAGCTGCTTGCGCGCGGCCTCGCTCATCCGCTGCGGGGTCCACGGCGGCTCCCAGACGATCTCGACGTTGGCGCGCGCGCAGTCGGGAATGCCGAGCAGCTTGTCTTCGATCTCGGTCGCGATCATCGCGCCCATCGAGCAGCCCGGCGCCGTCAGGGTTAGTTGGATATTGACGCCGTCGGCGGTAATCGCGACGCCATAGACCAATCCGAGATCGACGATATTGACCGGAATCTCCGGATCGTAGCACTCGCGCAGCACTTCGTAGATTTCGTCCTCGGTCAACATTTCGGCCGCGGCTCGCAGACTCGCCCGTCCCCCGATCGTTGGGCGACACAGATTATACAGGTAAGCTAACGCTTGTCGAAACCGGTTCCGGCAGGGGTGAGCTTATGCCTGACAAGGAAGAACTCTATGACGCGGCGATCGATTTATACGCCGACGACAAGTGGGATGAAGCGATCGCGACTTACAACCAGGCGCTCGAGCTCGATCCCACTTTCAGCGACGCCGTGCATGGACTCGCGATGTGCTATCAGGCCAAGGGCGATCTCGACACCGCGATCGCGCTGACCCAGCGCTATATCGCGGCCGAGCCGGAGGACATCCTGGCGTTTACCAATTTGAGCATGTTCTTCCAGAAGAAGGGGATGATCAAAGAGGCGGAGACGGCGGGCGCCGAGGCGCGGCGCTTGGATTGGAAGCGGCAACTGCGCGAGGCCAAGAACAAGGCGTAGAGGTCTCCTCCGCTCTGAAATAGATTGTGATTCCCGCACGATGCGCCGGGATGCTGGTCCCGCTCTTCTCGCTTCGCTCAGCCGATGATTTCGGGCGCGGCGAGATCGGCGGGCTGGCGGCGCTCGGTGAACTCGCGCTGGCGATGGGCCAGCGGCTGATCCTGCTCCTGCCGATTGATGAAACGCCGCCAGGTGAGGCCAGCCCATACAGCGCGATGAGCGTGCTGGCGATCGATCCGTCGTACGTCTCGATGCGGGAGGTTGCCGGTATCGACGCAGCGGCCTGCGCCGCGGCGCGCGAGGAAGCCGTGCGCCATCCGGCCGACCTCGTGCGGGTGCGGGCGATCAAGGACCGGCTACTCGATGACGCCTTTCACTACTTCAAGACGCATGGCAGAGCGGATGAGCGGAAAGCCTTCGCGGCCTTCGATGCGGCGAATCGCGGATGGCTCGAGGATTACGCGATTTTCCGCGCGCTCAAGGAAAAATTCGGCGGAGCGGGATGGGGTCGCTGGCCGCGGGAGTTGAGCCGCCACCAGCCACCCGCGATCGCGGCGGCCGCGGCGGCGCTGAGCGATCGCCTCGCGGGCTTCAAGTTCGCCCAGTTCGTCGCGGCGCAGCAATGGCGGTCGATGCGCGCGCGGCTGGCCGCGCGCGGCGTCTTTCTCGGCGGCGACCTCGCCTTCCTACCGGCGCGCGAGAGCGTCGAGGTCTGGGCGCATCAGGAGCTGTTCGATTCGAAACGTGCGGTCGGCGCTCCACCCGACGCCTTCTCGGCGAGCGGCCAGCGCTGGGATCTGCCGATGCCGAACTGGTCCGCGATGCGCGCGAGCGGCTTTGCCCTGCTCCGCATGCGCCTCCGGCAGGCCCGTGAACTCTACGATTTTATCCGCGTCGATCACGTCGTCGGCCTCTTCCGCACTTACGGTTACGCAGTTGGCGACGAAACGCCCGGCGCGTTCGATCCGGTGTCGGAGGCCGCGCAGCGCGCGCAGGGCGAGGAGATTCTCCGCGTCATCCTCGAAGAGGCCGGGCCGATGCGGATCATCGCCGAAGACCTCGGCGTGATTCCGCCGTTCGTGCGCGAGACGCTCGCGCGGCTCGATCTGCCGGGCTACAAAATCGTGCGCTGGGAGCGCGACTGGTCGGCGTCCAATCAGCCGTTTCGCAGCCCGGCGAGCTATCCGCGAGCGTCGCTCGCGACCACCGGCACGCACGACACTGATACGCTGGCGCAATGGTGGGAGGGGATCGACGCCGAGGAACGGGTTAGTTTCATCCGAGGATTGGGGATCGTAGATGAAGCGCCGCCGCGCGCGCTCAACGATCGCCTCCGCGAACAGATTATCGAAGCAATCTACGCGTCGCCGGCGCGACTCGCGATTCTGCCGATTCAGGATTTGTTTGGATGGAAGGATAGGATCAACCTGCCGGGAACGATCAGCCCGACCAACTGGAGCTGGCGCATGCCGTTTGCCGCGGCGTCGGCCATGGACGATTTGGAGCGGCGGAAAAAGCTCGCGAAAATGCGCGCGATCGCCGAGCGCACAGACCGCTTCACGCCGCTGATAACAGCTCAGACCGCCAAACGATAGGATGAAGATGATGGAAAAGCGCTCGGAATGGTCCGACCTGATCCAAGCGGATCGGGTGCATGGCTCGCTCTACGCCGATCCGAAGATTTTCGCCGCCGAGTTGGAAAAGATCTGGTATCGGACCTGGGTTTACGTCGGGCACGAGAGCGAAGTCCCGCGCGCGCATGATTTTGTCGCGAAAGCGATCGGGCCCCAGCCGCTGATCATGACGCGCGACGGGCATGGAGTGATTCACCTGCTCCTGAACCGCTGCGCCCATCGCGGAAATCAGGTTTGCGTGCTGGAAAAAGGCAACACCCGCTCGTTTATCTGCCCGTTTCATTCCTGGACCTTTGCCAACGACGGCCATCTGATCCGGTACGCCTTTCCGGACGGCTACGAGGGCCAGGACAAGAGCAAGCTCGGTCTGGCGCACGTGCCACGGGTCGCTTGTTACAAAGGTTTTGTTTTCGGATCGTTCGCGACTGACGGTCCCTCACTGGAGAAACATCTGGGCGGCGCACGCGAGACGATTGATCGTTTGGTGCAAGCGTCGCCCGAAGGGGCGATCGAGCTGACCGCGGGCTTTCTCAAGCATCGGGTGAAAGCCAACTGGAAGTTCGTGCTCGAGAACGAGACCGACGGTTATCATCCGCCGTTCGTGCATGCGTCGATCTTCAGTGTCGCGGATAGCGGGATTGGCGCGCTCTATGGAGCGAAATCAACCGCGGTCGTCAGGGATTACGGCGGCGGCCACACGGAAGTTGACTTGCGGCCGGAGTTTCGCCGGCGCGGCCAGCCGCTGCACTGGTTCGGCACGACCCCGCAGCGGCTGCCCGATTACGTCGCGCGGATGCGCGCCGCTCGCGGCGCGGACGAAGCGAACGAGATCATGATCGACGGCACGCCGCACGTCATGATCTTTCCTAATCTCTTTATCGCCGAGATTCAAATCTTCGTGATTCAACCGCTGGCGGTCGATGACACCGTCCAGCATGTGACGGCGATCCAGTTCAAGGGCGCCCCTGACCTCAACCGCCGGATGCGCCAGCAGACGATGGGTTCGGTCGGACCGGCCGGCCTGCTGCTGGCGGATGATTCCGCGATGTACGAGCGGGCGCAGCGCGGCGTCCAGGCGCGCAACCCGCAATGGGTGTTTCTCGCCCGCGGGATGCATCGCGAGCGCCGCGACGAAGACGGCTGCCTGATCGGGGATGTCACGGATGAAGTCCCGTCACGCGGAATCTGGCGGCACTACCGAGAACTGATGGAGCGCGATCGATGACGGCCGGCGACCGTCATGCGGGCGATCGTTCAGGCGATCGTTCGAGATTGTTAAGCCGCGTTGAACAGTTTGTCTACCGCGAGGCGCGCCTGCAGGACGAGCATCAATATGCTGCGTGGGAAGCGCTATGGACGGACGACGGCGTTTACTGGGTGCCCGCCAACGGCGACGATCCTGATCCGGAAAAGGAGATGTCGATAATTTACGACAATCGCTCGCGGATCGCCCTGCGTATCAAACAGTTGCTCACCGGCAAGCGGCATTCACAGGAACCGCGCTCACGGCTGCGCCGGATCATTTCGAATATCGAAGTGCTGGGCGCGGAGGGTAACGAGATCCGGGTCGGCGCGAATAGCCTGGTCTTCGAGTCCAACCTGCGGGGCGATACGGTTTGGGCCGCCCGCAACGAATATGTGCTGCGTGAGCTCGAGGGCGAGCTGCGGATGGCCTACAAGAAGGTCACTCTGGTCAACAACGACAAGGCGATCTACACGCTGTCGTTCCTGATCTAGCCCGACTGCCGAAAACGCGCGCCAGCGGCGGGGGGATTCTCGGGCGGGCCGGCGAAGCATTGCGCGATCGCCATCCAACGGATCGCAGTTTCACCCACTACGCGCAACTGGACAGAGGTTGAAAATCAGTCAGGGCGACGAACTCTACCTCAATGAACCTAGTGGCGCGACCTGTTTCCAAACTCGAAGTTAGTGACTCTGGCGATGAGGCAGCGGGCGACATCGTCGGCGTCGTCGATCCTAAACGAAAGGCGCATCTTGTCATGAACCTTGTTGGTCTAGGGTGCACGGGATCGCAACCGATTCAGGAGGGTGAACTAGTTTTAGGTCTTCGGCCCACAGATGTAGCCTTCGTGGCGGCCGGCCGCACGCACGTCTGGGAACCAAGGTCCTACAGTCGAACCCTCCCAGCCTGACGCTACTAAATCCGGTTGTCCGGCGTCCGGACTTTATTGCCAAAGTTTGGCGAGGAAGGAGATTTGGACCTTCCGCCCCCGGAGAGGATCGATGGTCAGATTATCGTCGAAGTGCGGGGTGGATCCCACATTCTGCCGGCCGGAAAGAAGGGCCAAGCTTCGACTGCTCGCAGCTAGAGCAGATGACGCGGGCCTGGAGCGCTTGAGAGTGCTCAGCGGCAGGCGTGACCACGACGCCAGCGCCCGGCTTATCGGCCGGAATCCTGAAGTTCAGCCTGTCGCCCGCGAAGCCGTCAAACTTACCGATGGGCTTCTGCCCATGCCGCAGCCGGAAAATGGCTTCGAAACTGTCGCGTCCAAGCGCATGTTCAAGACTGACACTGAAATACCTGTTGCAGCTTGCACAGACGGTGTGAATCAGAGTCTGGTTATCCTTGAACGTCCCGAGCTGGCGAGGAATGACGTTGTTCCTTATTGAAATACTTGGTGCCGCGTTCCTCCCGGCAGTAAATGCACGTAGGCATGATTCCACTCAGCCACTTTCCCAAAAACGAATTATATCGTTCTTGATCTAGCCCGACTGGCGGAAACGGGTGCCGGGCAGCGGAGGATTTTCGGGCGGGCCGGCGAAGCATTGCGCGATCGCCATCCAACGGTTCGCAATTTCACCCACCACGCGCAACTTGGTATCGGCGAGGTTGCAAGTTTGCGCGACGACCTGGCAGAACTCGACGGCGCGGCCCTCGATGAGGTCCGTCTGATCAGGTTGAGGCCACTCCCACTGCGCACTGGAGGGTGCCGTGAGCCGCACCGACGGCCGTTGTACAGGCACTTCGAGGCCGCGGTTGGTGAAGGTCCAGCCGAAGGTATTGATCCCGAGGACGGCGATGTTTTTGATGCGATCGGCGTCGCTGCGCACCACTCCGAGCTGGTCGTAAATAGCCTGACCATGTGCCCAGGTTTCCATCAGCCGCGCGGTGATACTCGAGCGCACGCTCATGTCGGGCCCGACCCAGCGAACGCGTTGTTTGGGATCGGCGACCGCGAAGTGCTCGGCGGTCTCGCGGTAGAAGTCGCGCCAGCGATCGAGTAGTGCGCGATGACGGATGCCGTCGAGCCATGCATGCGTGATGCTCAGATGACTCGCGCCGGGCTTGCGCGCCGCCGCGTTGTTGCGCATCAAGGCGGTAAAAGCGTCGGCATCCTTGAGCGAGAGATCGGCGAGATAGTTACCGAAGTGCAAATGGGCGAGGACGTCGTTGATCGTCCAGTCCTTAAACTGGGTCTTGCGCTCCCAGTCGCGATCGTCCAGGGGTTCGAGCAGCGCAAACAGCGCGTCGCTCTCGTCGCGGAAATCGATGGCTTGTTGAATCACCTCGGCGTCCGGGTGGGATCAACTCGCCGCTGCAGCCGATCGCTGTTCTTTGAACGCTTCGATGAAATCTTGCATCCCCAGCGTAGCGACGACCGCTAAGTTATCGTCGAGCACTTCGAATAGGACGCCATCCTTGTCGCGGACGCTGTAGAAGACGACGCCGCCCGCATCGCCGCCGCCCTCGCGATGCGGTTCCCCGGGCGGGCTGGACGTATAGCTCCCGACCGCGCGGATCTCCTTGAGCGCGCGGTTGGGCTCGTAGAGCCGATGCTCACCTTGAACGACCAGCGTATTCGTGAGGGCCAGGTGCCGGTGCAAAAAAATCTGCTGGTTTGGCGCGAATTTGAGGATGAAATCGACGATCCTCTTCCGCTCGTCGACGTCGAGCATCGCAAAAACAAAGTGCTCGAAATCGCCGAGTTTGTGCCACTTGATGTTGCGATCGTCGAAGGCGTACGAACTGGCCATCACGAACCCCGATTACTTCGGGAGGCCGAGTTGGCGCTCGCCGAGGATGTTGCGCTGGATCTCGCTGGTGCCGCCCGCGATGGTGTACTGGCGCGAGCTGAGTAGCCGCTGCTGCCAGCGCGGCGCGTCGGGGAGCATTGCCGTCGGTTCGCCGAGAATCGCCTGAACTCCGAGCATCTCGCTGGCGAAGGCCGCGATCCTCACGCCGAGCTCGGAACCGGTGAGCTTGAGCGTCGAGCCCTCGGGGCCGGGCGGGAGTCCTTTCAGGCGTCGCGTCAGTGAACGCAGCCGCGTGTACTTGGCGGCGTCGCATTCGATCATGAACTGCGCCAGCGCCTGCCTCACCCACTCGTGATGCCACGCCGGCTTGCCCGCGATCGGGAACCGCCTGGCGATCTCAGCCAGCCGCCGCACCTGCGCGGAATGGCCGCCGCCACCCGCGATACCGCGCTCGAAGGCCAGCGTGGTCATCGTGACCTTCCAGCCCTCGTTGAGCGGGCCGACCAGGTTGCTCTTGGGAATCTGGACGTTGTCGAAGAAGACCTCGTTGAAATGATGATGGCCGTTCATCACGACCAGCGGCCGGACCTCGACGCCCGGGGCGCGCATGTTATCGAGCAGCAGGTAGCTGATGCCCTTGTGTTTGGGGGCGTCGGGATCGGTGCGAGCGAGCAAGAACATGCGGTCGGCGAACTGCGCGCCGGAGGTCCAGACTTTCTGGCCGTTGACGACGAAGTTGTCGCCCTGGAGTTCCGCGCGGGTCTGCAGGCCGGCGAGGTCCGAGCCGGCGCCGGGCTCGGAATAGCCCTGACACCAAATGTCGTCGCCGGGGAGAATCCGCGGCAGATACTTGGTCTTTTGCTCCTCGCTGCCCCACTGCATCAGGGTGGGACCGAGCAGTCCGACGCCCGAGTAGCCGGGCAGAATCGGCGCGCGGGCCCGGAAATACTCCTCGTCGAAGATGATCTGCTCCATCAGCGGCGCGCGCCGGCCACCGTATTCCTTCGGCCACGAGAGCCCCACCCAGCCGGCGTCGGCGAGCTGCTTCTGCCAGGCGCGACGTTTCTCGAAGACCTCGCGATTCGGCGCGATCCGCTCGTCCATCGGATCGTCGATCGCGAGCTCGGCCGGGAAGTTGGCCTTCAGCCAGGTGCGGACGCGAGCGCGGAAGGCTTCCTGTTCGGGCGTATATTCGAAATCCATCGAGATTAACCCTCACCCGCCGCTCAAGGAGTCGTGCAAAAAAATAAGAGGTTGCGGTCAATTCAAATTGAACATGCGGGCGGCGTTGTCCCACAGCAACTTGCGGCGCGATTCGTCCGAGATGGGCTGCTTCATCATCGCCTCGATCCCCCACGGATAGGTGCCGTCCGGATGAGGATAATCGGTGTCCCAGGTGAAATTGTTGTCGCCGACCAGTTCGACCGCGGCCTTCATCGTCGGCTCGTCGCCGCGAAAGGCGACGCACACGTTGCGCTTGAAATACGCCGTCGGCCGCATGGTCAGATACTCATGCTCGGCGTTGCCGCTGAAGTCCCAGTGCTGTTCCATCCGCTGCAACCAGTAGGGCACCCAGCCGCCGTCGGCCTCGACGTGGACGACCTTCAGCTTCGGAAATTTCTCGAAGACGCCGTACCAGATGAGGCCCGCCATCGCCGCCATCGCCTCGAACGGATGGGAGAGGATATGCCCGCTGACGTGCGTATCCATCCGCTCGCCGAATGAGGGGACTTCGGATGAGGCCGACTCGTGGGTCGAGATGGGCCGGCCGCCCTCCTCGATTTGCATCCACAGCGGCAGGTAGTCGTCGCTCCAGAGGGAGCGGCCGCGCACCGGATTGGGCCGCATGTAGTAGCTGACGCAGCCCATCGCATGGGTGCGCTGAGCCTCTTTGACGGCTTCCTCGACGTCCTGCATCGGCAGCGCCGCGGCCCAGCGGAGCCGATCGGGCGCGGCCGAGGCGTAATCGCACGCCCAGTTGTTGTACGCGCGCACGCAGGCGGCGAGCAGTTTGGTGTCGCGGAACTCGCGTCCGAGCATCTGGCCGGTGAAGGTCGGGTAGAGGATTTGCGCGTCGACCCCTTGCGCATCCATGTCGGCGAGGCGGCTCTGGGCGCTGAACTCCTGCTTGCGCGCCGCCTCGAAGCGCTCCATCGCCTTCTTCACCGCATTGAGGAAGGCCGGCGCCGCCATCGGATACTTGCCTTTCTCGCGCACGAAAGAATCGCCCTCGACCAAAAAGGTGCGCCGATTGGATTCCGGCGCGCGCCCGATCTTCGGCGCCTGCGACTTGTAGGCGTCATCGATATAGCGCTCCCAGAGCCATTCCGGCTCCATCATGTGACAATCGGTATCGACGATTTTGAATCCGTTACGCATGGTCGTTCACCTCACTGGCTAAGGAACTATTGCGCGGCTGGCAGCAGTGACTATTAAGCTTGCGGCAGTATCAGCGCCTTGACACCCTGTTTTTTGTTGAGCAACTCGAAGGCTTCGATTCCACGATCGAGGCCATAGCGATGCGTCACCATCGGCTTCAAATCTACCGCGCCGCTCGCGACCATCGCAATTGAGCGGCGCCACGAGCTGGCGACGCGGACGCGCGAGGGAATTATCTTGACGCCGTGGAAAAACAGCGAGCGCATCTCGCTGTTGGGGATGTCCCGCGCCGGCCACCCGAGTTCGATCAACTCGCCGTTGCGCCGGAGCAGATGGCGGACCGAGTCGAGAAAGCCGGCGGCGTCGAAGACCGCGTCGGCGCCGTCGATGGGCATCAGCGCGCGCACCT
>JBOHWF010000382.1:0-18777 GCA_050736455.1 Binataceae bacterium (SeqCode) | reverse complement strand
GTGCACGGCTTGCCCTCGAGCATCCGGCCGCAGAAGATCGCGACCACCCCGGCCTCGCCATGCGGATCCTGCCGCGGCCCGTAGGCGTTGCCGTAACGCAGCGCGACATAATCGATTCCGTACTGCGCCTTGTAGAAAAACAAATAAGCCTCGGTCGCGAGCTTCGCGACGCCGTAGGGGCTGACCGGCCGTCGCGGGTGATCTTCATTGCAGGGAAAGTCCTCCTGCTCGCCATAGATCGCGCCGCCCGTGGAAGCAAAAATCACCCGCTTGAGACCGCGCTCGCGCGCCGCCTCGATCAGATTCAAGAACCCGACGAGGTTCACCTGGGCGTCGAAGGCCGGGTCGGCGACCGAGCGCCGCACGTCCATCTGCGCAGCCAAATGCACGATAATCTCGGGCCGTTCGCGGTCGACGATCGCGCGCACCGCCGCGCCGTCGCGCAGGTCGGCCGGATGGAAACTCGCCTGCGGATTGATCTGTTCCCGCTTGCCCGCCGACAGATCATCCAGGATCGCCACCTGATGGGCGCCGGTCGCGACCAAGGCGTCCACCGTATGCGAGCCGATAAAGCCGGTCCCGCCTGTCACCAATACCTTCATCTATAGCTCCGGCGCGTGAACCGGCCCCGCGTCACCACTCCCTTTTTTGAGATTTCCGAAACTCTACGGCCGCTACTTGGGCGCGTGCGGATAGAACTCGACGTCGAGGATCTGTTCGACGCTCCACGGACATTCCACCGGAAAGCGGCAGGTCCACTCGTCACGCTCCAGCCGCATCTCGCGGCCGGCGACCCGCTGAGCGGATGTAAATGCGCGTGCGATCAGAGCTGGCAATTCACCGCGCAGACTCGGGCTGCTTTCTAGCAAGGTCTCAATCTCTGTCCGTTGCACGTCGAGTGTTGCCGCCCAACTGCGCGAGCGACGAGCGGCTTGAAACCGCCATTTCAGCAAGTGCACAAGTATCCGCATCAATCGGCTGCGGAGCTCGCGCCTATCCCGATCGGCCAAAGCATCGACCTCCTCCGCTAAATGCGCGAAGTCGAGCAGTTCGATTTGCCTCTCGCGCAAGGCCAGGGCTTGCTCGCGAGCCCACGCGTAGTAGTCGTGCTCATAGACCCGCGAAGCGTCAGGAATTTGTGCCGTGCTTGACATCGTATTCTGCCTATCGCCCGGGGCGGGCTTGCGAGCCTTCTTCAACCGGTTTGCGGCCGATCGAGTAGTAGCTGAACTCGAGCGCGCTCATCAGTTGCGGGTCGTAAAGATTGCGGCCGTCGAAGATCACCGGATGCCGCAGCTCCGCCTTGATCCGCTGAAAGTTGGGATGCCGGAATTCGTTCCACTCGGTCAGAATCATCAGGGCGTCGGCGCCGCGCAGCGCATCGTAATTGATTGCATAATAGCTTATCCGATCCCCAAATATCTGGCGCGCATTTTCCAGCGCCTCGGGGTCGTGGGCCTGGATAAGCGCGCCCGCGCTGAGCAATTCCTCGATCACCACCAAGGAGGGGGCTTCGCGCATGTCATCGGTGCGCGGCTTGAAGGCTAGCCCCCACAGGGCAAAGACTTTGCCCTTGAGCTGCCCGTCAAAATGGTCCTTCGCGCGCTCGAACATGATGCGCTTCTGGGCACGGTTAACTTCATCGGCCGCGCGCAGAATCGAAAAATCGATTTTTTGCGCGCCGGCACTGTGAATCAGCGCCTGGACATCCTTGGGAAAACACGAGCCGCCGTAACCGACACCGGGGAACAGGAATTGCGATCCGATCCGCCGGTCGCTGCCCATCCCGCGCCGCACGTCGCTAATCTCGGCGCCGACCGCCTCGCACAGATTGGCCATCTGGTTGATGAAGGAGATGCGCAGCGCGAGCATCGCGTTGGAGGCATACTTGGTAAGCTCGGCCGATCGCGGATCCATCACCAGGATCGGGTTGTCGGTGCGCACGAAGGGGGAGTGAATCTCGCGCAGAATCGTGGTGGCGCGCTCGCTGCTGCTGCCGATGACGACGCGATCGGGCCGCATGAAGTCCTCGATCGCCGAGCCTTCCTTGAGGAATTCGGGCAGCGAGCAGACGTCGATTCGGCTGCCGCCGTCGCGCTCGACGATCGCGCGTACGCGGTCATTGGTGCCCACCGGCACCGTGCTCTTGATCGCGATTATGTGATAGCCGTTGGCGCTTTTGGCGACTTTCGCGGCGACCTCGATTATCTGGCTCAGGTCCGCCGCGCCATCGACCCCCATCGGCGTGCCCACCGCCAGCAATGAGACCATCGACTCGCGCACCGCCGCTTCGAGTTCGGTCGTGAAGCGCAGCCGCCCATCCTTGACGTTGCGGCGCACGAGTTCCTCGAGTCCCGGCTCGTAAATCGGCACCTTGCCGGCATTGAGCTGCTCGATCCGCGCGTGATTGATATCCACGCAGACGATTTCGTTGCCGCTCTCCGCGAGGCAAGTGCCGCTGACCAGGCCGACGTAGCCGGTGCCAATCACCGCGATATTCATTCAGTCCTCAGAATTCTTCTTTGATTACGTAAACCGGTTTGCCCTGCGATTCGTGATAGGTTCGGGCCAGCATCTCGCCGATCAGGCCCAGGCTCACCAACTGCACGCCGACCACCACCAGCAAGACCGCCAGCCAGAGCGCCGGGCGGTTGCCGAGCTGCTGTCGCAGGATCACCTTCTCGAATACCAGTATAGCCGTCCAGGCAGTACCGAGCGCCCCCATCAGCAAGCCGATCAAGCCGAAAACCTGGATCGGTCGGGTCGAATAGCCGGAGAGAAAGCGTACCGTCATCAGGTCCAGCAGCGTCCGCACGACCCGTCCGGGCCCGTACTTGGAGCGCCCGGCGCGGCGCGGACGAAAATTCACCGCGACCTCGGCGATCCGTGCTCCCTGCTCGGCAGCGATCGCGGGCACGAACCGATGCATCTCGCCGTAAAGCATCAATTGTTGTGCGAGGCCGCGCCGGTAGGCCTTCAAGGTGCAGCCGTAATCGTGCAGGACCACGCCGGTTATCCACGAGATCATTGCATTCGCCGCTTTCGACGGCAGCCGCCGCGTCAGCGGCGACGCGCGCCAGCGTTCGATCCGCCAGCCGCTGACGAGATCGAAGCCTTCGTCCAGTTTGGCGATCAGCGCCGGGATGTCGGCGGGATCATTCTCCCCGTCCGCGTCGACCGCGACCACGATGGCGCCGTTGGCGTGATGCAGCCCGCAGGCCAGCGCCGCGGTCTGGCCGGAATTGCGCGCGAGGCGGATCACCCGCACATGATCGTCGCGCGCGCGCAGCTCGCGCAGGAGTTCGACGCCGCCGTCGACGCTGCCGTCGTCAACAAACAGGATTTCGTAGCTGCGCCCAAGCCCGCGCATCACCTGATCGAGTTCGCGATGCAGCGGCGTCAGGTTGTCCCGCTCATTGAAGAGCGGAACGACTACTGAGACATCCATCGCGAGTGGTGCGAATCGGTCAACTCGATAAAGGCCCGGTAGCGCTCGGCGATATCTTCCCAAGTCAGCGTGGCGAGCCGCGCGACCGCGAACTGCTCGACCGTAAACGACGCCAGCACGCTGCCATAAACGATACCCGTGCGCAGAATCGATTCGTTGACGCGGCCGGTGCGCGCCAGCCAGCCCATCAAGGCGCCCGCGAAGGTATCGCCCGCGCCAGTCGGATCGATCACCTCTTCGAGCGGCCAGGCCGGGATCGCAAACAGCGAGTCGCCGCTGAACTTGAGCACGCCGTATTCACCGCGTTTCACCAGCACGGTCGCCGGCCCCAGCTTGAGGATCGCGCGACCCGCGCGCACCAGGTTCGCTTCCCCGGTCAGCATCCGCGCCTCTTCGTCGTTAAGCGTCAGCAGATCGACGCGCGGCAGCAGCTTGAGCAGCGCGGGCCGATCATTCTGGATCCAGTGATTCATCGTATCGGCCGCGACCATCTTGGGGTTGGTGACCTGCGCGAGCACGTGGAGCTGCAGATCGGGAGAGATGTTGCTCAGAAAAACGTAGTCGGCGCGTCGCTGATCGGGCAACAATTCGGGCTTGAAGCCGTCGAAGACGTTGAGCGCGAGGCTGACCGTGTCACGCACGTTCATGTCTTCGTGATAGCGGCCGTGCCATCTGAAGGTCGCACCTTCGAGCTGCGCCATCCCGCGCAGATCGATGGTGCGTTCGCGGAACAGCCGCCAATGCTCGTCGCGGAAGTCGCTGCCAACTGCGGCGACAATACTGACCGGCGCAAAGAAGCGCGCGGCCAGCGCAAAGAAACTCGCCGACCCGCCCAACGCTTCGCTCACGCCGCCGTGAGTGGTTTCGATCGTGTCGTAACCGATCGTACCGACAACCACGATACTCATGCGGAAATTTCTCGCACTTCTGCCTCTCGTTTCGTCACAGATACTTGCCAATAATCGGCCGCAGATTTTCGACAACTGCAGCCGGAATCGATCTCCGATCGGTGATGATCGCGTCCTTGAGCGCCGCGCCGCACCCGCACTTTCGTCGCGCTCCCGCTAACGCCGCCGCCAGATTCGCGATCGCGCTCTGGGCCTTCTCGACATTGAGCCGCATCACGCGCAAGATCTCGCCGATATCCACCGGACCGGCGCTCTGATGCCAACAGTCGTAGTCGGTCACCAGCGTCAGCGTCGCGTAGCAGAGCTCGGCCTCGCGCGCGAGTCGCGCCTCCTGCATCGCGCTCATGCTGATCACGTCCACCCCCCAGGCGCGATACAGATGCGACTCTGCGCGCGTCGAGAACTGCGGCCCCTCGATGCAAAGGTAGGTTCCGCCCGCGTGAACTTTCGCCCCACCCGCGCGTCCGGACTCGACCAGGGTGCGGCTCAAGTCCGCACAGACGGGATCCGCGAGCGAGACATGCGCGACGATGCCGTCGCCGAAGAACGTCGGACGCCGCTGATAGGTGTGATCGATGAATTGATCCACCACGACGAGATCGCCGGGCGCGATCGCCTCCTTCATGCTGCCCGCCGTGCTGACCGAGACCAGCCGACCCACGCCGAGCAGCTTCATGCCGTACACATTCGCCTGATAATTCAACTCGCTCGGCAAAATCCGATGCCCCCGGCCGTGACGGGCCAGAAACACCACCTCGGCCTCGCCGATGCGGCCCCGATAATAAGCGTCCGACGGAGCGCCGAACGGCGTCTTCAGCTCGATTTGTTCGACCAGCTCGAGCCCCGGCATTTGATAAAAGCCGCTGCCGCCGATTACGCCAATTATGGTCCCCGCCATGCCCTTCTCTTGCTCAACTCGGCGCGTGATCCGCGTACAACTGGCCGCAGGCCGCCGCAATATCCTGGCCGCGGCTCTCGCGAATCGTCGCGGTCAAGTTACCCTCTTGCAGGATGGCTTGAAAGGCTTCGACCCGCCGGCGCGGAGTTGGCCGAAAGCTCGTTCCCTCAAACGGATTAAAAAAGATCAGATTCACCTTCGCGCGAAGCGGCGTGAGCAGTCGCACCAGCCGCCTGGCGTCCTCCGCCGAGTCATTGACGGCGTCGAGCATCACGTACTCGAAAGTAATGCGCCGTCGGCGCTGAAGCGGCAGATCGCGGCACGCCGCCAGCAGGGCTTGAAGCGGATAGCGGCGATTGATCGGCGCGAGCCGGTCGCGCACTTCGTCCGTCGTCGCATGGAGCGAGACCGCCAGATTCACCTGAAAGTCGCTCAGCAACCGCTCCATCAGCGGCACCAGCCCTACCGTCGAGACCGTGATCCGCCGCGGCGAGATGCCCATGCCCCACTCCGCTATCATGGTCTCGAGCGTCTGGCTCAGCCGCGGATAGTTGGCGAGCGGCTCGCCCATCCCCATGAAGACGAAATTGGTCAGTGTCTCGTTCGTTTCAAGCTCGTGGCGGGCGGCAAGCACCTGACCCAGAATCTCCGCGGCGCTGAGATTGCGCCGCAGGCCCATCAGCGCGGTCGCGCAAAAGCTGCAGTCCATCGCACAGCCCGCCTGACTCGAAAGGCAGAGCGTGACGCGCCCCTCCATCGGAATGATCACGCTCTCGATCCGCTCGCCGTCGGCGAGGCGCAGCAGCAGCTTGCGCGTGCCGTCCGCCGCTCGATCCAGATGAGCGACCGGCAACGTCTCCATCTTAAAGTGTTGCTTTAAGAACTTACGGAGCGCGGCCGGCAGCTCGACCATCTCATCGAAGGATTCCGCGCCGCGCCGCCAGAGCCTGTGCGCGATCTGTCGCGCCCGAAACGGGCGCTCGCGCTCGGCGATGATCACCTGCGCGAGTTCCGCAAACGGCAGATCGCGAATCTCGCGCCGGGCATTTCGCTCATGCGCCGACGTCACGCCCGCTTCCTCGTTCACGTTGATGGGTCGCTCGCCCGCTGCCGGCGAATTCAATCTGGCGGCAATCCTGCAAACGGGTCAAGCGCGGGCACGCCGAGAGGGACGAAATGACGGAGATTGCGCGTCAGCATCGTCAGGCGGTTGGCCACGGCGGTCGCTGCGATAGCGAGGTCGGCGAATCCGGGCGCATGGCCGTTACCTCGGGCGCGATCGGACAACCTCCCTGCAATCCGCGCAGCACCGATGTCAAAGGGCAGGATTTTATCCCCATACAAATGTAAAACGGTCTCGAACCACGCCGCGAGATCGGCGGCCTTTCGACGAGCTCCTTCGCGGCGGGCCTTTGCGATTCCGTCCTCGATCTCGGCGGCGGTGATAACCGAAAGAAAAAGCCGCTCCGAGTTGAGCTCCATCCACGCTTTTACGCTTGCGAAACTTCGCGCTCTAGCCGGAGCGCCTGCAGAGATAACGTCGGTGTCGATCAGGTACAAGGCTCAAAGCCTGCTCGACCGGATCGGCTTGCGGTTGCGCTTCGGTAAATCGCCTTCCTGCAACGGCGCTGCCATCAGCAGACGGCCGAATGACGGGACTTGGGAAAGCCTTTCCCATTCGCGATAGCCGAGCAGCACGGCTTCGCGACGTCCGCGCCGCGTAATCACGCAGGGCTGACCCTGCACCGCGTGATCAACGACGGCGGAGAGGGTCGCCTTGGCCTCTCTCAAATGGAGCTCTTTCATGATGTAACTACTGTAGTCACAACTCAAGCTTCTGTCGAGATCGTGACGGTCTTGCCGCGCGCGGCGCGGGACCGTCAGCGCATCTTGAGCTTGTCCTCCTGCGCCCAACCCTCTTTCAGCGGCACCATGAAGTACGGGAGCAAGCTCATTTTCTTAAACTTCCACTCCCCGTTGTGCTTGACGTAATCGTCGTCGTAGCGCGCCGCGACCAGAAACGCCTCGCCGCCGTAGATCGGTTTGGCCTCGAGATAAGAGAACCCGTGAGCATGATCGCCGTGGAGCTGGACCACGAGGTTATGGATGAACTGCTTGACCCAGGTGATTCGCGGGCGGCTCTTTTCCCCCGCTGACGCATCCCCGGTCAGTCCGCCGAAAAATTTCTGAATCTCCGAGTGCCCGTTGGCCTTGCCCAGATGAGCGAAATCGAGCTCGCCGTCTTCGGTGAAGAGGCTCGGGATATCCTTGAATTTTCCCTCGTTGACGTACTCGTGATAGCGGTAGCGCAGATTACGAATCGCCTCACGGTCGGTCACCTGCTGGAGCTTGGCCTCGAGTTCTTTGACGCGCGCTTCCAAATCTGCCGCCATGATTCTGCCCTCCATTTCCTGTCGTCTTTTACCACGCTTTTATCGGCGCGCCCAACTTGATTCTTAACGCAGCTCGCAGACTCGCCTGCTCGGCTGCGCGCCAAAGACGGCGCTCCGCCTAGTGAGGCAGATTTGCGCCGGGCCGAAGCGCCGATATATAAAATTACGCGCTTAGCGCGACATTTTACCCAGCGGAATTGAACCGTGCCCAAAAGAAATAAGATCGCCTTCGTCGGCGCCGGCAACGTCGGCGCCACCTGCGCCCATCTGTGCTTCCTTCACAGCCTGGGCGATATCGTGCTCTACGACATCATCGAGGGGCTGCCCGAGGGCAAAGCGCTCGACATGCTCGAGTCGGCGCCGGTGCTCGGGATCGACGTGGACGTCATCGGCTCGACCAAAATTCGCGACATCGTGGGGGCCCACTGTATCGTCGTCACCTCGGGCTCGCCGCGCAAACCCGGCATGAGCCGCGACGATCTGCTCAAGATCAACGCCGGCGTGATGAGTAACGTCGGGGCCGCGATCAAAGAGGTCGCGCCCGAGGCTTTCGTGATCGTCGTGACGAATCCGCTGGACGCGATGGTCACGCAGATCAAACGCGTCACCGGCTTCCCGAAGCATCGCGTCGCCGGCCAGGCGGGCGTGCTCGATTCGGCGCGCTATCGCACTTTCCTCGCTGCCGAACTCGGTGTCTCGGTCGACAGCATCCAGGCGATGGTCCTCGGTGGCCACGGCGACGACATGGTGCCGGTGCGCAGCTATACCACCTGCGGCGGCGTCCCGATCGAACGGCTAATCGACGCCAAGCGGCTGGAGGAAATCGAAATGCGCACGCGCAACGGCGGCGCCGAAATCGTCAATCTGATGAAGACCTCGTCCTACTACGCGGCCGGCACTGCGGTTTATCGGATGGTCGAGGCCTTCATGCTCGACAAAAAAGAAGTTCTGCCAGCGGCGGCTTACCTCGAAGGCGAGTACGGCGTGCGCGGACTCTACGCCGGCGTGCCGGTGGTGATCGGCGGCGGCGGGGTCGAGAAAGTGCTCGAGATCGATTTGACCGTGGCCGAGAAAAAAGCCTTCGAGTCGTCCGTCGGTCACGTGCGCGAACTGGTCGAAGCGATGGATAAGGTGCTCGCAGGATGAATATCCACGAATTCCAGGCCAAACAAATCCTGAGCCGCTTCGGCGCCCCGGTCCCCAAGGGACAACCCGCCTCGACCCCGGACGAGGCCGCCGCGGCGTTCACCGCGCTCGGCCAGCCCAAGGCGGTCGTCAAGGTGCAGATTCACGCCGGCGGGCGCGGCAAGGCGGGCGGCGTCAAGCTGGTCTCGAGCGCCGCCGAGGCGCGCGACTTTGCCGCGAAGCTGCTCGGCAAACCGCTGGTGACCCATCAGACCGGCCCCGCGGGCCGGGTCGTCCGCCGGATGTATGTCGAGCAGGCCAGCGAGGTCGCGCGCGAGCTCTACCTCGGGATGGTGGTCGATCGCAAAGCCGAGGGTATCTCGATCATCGCAAGCACCGAAGGCGGGATGGAAATCGAGGAGGTCGCGGCCAAGACCCCGGAGCGGATCATCACCGAGCCGGTTGATCCGATTATCGGACTCGGCGGCTTTCAGTCGCGCAAGATCGCTTTCGCGCTCGGTCTGCGCGACAAGCAGGTCGGCCAGTTCAGCACGACTCTCGCCGCGCTCTATCGCGCGTTCAACGAAACCGACGCCTCACTGATCGAGATCAATCCGCTGGTCGTGACCAAGGACGGCAGCGTCATCTGCCTCGACGCGAAGATGTCCTTCGACGACAACGGCCTTTTCCGTCATCCGGAGATCCGCGAGATGCGCGATTCGAACGAAGAGAACCCGGCCGAAACCGAAGCCGGCAAGTACGATCTGAGCTACGTCCACCTCGACGGCAACATCGGATGCATGGTCAACGGCGCCGGGCTCGCGATGGCGACGATGGACATCGTCAAGTATTACGGCGCCGAGCCGGCCAACTTCCTCGACGTCGGCGGCGGCGCGAATTCGCAGAAGGTCGCAGCCGCTTTCCGCATCCTGCTCTCCGACCCGCGGGTCAAAGCCGTGCTCGTCAATATTTTCGGCGGCATCATGCTCTGCGACGTGCTCGCCCAGGGCGTGGTTGACGCCGCGCGCGAGGTCAAGCTGAGCATCCCGCTGGTCGTCCGGATGGAAGGGACCAACGTCGACAAGGGCAAACAGATTCTCAAGGATTCGGGTATCGCGGTGATCGCCGCGAGCGATATGGCCGACGGCGCGCGCCGCGTCGTCGAAGCCATCAGATAAGAGCAAACCTATGAGCATCCTCGTCAACAAGCACACCCGCGTCCTGACTCAAGGCATCACCGGCGCGACCGGCCAGATTCACACCCGCGCCTGCAAGCAGTACGGCACCCAGATGGTCGGGGGCGTCGTGCCCGGCAAGGGCGGCACGGACTTCGAGGGCATCCCGATCTTCGACACGGTCGAGCAGGCGCGCAAAGCGACCGGCGCCAACGCGACCGTCATTTACGTACCGCCGCCCTTTGCCGCCGACGCCATTCTTGAAGCCGTCGCCGCCGGAATCGAGCTGGTCATCTGCATTACCGAGGGCGTGCCGGTGCTCGATATGGTCAAAGTGAAAAAATACGTCCGCGGCTCGAAGAGCCGGCTCATCGGACCAAACTGTCCGGGCGTGATCACCCCGGGCGAGTGCAAAATCGGCATCATGCCCGGCTACATTCACAAACCCGGCGATATCGGCGTCGTCTCGCGCTCCGGCACCCTCACCTACGAGGCGGTTTACCAGTTGACGCAGCTTGGCCTTGGGCAATCGACCTGTATCGGGATCGGCGGCGACCCGATTATCGGCACCAATCACACCGACGCGATGCGCCTCTTCAACGACGATCCGGCGACTCGCGCCGTCATCATGATCGGCGAGATCGGCGGCACGGCTGAAGAAGAGGCCGCGCAATATGTAAAGGAAAACATGAAGAAGCCGGTGGTCGCCTTCATCGCCGGACAGACCGCGCCCAAGGGGCGCCGGATGGGCCATGCCGGCGCGATTATCTCGGGCGGGCGCGGCACCGCGGCGGACAAGATCGCGGCGCTCAAGGCCGCCGGCATCGCCGTCGCGATGAGCCCGGCCGACCTCGGTGTCACGATGAAACAGACGCTCGAAGCGAAAGCGGCTTGAGACTATTTCCGGCTCAATCTAAAGTGACACTTTAAGTCAATAATGGAACGGACACTGGCGATAATCAAGCCCGATGCGGTTGGCCGCAAACTCATCGGCGACATCTTCAAACGGATCGAGGCGAGCGGGCTGCGTCCGTGCGCATTAAGGCTCAAACATCTGACGCGCGCGGAGGCACAGCGCTTTTACGAGGTCCACAAAGAGCGCCCGTTCTACGGCTCGCTCTGCGACTACATGACGTCGGGGCCGATCGTGATCGCGGTGCTCGAAGGCGACGGCGCGATCGCGCGATGGCGCGAGCTGATGGGCGCGACTGACCCGGCCAAGGCGGCGGCGGGCACGATCCGCAAAGACTTCGGTCTCGACGTTGAAAAAAACGCCTCGCACGGCTCCGACGCGCCGGAAACCGCCGCCCGCGAAGTCGCCTTTTTCTTCAGCGCGCTCGAACTCGTTGGCTGAACCCACTCTGAACGGCGCGCGTCTTAGATCCCTCGCCCTGACCAGGGAGAGGGCAAGCGGCGGCAGCGCCACCGCGCGGGTGAGGGTCAATTCTCTTCTCTTCATTCTCGTCGGAGTCTTCGGACCGAGAAATCCAGCCATCGCGGCTGACGGCCCAAGCCCGCGGGAATCTTCCTTGGGCGCGGTCGAGGACTGGATCAACGTCGATGTGATCCAGAAGCTCGCACATCACACCAGCGCGGTGATCGCGGCTTTGGTGCTGTTCTGGTTGGTCGGCTTTATGGTGCGGAAATTGATGCACGACGGCGTCTTCAAGCACGCCGTCCTGCTGGTCGATGAATTCGTTCTGCTCTGCCTGTTTGTCTATTTCGCCTACGAATTGTTCCTCTATCTGTAGCGGGGAGTGCGTCGCGCGGAGCGTTCCGATCTCAAGCTTTAGTGGATGCTTTTTCTCGCGAGGTATTTGACCCCGGCGATATTCGCGAAGTCCGAATCCTGCGTCCAAAGCAATGCGCCATATGCTCGCGCGGTCGCCAGGATAATGCTGTCCGCCATCGCCAAGCCTTCGCTGATACTGAGCTGCGCACTGGTCACCGCCAACCGCTCCGTTAGATCGATCACCGCGCCCTGCCTCATAAGGGCAACCGCCTGCAGCGCCGACGCTTCGTCTCGTTGTCGCGCGACGAGCTTGAAGACTTCGTAGATGCTGATCGTAGGCACCAGCAGGTCGGCGGTAGCTACGATGGGCGTGGCGAACATTTTAGCGTTGGGGCCGTCGCCGAAGTACTCGAGCCAGCCCGACGAATCAACAACGTTCAATAGCGGTCGTCGTCGTGCGGAACGGTCGTATCGATACCCTTCAGAAACCCGCGCATCTTCTTGATCGGTTCTACCAGCATCAACTCAATCCGATGATCAAACGCGAACGCTTGAAGCTTCTGCCCCGGTTTCAGTTTCAGGAATTCGCGAATTTGCTTCGGAATCACGATCTGAAACTTGGGCGAGATCGTTACGGTATCCATCGCAGCTGACCTCTGTGCATTACGTATGACGAAGATGCTATCGATAAGGTGATCGTCAAACAAGTTACGAAGTCTAACCGAGGACTACATATTCGCCACGATCGCCTTGCCGAATTCCGAGCATTTGAGCAGCTTCGCGCCGGTCATCAGCCGCTCGAAATCGTAGGTTACTTCCTTCTTCGCGATCGTCTTGGTCATGCCGCGGATGACGCCGTCGGCGACTTCCTGCCAGCCCATATGCTCGAACATCAGGACGCCCGAGAGGATCACCGAGCCCGGATTGACTTTGTCCTGATCCGCATACTTGGGCGCGGTGCCGTGGGTCGCCTCGAAGATCGCGTGGCCCGAGATGTAGTTGATATTGGCGCCGGGCGCGATCCCGATGCCGCCGACCTGCGCGGCGAGCGCGTCGGAAAGATAGTCGCCATTCAAGTTGGTCGTCGCGATGACGTCGAACTCGTCGGGGCGAGTGAGCGCCTGCTGAAAGGTGATGTCGGCGATGTTGTCCTTGACCAGGATCTGTCCCGGCGGCGGCTTGCCGTTGCAATCGTCCCAGCCGATCGCCTTGCCCGTGAACTCGCGCCTGGTCAATTCGTAGCCCCAGTCGCGGAAGGCGCCTTCGGTGAACTTCTGAATGTTGCCCTTGTGCACCAGCGTGACGCTTTTGCGCTTGTGCGCAATCGCGTATTCGATCGCGGCGCGAATTAGCCGTTCGGAACCTTCGCGCGAGACCGGCTTGATGCCGATGCCCGAGGTTTTGGGAAAGCGAATCTTGGTCACGTCCATTTCCTTCATGAGGAAATCGATGACCTTTTTCGCTTCGGGCGTCTCGGCCTGCCATTCGATACCGGCGTAAATGTCTTCGGCGTTCTCGCGGAAGATCACCATATCGACCTTCTCCGGCGTTTTGACCGGACTCGGCACGCCGGGGAAGTACTTGATGGGACGCAGGCAGACGTAAAGATCGAGCAACTGGCGCAGTGCGACGTTGAGCGAGCGGATGCCACCGCCGACCGGCGTCGTCAGCGGCCCTTTGATCCCGACCAGATACTCCTGAAAGGCCTCGACGGTCTCATCGGGCAGCCAGCTATTGAACTGGTCGAACGCCTTCTCCCCGGCATAGACCTCCATCCAGGCGATCTTGCGCTTGCTGCCGTGGATCTTTTTGACCGCTTCGTCGAAGACATACTGCGAGGCGCGCCAGATGTCGCGGCCAGTGCCGTCGCCTTCGATAAAGGGAATGATCGGCTGGTCGGGCACCTGAAGTTTGCCCTCGCCCATCCGGATTTTTTCGCCGTTGGCAGGAACTTTGATATGTTTGAACGCCATTAAGTTTTTTCACCACCAGCTCAAGATTGCGCCCTTTTTCGAGGTGCGCGGGCCTCGCCGCAAAACTAGCCGAGTCGGGCGTATCATATAATAAAGCGCGTGCGAGACCAGCAACCGCCGAGCGCGATTTCGGAGAGTCTCCAAAGAGTGGGACAGGCTGCCGCTCCTCGCCCGTGCTCGAAGAACTGATGGCCTGACTCGGAATCTTGACACAGCTCCAGGGGGCGGCCGAGTCCGCGAGGCGCGGACAGGGACAAGACTCGCCTGCTCGCTGCGGCCGCAGACGGCCTCCGCTAGTGCTGCGGAGCTGCGGCCCGGCTTCATCGATCGCCCGAAAGGCGATGTTTACTGATCGAGTGACACGAGCTCGACGCGTCGACTTTCCGCACGTCCCTCTCTGGTGTTGTTGGTAGCGACGAAATTCGTCTTGCCGAAGCCCTGCGGGATCAACGGCGGAGGGATCCAATCCGGATAAACGTTATGTTTTGATTTGGTTACGAAGATTTTACGGCGGACTTGCGCTGCGCGAGGAAGTACGCCTTCAGCGGCGTCCAGTAGTAGTCCTTCCAGCCGTGACGGTAATTCGCTGCCTGCGCCGCCGGAACTTTAGTCTGCACCATCGTGAGGCGCGTGCTGCGGTCCGCGCGCTCGAAGGTGAACTCGATTAGCGAGGGCGCATAGCCGGCCGGCCAATCGTTGGTGCGCCATTCCGCGACGATTTTGCGACCCGCCATCAGCCGCAGATATTTCCCGCTGATGTAATCGTCCCAGGCGGTGAACTTGCCGCCGACCTTGTTTGACGATTTGGCCGCGGCGCCGGTGAAGGCCGCGTGCTTTCTCGAATTGACCAGGGCGTCGTAAACCTCGACCGGGGTCGCGGAAATTAGTGTGGTTTGTCGGATCGTGGTGGTCGGCAATCTCGGCGAGCTTTTCGGCGATGCGGCTTTCTTCATGGGGTCACCAACCTCCGCCCCCTGCCATAGCACAACCGCGGCGGTCCTCAGTGCGCGCCGGCGTCCGATTTGAGCGCCGATTCGATTAGCTCGTCGAGGGCGGCGGCATCGCCGCGCGCGCCCGCGGTTTCGCCGGCTTGATCATAGGTAGACTTCCCCTTGCCGTCGAAGATCGCGAGCGTCGGGATATAACCGTGATAGTAGCGGCTGACCAGCGCCTGCTGCGCCGGCGACGCGTGGTTCAGATCCACCACCACGAAATGCACCTGATCGCGATACTTCGGATAAAGCTTGACCACGCGCTCGGCCTCGCGCGCGGTGTTCCAACAGTGCGAGGTGCCGAAGAAAATCAGGGTTGGACGGTCGCTGGCGATCGCGGCATTTGCCGGATCAGCGGCGACGATCGGAAAGTTGGGACTGGAATCGTCGGTGAACGACAAATCCGGCGCCAACTGCAAATCCGACGCCGCCCGCGTCGATGCGCTCAGAGCCAGCCACAACGCCGCCGTAGTCCACATGGGCGAAAGCCGACGAACCCAATTCATAGCCATCATCAGTCAACAGCTCCTCTTTTTAGACGCTCCAGTTCTGATCCGTGCGCGTTTCACAATTCGGCGGCCTCGGGGTTTGAAGACGTCGAATCCGTGCGAAAATTGATAGAATTGTCGGAGCCGCGCTATGAAGATTAAGACGATGACGACCACGTTTGATTCATCCTACGGCAGCGTCCGCCGCCTCGGCCAGGAGACGACCGAATTGTGTGTAGCCGGATCGAGCTACGGTGCGGGCGGCGCCGGCGCGCGGATCGGCTTCACGATCGTTCCTACGCCCGACTTCCAGATGCTGCTGGCGGCGACGGCGCACGGCGTCTGCTGGATTGGAATCCATGCTTCGCCCGCCTACCTCGAGTCCGAACTGCGCCGCGACCATCCGCGAGCCGAAATTCGTCGCGACGACGCCTGGGCTGGCGAGCTGGCCGCGCGAGTGCTCCCGGAAATGGCCTGTGAGTGGCCCACGCCGGAACTTCCGCTCGATATCCGTGCAACCCCCTTCCAACTTGCGGTCTGGCGCGAGCTCTGCGCAATTCCGCGCGGCGCGACCCGCTCCTATGGCGAAATCGCCCGCCGGCTCGGCCGTCCCGACGCCGCGCGTGCCGTCGGCCATGCCAATGGTTCGAATCCGACAGCGATCATAATCCCGTGTCATCGCGCGATCGGCGCCGACGGCTCGCTCACCGGCTATCGCTGGGGCGTCGAAATCAAGCGCGGGTTGCTCGAACGCGAGGGCGCTTTATGCCAGGGCGCTTTTGCGCTCGGCTCGCGCATCGCTTCGCGTGATTCTGCGTAAGCGCTCCGCTAGCGTCGCCCGGTCGCTTTGGCCTAATATTTCGGACGACGTTGTCAGCCGGAGAGATCGTTACGAAGATTGTAGTCGATTATACGCGATGCGAGAGCAACGCCCGCTGCATGCAGGTGGCGCCTGAAATCTTCCAGGTCGGCGAAGACGATCAGCTCACCGTGCTGAACGAGAATCCACCTGAATCGTCGCGCGAGCGCGTGCTCCGCGCCGTCAAGGTCTGCCCCAAGCAGGCGATCTCTATCGTCGACGCCGAATAGTTTCCGTCGCGGAAATCGGGCGCGCTCGTCGGCGGCCAGCATTCGCTTAACGCAATCCACGAATGAGACTCCGTTGGTAACGGTTTCGGTCGTCATCCCAGTTTTCAACGGTGAGGCGGTGATCGGCGCCGCCGTGGAAAGCGCGTTGGCGCAGCGATTTGACGATTTTGAAGTGATCGTCATTGATGACGGATCAACGGACGCGACGCTGCGAGTGCTCGAGGGCTACCGCTCGCGGCTTCAACTGCTCCAACAGGAAAATCGCGGGCCGGCGGCCGCACGCAACGCCGCGTGCCGCGTCGCGCGAGGCCGCTATCTCGCCTTTCTCGACGCCGACGACACCTGGATGCCCGACAAACTCGCCGCCTGTGTTCCGCTACTCGATCGCGACGGCGCTGCGGTCCTGGTCTTTTCCGACGCGATTCCGGTTGATGGCTGCGGCCGACGACTGCGCGAGAGTTACGCCGGGGAGCTGGGCCGTGCGCCTTCGATGGCAGACCTGTTGACCAGATGGTGGCCCATCGTCCCCAGCACTGCAGTGCTGCGCCGTGACGCCTTTGTGGCCTGCGGCGGATTCGCCGAGGAGTTTCGCGGCGCCGGATACGAAGACCCGTTTCTCTGGCTGCGGATGCGCGAGCAGGGCGAGTTTCGCTACAACGCCAAAGCCCTGGCCCGCTATCGCGAAGCGAACCCGGCCCAGCGTATCGAGAAGTATCTGCGCTTCCAGGACATCTTCGTCCGCCTCGTTCACGACCGCTTTGGAACTGCAGGGCATGAGTTGATCCGCAGCACGCGGCGCGGTTACGTCAGCGCCCTGGGATACGAGGGCTTGATGGCCCTGCGCCGAGGCGATCGCATCGGCGCGCGGCGCCACTTTAGCCGGGCCTTTCGCCATTCGCCGGGCGATCTAAGAAACACTCTGCGTCTGCTCCGCACCCTTCTGCCCTTGCGAATCGCGCAAGCTTTGAGCGGCAGAACCGGGCGTCCGATCGAAAATTGATGGGCGGCGGTCAAGGCCGGATCAGTGCGGCGTCTTCCAGTGCTTGAGATCACGCCCGCTCAATTGTTCGACGGCCTCCACCTCTGAACGAAAACGCTGGCGTAAAGCGCTATCAGTATGCGGGTCCAGGGGCTGGAAAGGCTCTCCGCCTCCTGAGTAATACCTAAATAAAGGCCGCAGGAACCTTATCAGCCGATACCTGCTCTGACGCTCGAGGGTGTCTCGCAGGCGTCGGGCGCGAGCGGCCAGGTGTGGATGTTTTGGTGCGCGCTCGATCAGATTGACGGGTTTCGTCCCAATCGGCGATTGAGCCAACTCGATTCGGCCAACTCCGATAAACGCAGCTAGCTGGTCGATATAGCCTTGGGGATCGCGTTCTAGATCGTCGTAGAAAGTAACCAGAACTTGTGGTTTGCCAAGAGCCTGAAACCAGCGGTTCAGATGAAGTGCGTAGCGGTTGACTCCGATCATGTTGCCAGCGCGCTCAGCCCATCGATCGTGGCGCTGCAGGGCTTCCTCGAAGGTCAGGCGGCCAATCCACCCTTCAACTCGTAGAAGACGATAGTGCGAATAGAGTCTCTGCACGGGATCACGAAGCGACACAAATGTTTTGCATTCAGGTATGAGTTCAGCGATACGCGCGGGGGCTTCCGGATGATCGAAATAGGTTGGAGTAATCTCTCCTACGACCATCTCGGCGGGATAGCCGCAAAAGTGCGTCCTGTACCAGTCCAGGCCCAAACCATAGTTCGTAGAGAAAAAATCTGTCTCTTTGGTTCGCCGCGGCAATCCGACGTATCCCTCCAGAACGCTATGAACCCAGGTCGTTCCGGTTCTGGCCGGCCCCACGCCAATGAAACTCGGCAATCTCGCGTCAACCGTTTTGCGCATCGCTGTGATTCGATGTTGCGCACTCGCCGCGGTCTGAGCAAGGTCAACTGCGCAGTCAACGAGCTCGCCCGCGGAGCGGCGGCGCGCCGTGCTGCTTGCCCCCGAACGTCATATTCGTAACTGTGAAGGCCTGATTAGGAGTGAGATGATCGCGTGACAGCGAGGCGAAATACCGAATCCGCGCGCGGGCGGCTGCCGGACTTCCTCGGCGTCGGCCAGCCGCGCACTGGCACTTCGTGGCTCGACGCGATGCTGCGCGGTCACGTCGGTCTGCCCCGCGACGTTAAGGAAGTTGATTTTTTTGTCAAAAACTACGCGCGCGGAGTCGAATGGTACAAGGGCTATTTCGCTGACTGCGATCCGCGCCTGCCCGCCGGGGAAATCTGTCCGAGCTATCTGGGTTCAACTGCGGCGCGCGAGCGGATCGCCGAGCACATCCCCAGCTGCCGCATCATCTGCACGCTGCGCGATCCGGTGCAGGTGCTGTTTTCATTCTGGAAACTCGCGCGGCGCAGCGGCTGGACCACGCGTGAATTCGTGTCCTACGCGCCCGAGGGCTGGGAGAGCGGCGGCAAGGGCCTGCGCGGCTGGTTCGACACGTTCGGCCGCGAGCGCGTGCTGGCGCTAATCTACGACGACCTCGAAGCTAATCCGCAGATGTATCT
>JBOHWF010000381.1:0-3351 GCA_050736455.1 Binataceae bacterium (SeqCode) | reverse complement strand
GGACGAGGTCGCAGTCGCGGACGCCGCGGCGGAGGTCGCGAAGGAGCGTGGGGTCACCGCAACCCAGATTGCCTGCGCCTGGATTCTGCAGGCGCCGGGCGTGACCGCGCCGATCATCGGCGCGACCAAGACGCAGCATCTGAAGGAGCTGTTCGATGCGGTCGAAATCAAGCTGACATCCGAGGAGGTCGCGGCGCTGGAGAAGCCTTACCAGCCGCATCCGATCATGGGACACGAACAGCCGCACGCATCGAAGATGCTTTAGCGGAGCCACAGGATTGCGGGAATTCTTCACGGCAACTTGGCGGCAGACCGTGACTGTGCGACTTTAGGTCATTCGCGAACATGAAATTTGCGTGAGGAACCGTCATGGCAAAGGTGATCATCGAGGCAGCGATCAACGGCAACGCGCCGAAGCAGCTCAATCCGCATATCGGCTACTCGCCCGAGGAGATCGGCAACGACGCCATCGCGACCTGCAAGGCGGGCGCGGCAATCATCCATTTCCACGTGCGCGATCCCGAGACCGGCAAATGGGTCCACGACGTGCCCTACTACGGCGAGGTCTATCGGCGCTCGCGGGCGGCCTGCAAAGCGATGCTCTGGCCGACCTTTCCGATGGGCGACGACGCCGCGAAGCGCTTCAGCCATTTCGTCGAGCTTGCGAAGGATCCTGCGACCAAGCCGGATTTCGGCGCCGGCGACATGGGCTCGGTGAATCTCATCGCTTACGAGCCGGCAGCAAAGAAGATTCACGGCGAGGAGACCGTGTACCAGAATTCCTACGCGACGATTCGCTATTTTCTCACGATGTCGCGCGAGTTGGGCCTGCGTCCGACGCTGCAGATTTTCGATCCGAGTTTTCTGCGCGCGGCGCTGATCTTCCTGGAGCAAGGGGTCCTGACCGAGCCCCTGATGCTCAAGTTCTATCTCGGCGGTCCCGAGTTGCCGTTCGGGATGCCGCCGTCGCTCAAGAGCCTCGAGGCCTATCTCGACATGCTCAGGGGCGTGCGCGCCAACTGGTTCGCGGCGACGCTCGGCGGCGACAACCTGCCGATGGTCCCGCTGATCGTGAGCCTTGGCGGTCATGTTCGCGTCGGGCTCGAGGATTACCAGTACCCGCGGGAGAAGTTCAGCAATCCGCAGATCGTCGAGCGGGCGGCGGCGGCGATCCGCGCGATGGGCCACGAGGTCGCGACCCCCGACGACGCCCGGCGCATCCTCGAAGCCTGACTAGCGGAGCCGCAGGCGAGGCGAGCAGGCGAGTCTGCGAGCTGCGTTAGGAATCCCGCACTGGTCTTAAGGCTTCGCCGGCGGCTTGCCGCTAAAGCGCAGCGGCGCCTGCTCGCTCCATGCGATCGTGGCTTCTCGGACTTCGAGCGCGATCTGTTTCCAGCTCACGCCGATCGCGTCCGCGTCGCCCTCGACCATCAGCGCGAACAGCCCCTGTTGCAACTCTTGCGGAGCGCGCGCCAGTAACTGCATGAAGGCGCGCGCCGCCTCGTCAGGCTCGAGCATCCGCGGCTGCCAGCGGCCGAAGACCTTGGGATTGTCCGCGTACTCGCCCGTCATCCCGGTGCGGACGAAGGGCAGCAGGATGCAGGAGGCGGTGACCATCGCGGCCTCACGGCCGAGATTGACGTTCAACAGCCTCGGGATGGCCAGCACGCCCCAGTTGCTGATCACGTAGCCCGGCACGCCGACGCCGGGATCGATCGCCTGGCGCGACGAGACGTAAACGATCTGCAGCGGCTCGCGATGATGTACCGCCTCGCCCGCCCATAAATGGGTCAGCGCGAGGAAGCCGTCGATCTTGGTATTGAGCACCATCCGCGATTCGCCGAGGTTATCGATAAAGTGGCGGCGGGTCCGCGCCCGCCGCACCGCCATCGGCTCGCCGTCGATCGTGCGCAGCGCGCGGCCCAGCGTGTAGCCGGTTTCGCTTAAGCCCGAATTGCAAATCAGCAGATTCGGCGGCAGTCCGCCCATCTGCTCGATGACGTAGGTGCGCGAGGCCCACAGGTCGCCGAGATTCGTTACGTCCGCCTGCACCGGAAAGGCGTTGACGCCAGCCTTGCGCAGCGCCTCGACCAGATCGAAGCCGTCGGCATAGCTCTGATGGAAGTGCACCGCGACGCTGGCCGCGCCGTTGAGTCCCGCCGCTAGCGCGAAGGCCTGTCCCAAACCGCCATCCTTGCCCGCTCCCGTGATCAGGACGCGTTTGCCGATGACGCCCGAGCACAACCCCTCGCCGAAACGAAACTTGTCAGGTTCTGCGGTGAAACTCATAGCTGCCCCTCGACTGGCCGCATCCGCGGACTCAGCTCGCGCGCGGCTTAAACTTCGCCAGCGTGATCTCGTCGGTCACGTCGTCGAAGACGATTTCGACCGCCATCCCGGCGCGGATGTCATCATTGGCGACGCCGATCAGGTTGGTAAGGATGCGCGGACCCTCGTCGAGTTCCACCTCCGCCACATTGTAGGGAAGGTCGTGCTCGTACGCTTTGAAGTAAGCCTGATGGAACACGACCCACGAATTGACGCGGCCGCGTCCCGCGAGTTTTGACCATGTGAACTTGCGCGACCAGCATCGCGGGCAAAGCGGCGCGGGCGGAAACCATACGCGGCCACAGCCGTCGCAGTGCTGCATCCGCAGCTCGCGCCGCTTGAGTCCCTCCCAGTAGGGCTGATTGAGCGAAGAGATTGCCGGCAGTGGTTTTGAATATGGGGCAGCCATTCTCTTATGCTTGACGCAGCTCGCGGACTCTCGATTTGGGCCGCGCGTCGCAGACTCCGCCGCCCCCGGTGCTCGGCTCCACTTTGTTCCCGCCTAGCGATGATAAATCAGCGAGTCGCCGTAAGCGTTCGCCCACTGGATAACCTCCGCATCCTTGACCTGGCGCGGGCCGCATTCGCCGCGCAACTGCCGCACGATCTCGACCTGATGGTTCCAGCCCATGATATGCGCCTCGGAGAGCAGCCCACCGTTGGTGTTGATCGGGATTGCGCCGCCGATTTCGATACGGCCATTTTGCGTGAAGCCTGCGGCCTCGCCCGGCCGGCAGAAGCCGAAGCGCTCGAGCGCTATCCAGGGGAGGATCGAAAAGGCGTCGTAGGTGAACAGCGCGTCGATGTCCGCCGGTACGACCCCGGCCATCCGATATACCGGCTGCACGCCCGCTTCGTAATCAAACACCGATTGCTGGACCACGCCCAGCCCGGGATAGGCCCAGATAAATTCCTCGTGCCCGCCCGGCAGCGGCTGCATCCCGCTGATATAGACTGGCGGTTTTTTTCGATCGTGCGCCCGTTCGGCAGTCGTGACGATCACGCAGGCGGCGCCGTCGTTGA
>JBOHWF010000380.1:0-7024 GCA_050736455.1 Binataceae bacterium (SeqCode) | reverse complement strand
CGGTGTATACCGTACCGCCGGCCGCGGTGCTGTGCGCCTTTACCTTCGAAATATTCTCGTGGCCCAGCGCCGCGATTTGGGGCGCGGTCGCCGCCGGCAGAGTAACCGGCTGCGCCACCACCCCGGTCGCGCCGCTACCATCGCTCAACGATACTGAGTTGTCATCCACTGCGAATGCCATCATTCCGATTTGCGGCCCCGCGATCGAGTTGTCATTCACCGCGTACATGAACACTCCGCGCCGCGCGATGATCGAGATCGCGCCCGCCGCGCCCGGATTGTTGACCGCGTCCTGGCCCGGCAGACCGTTGAAAACCATTTCCGTGCGCCCCAGTAGCTTGAGCCCGGCCACGCTCGACGCCGGCACCGCGTAGCCGTTGGCGTCCAGCGCCGCCATGCTGCCGAGATAGATGGTCGTGTTGGCCTCCACCGGATAGACTTGCATCCGCCCGTCGTCGGCGAATTCCGGAGTGTTTCGTGAATTAGTCAGTGCCGCCATGGTGTCACCGTGTTGGTTGTGGTTTGCGCCCGCTGTGAGCGCGCGCGGTTAATTCAGTCAGCGTTAGCCTGCGCCCAAGCCGTTTAGACGAGCTCCGAGCCGGATTCGGCCTGCGCCATTTTTCGTCGTGCATAGTCAGTCGCGCGCAGGCCGAGCCGCGCGCAAATTGCCGTTTCGATTGTGCTCAGCTCTAACGCCCCATCGGCGACGAGCGCCGCCGCCGCACCCTCCGCCTGCTTGCGCCGGCGCGGCGAGCCCTCCAATTCCAGCGCCCCCAGCGCGAGCGCCGGTTGCCGCGCGACGAACTGGGCAAAGCCCGCGGCGTCCGCCGTGCAATACTCGATCGCCCAGTCGCGCTGCGCCGGCACGATCTTGCCCGCCCGCATCGCCTGTTCAACCGCGCGCTCGCCGTCTTCGCGTGCCCGCTGCGCCCGCAGGACGCTGAGCTCGCGCGACGCCTTCTCATAATGTTCGAACGCCACGTAGCGCCCACGATCGGGCGCGTCGCTGCGCCCTTTCTCATCCGCAGCGACGCCTTGCCCCTCCCGCACTGCGGCCTGACGCCGTGCCGCTTCGACAATCTCCTCGGGCGTCGCCTCACTCTCCAGCGCCAGTATTTCGCGCAGCGCTGCGAGCAACTCCGCCATCTGCATGCCCGCTTTGTTTGCCGTATCGCCTGCCCCGCCTGCCTCAGCGTGGCCGCCCGCGTTTCCTTCCACTCGCGCGGCGATCGCCTTCAAATACAAGTTCGGATTATTCGTTAGCGCCGCGCGCAGCAGCCGCTCCACGACGCCCTCGCTGTCGTGTTCGAACACCGGTGACACGTAGCGATACTCGCGCGTCGCCAGCGCCGCGGCCCCGTGCTGCGTCCACTCAACCCGCCCCCACAGCGCACCCTCTCGCTCGCCTAGCTCCTTGATCCACCCCGCCGCTGGCGCCGGCCGTCCCGCCGGCGCGCCCAGGTCGGTCGCGTGGTCGTAATCGATCGGCAGCCCGGCGTCCATCTGCAACGCCTGCGTCGCGGCGATCACCCCGCCGACCTCGCCCAGGCGGTAAGGCCCGCGGCCGTCCCGGCCGTGAAACGTCCCGGCTGGAATCAACTCGATCCACCCCGGCTGCCCGCCCTCCGGCATCGCAGCGTACACTCCCACTTGCACGCCGCCAGTGCGACACTCACTCGCCTTCGTCGCCTTCATCAGTATCGATTCTCCCTGCTTCGTCCCTCTTCAATAAGGGTGAAATGCTTCACCAACGCCGATGCCTGACTGGCTATCTCGAAAGTCTCAGTTGGGCTCCCGTCTTCGCCTCAGTCACGGTTTCACTGATTTGCGACGTCCGTCACGCGTTGTGCGCTGCCGCCAGCACCATGTCGTTCGCCCCGGCCTCCGCCAACCCCAGCTTGTCCAACACCGCCTTCTGGCTGATCCGCAAACCGCGATCGGCCATTTCCGCGACGATATCCGCAAAGACCTTCGCGTCCTGATCGTCGGGCAACGCCAGTTGCAGCTGCGGATAGCGCCGCTGCGGTCCGGCATTCAGATCGATGAGCGGCTTCACCAGATCTCGCGTCAGTGTCGCCTCGAGCCGCTGCGCATCCGCCCCCAGAATGTCCCGCCGTACCATCTGATGAACCTGCGCCGCCGCCCGCGAGCCGCCGCCGCGCGGCAGCTCCGTCGTCAGCGTCTGCCCCAGCACGGCCTTGCTCAGTTGCCGGTCGATATACTCACTGAAGCGCTCATAGAGGTCGCTGCTGCCACCCTGCCGCGCCTGCGTGAATTCGATCATCATTGATTCCGGGATGATCGCCGCCGCATCGGTCCCGATATTGGCGACCGCCTGGAGCAACGCGCTCTTGTCATTCTCAGTCGCGCCCGGACCGTACTTGCCCAGACGGAGCGGCTGGCCGAATACCTCGGCGAACGTTACCCAGTCTTTCAGTATGTAGTTCTTGAACAGGTAAGCCCACGCCGCCGCCCGTGCGATCCCACCGCGGATCGGCAGCCCGCTCTTGGCCTGGCCGTAATGCACGACAAACTTGAACGGCGCCAGCGGCGCCGTCAGCGGCTGCAAGCCGAGCTCCGGTCCGCGCCGCGCCGCGGCCCCCGCCGGCAGCAGGCGCGTGTCCAGATGCGTATAGCCACTGTCCAGCGTCTGCGGTATCGACTGCCCTTCGCTTGCCAGCGTCCGCACCAGAAGTTCGCGCCCCGATACCCAGTCGAACAAAAACCAGCGGGGATCCCGCCACAACAGCCGCGCCGGATACCATTCGGCGCCCGCGGTGTCCCAGATTATTTCAGTCGCGGAAAAACCCTTGCCGATGGCGTCGAGCATGTCGAACAGGGCCTCGCGCAGGTTGAGCGGCCCTTGCAGCAGAAACTCACTCGCCAGCGCCGCCAACCGCACATCCTCCGCTGCGCTCGAGGCCGGCCGCATCACCACATCCAGTTGCGCCACCGCCTGCTTGCGCGTGCCCAGCACCGCAAGGTAGTGCAGATCCTTTTCCTCCATCTCTTCCGCCAGCTCGAGATAGAGAAACGGGTCGCCGAATTCAGCTTGCCGCAGCAGCCCGGTGAGTTTTTCTGGAGTTAGGCCGCTCGCCGGATGCATTATCGAGTAGATATTGCGCACGCCCGCCATCGTCGCGCCGGCCTGCTCTTCGCGCAGCCGCCCAGGCTCAACTTCGCGGCCGTAGGCGTCGTACAAGGTCATGGTGTCACCGCTTCACTTTGCCGTTTGCACTGTTTACTTTCTGCCCGACGCTTCACCACGCGCCGGCCAGCGTCGCCAGACGCCCGCCGCGCCGTCGCGGCGCATCCCCATAGTCCGTGAAGCCCACCTCATCCTCGTCCGCTGCCATCCGCGGCCTCGCCCGCCCTGCCGCCAGATATTCGTAGGCCCCCGGTGTCACCGTGCTCGCGTAGTAAGCGAGCGCCCCCGCGATCGCACTGTCGCTGTGCCGCGCGTTACCCCCGCCGTCGTGCCCGCGACGTTCCGGCGCCCGCGCCACTCCGCGCTCGACCACCAGCGACCGATGGTCGTCGAGAATCGCCGCGTCGCGCGGCAGATCGATCAGCCCGTCTTCGAACGCGGCTTTGTAGCGCGGCATGTTCTCGCGATACCACTCCGCGGTCAGCATCACCTGCTGGATCTTCGCGCCGTAGCGCTGCATCGCGCGTTCCGCCAGAAACTGACCGTTGCCGCGCGCGTCGAGCGCTCCCGCGCTAAAGCGCGGCAGCCGATCGGCGATGTAGAAAAAAATTTCCTCCTGCTGCGTGAACGGGATGTTGCGCAGTTCCACCACAAACGGCGTATGCCGCCGCAGTTGCGCCGTCAGTTGCAGCGGCCAGATCACCGTCAGATCGCCCGAGCGCCCGAAGTCTTCGCCGACGAAGCTCAGCGCCTCGCCGTTGAGCTTCTCAAGCGCCGGCGCGATCTGCTCTGCGCAAAAATCCGCCGCCGCCCGCCGGCGCGCCGCTTCCGGCTGCCGCGCGAACTCCGCCGGCATCGCCCAGCGCGCCACCGGCGTCCCGCTGCACATCCGCTCCTCGATCAGGAGCGACGCTAGAAACGTTCCGCCGCTCGCCCGCGGCACGCAGCGCAGCTCCTCCTCGGCATCCTCGCCATACTGCGCAAAAATCTCCTCGCGCCACGCCGCCTCTGCTGCGGTGCTCCACTGCCGCCCGCTCTTCGCGCAGATCCGATGGAACAGCCCCTCGCCGATCGCATCCTCGATAGTCACTCGATGCAGTGAGTAGCGCTTGCGCCCGGCGCGGATATCATTGACCAGTTCGTTGAACGCATTGGCCGCGCCATTGTGCGTCGAAATCACCCGCACCTGCCCGCCCCACAGCGTGAATGCCAGCGCGGCTTTCAAGAGCCCGCGCAGATCGTCGTGAAACGCCGCTTCATCGATTACCGCGCGGCCCTGCTTGCCGCGCAGATTCGACGGCCGCGACGACAGCGCCACGATTTTGCGCCCCGAGTTGAAGCGCACGCGGTAGGCCAGGATGTCCCGCTGCTCGTCGCTCACCGCCACTTCCTCGACCGCCCGCGCCGCCTTGTTCAACTGTCGCGCCCACGCCGCCGCGGTCTCGACGAACTCCAGCGCCATATCCTTGTTGTAGCCCAGATACCAGGTGTCGGTGCCATCGCGCGCCGCCGCGTGCAGCGCGCTGTCCGCCGCCTCGGTCCAGGTGATTCCCACCCGCCGCGACTTTTCCGCAACCTTCACCGGCGCGCGATCGGCCAGCCAGCGCATCTGGTAGGGCAGCAGGATGGATTTTGCCCCCTTGGCTATTTCACTGACTAGCGCCACGAATTATTACTCACTACTGCGACTTGGAATGGAAGCGAATTACTTAGTACAGTGCTCCGCGCAACCTACATTGGCGGCGTCTTTTTGGATCCCTCGCCCTTGTCCTGCTAGCGGAGGCGCGTTGCGTCGGAGCGAGCAAGCGAGTCCGCGAGCTGCGTTAGGGATAAGGGAGAGGGCAAGCGGCGGCAGCGCCGCCGGGCGGGAGCGGGTCGATGCCAGCCCCCTCATTGCGTAATCTCGAGCAGCGACTTGCGGATGGCCTCGGTGGTCTCCGCCGTCAGACCGCCGCCCGCGGCCGTTACCGCACTCACCAGCTTGGCCTCGGCCCGCGCCGCCCGCTCGCGCAGCCCCACCCGCCACTCCTCGACCCACTTGCGATGCATCACCGTCGCGCGCCCCATTTGCGCCACGCTCGCAGCCATCGCTCCCAGATTCATCTTCTTGGCCGAGGCCGGCGTCAGGTCGACCAGCACCTTGAACAATTGCGACTGCACCAGCCGCAGCATCCCCTCGGTGACCTTGCAGTCGTCGTCGGGCGCCGCCTCGGCCACCGCCTGCGCCTGTTGCGTGATCAGCTTGACCCGCGCCAGATGCTGTTCCATCTTGAAGCCGTATTTCTGTACGGCCTGCGGACTGATCACACAGCCCCGCGTGGCGAGCCAGGCCGTCAGCTCCCGGTAGCCGCTGAAATTGCCGTCGACCAGCCGCCGGTCAAGCTCCTTGCGCAGCTCCGGCGGCAGCATCTTGAGGATTCCGCGTGGCGGCATCAGCCGGCCCCTTCGCCTACCAATACCGCCGCGGCCGCGCCACGCCCGGCGGCGCCGGCGCCGTATACTCGACCAGATCAACCCCGCTCGCGGTCAGCTTCGCCCACCACAGCCCGTCCTCGTCCTGCTCGACCTCGGCCAGACTGAGATCCCCGAGGTAATCCAGCTCGCGCCGCACCCCGGCCGGTCCGATCGGCAGCCGCACGTCGTCCAGCACGCGCAGGATGATCTCCTCGGAAACCCCGATCGGCCGCCCGGCGTCCAGAATCCGCAAAATCCGCCAGCGCGCTTCTTCCCGTTGCTTTTGTCCCAGGTCCATTGTCCGACTACTCATTTCGTCGCCTCGTCTGCGCCGCCTATCCCGCCGCGTTCATATAATCGTTCGCGCAGTTCGGAGATTTCCGCCCGCACTTCCGCGCGTAACGCGTCAAGCTTCGCCTCAAGCGTATTGCTGAAACGAATCCAGTCCTCGCGCCGCACATAATCCACCGGCAACTGCGCCTTGAGCCGCAGCAGCTCGCGCTCGACCGCGTGCGAAAACTCACTCCCGTCGCGGGCCAGCGAATCCAGCCGATTGCCGATCTCCCGCCCGTACTGCCCCAGCGTCCAGCGCAGCGCCGCCAGATTGAGCCCGATCAGGGTCACAAAGGCGAGCGCAAAGGTCGCGATCGCATCCCAGTTCACTGACTATTCTCCAGTACTGTAAACGCAGGCCCGGCGTGAAACGCTGCAGCGGCTGCCGCGGCTTGATCAGCGACGCCCGCCACCCCCTTGATCCGCGCGTCTCCTGACGAGCGTCGCAATCTTCGGTAAATAATCATTGGCGAATCGACTAAACTTTCAGACCCGCTACCGGCTTGCGCCACGGGCCGACGGTTTTTTCAGCGCCCGGTCACGGGCTCCGGTTCCGTGCTTTCCTTGAGCTTCACTGCGCCCGACATCGCCAGCTCCACCGTCGCCAGCCCCGCCCCATACGCCGCTGCGTCGGTCGCGTCGAAATGCCCGTGGCCGAACACCGCCGCCGCCCAGAACACCACATAGGCCGTGGCGCCCAGCACGCCCACAATCCGCGCGGCGTCGTAAGTCAGATTATCCTTCCCAGTCAAAGCGTCCCGCAGCCATCTCATGGTATTCGCGCCCGTCTCACTCAACTGACTATTGAGACGCCCGCGGCACGGCCGCCTCAGCCGCCGTTTTATCGCCGCCCGGCGGCGCCGCACAGCCCGCAATTAGCGCGTCGCGCTCGCGCACCGCGCCCTTGAGGATCGCGACCGTCGCTGCGTAGCTCCGCATCGTCGTCGCCGCCCCGGCGTCCGCCCGCAGCGTGGCCACCGGCAGCGCTGGGGGCGCCGGCGCCGCCGCCGCGCAGTAGACCGGCCGATCCACCGGCACCCGCACCTCCAGCGGTGTCGCCGGCGAAAATGGCGGGGCTGACGCGCAGCC
>JBOHWF010000379.1:0-2502 GCA_050736455.1 Binataceae bacterium (SeqCode) | reverse complement strand
GTGTGGAAGAGTATACTGCCCTGCCACAGCCATTGGCGCCGCTTCCGCCGCGACTGATGCCTGACGGTAGATGGATATGGCGGAATCCATTCCCGAAACCGAAAGGCGCCAGCTAATTGGTCGTCCGTGAAGAACTCTGGCAAGCGCGCGGTTAGGCAAAGCGGAGTGTTTTGAGGACACGCAAGAGCGCAACGAGCAAGGCGCGCAAGAGCCGTTCGAACCGGCGCAGGAGGAGGCTGAAGTTGTAGCCCGCGGCGGCGAGCACGGCATTGGCGCGGTCGCCGTTGCGGCCCTTGAGATAATTGTGGCCCATCCGGTGATCACTCTTCATGTGGCCGATCACGGGTTCGATGGCGGATCTTCGCCGCATCTCGCGCCGGATCGCTTTGGTGACACGGCGCACTTGGCCTGAGATAAAGGCCCGGAACCGGTTGCAATAGTTGTGGCCGCGATAGCCCTTGTCGGCATGAATGCGGCGGACTTCAACGCCGGTGAGCCTTTCGAGATCGGCAACCATCGGGCCGAGCGTGTGGCTGTCGAAGGGATTGCCGGAGAGCGCCTTGGCGTGGAGCACGAACTGTCCGCCCTTGGGCGCGGTCACCGGCGTGGCAATCGAGACCTTGCAGCCGAACTCGTAGGCGGCGCGTGCCGTTGCCCCTGCCGATGCACGCGGCCTCTGGTGCATGCAAGGAATACACTTTCGGCCCGCGCTGGCGCTGATCTTGATGGCGCACCCGAAGGGCAAGAGAAAGCAGCGGAGCAAAGCGTTCTTTAAGCGCCGGATTGCCTTCAATCTTGCGGTTTATGTCGCGGATGATCCGGCCAAGCCTTGTGCGCGGGAACTTGAGCGCCCGTCTTGCGCGCTTGAACTGATGCGCATGAGTGTAGCGCCCAGCCATGATGGCGGCGCGCCTGGCCACGCGGAGATAGCTCTGACGCAGCTTGACGCCCTCACGCTTGGCAAGCTTGGTGAGCTTCTCGATCGCGCGGTGCAAGAGCCTGGCATCGGTTGGATGGGCGATCGCTGTTTCCTGGACTGTCGTATCGAGAGCCACCCGTTCAAGGTCCTTGAGGTGAAGCGCCCCGGAGTTGTGCGCGACCGGCAGGCTCTCCTGCACAAGCGCGGCAAGCTCATCTTCGCCAAGGCGCTGACGCCAGCGGGTGAGCGAGGAGCGGTCGAACGGGCATTCGTGCTGAAACACCACCTCGCCGCAGAAGAACTGAAAGTAATCTCAACCCAGCGCTCGCCCAGCTCCTCGCCGGAGAGGTTGTGCATGTGTTTGAGGATCAATCGTCCGGCAACAAGCCTTGTCGGCAATGGCGGCTGGCCAGGACCCAAGCAGCACACCGCGCCGAACCGCCGGCCCAAAACTGGCCAATCGATACTGCCCGCGAGCCGCACCAGGGGATGGCGGAGGTTGATGATCTTATCCAAAGGCGGAGCGAACAAATCCTCCTGCCGATCGTCACGCGGCATGCCCATCTCTCTTCCTCCGAGCGCGAATCCCACCCCCGAAAGAATCACAAACCGCCAAGATCAGGAATCCCAAACCGCAGGAAAGCCGGGCTTTTCACCCGGCTTTCCTGCAAAAACGATGCCTTGCCAAGAGCAGATCACCCCGCTCTATCAACTGCTTCCGGATTCTTCACCGACGACTCGATGCTCGTAAAAGTTTGCCCCTCGATGCGATCAATGTGCCTTGAATTCGCCGGTGGTCACGAACTCGACCGGCATCGCGGGCGCCTCGACGGCGAGGATTTTCCGAACCTCGTGCTGTTCCCCCGGCGCCAGCGCCCGCGCGAGGTATATCGTGAGGCTTGCTCCCCGGCTGCCAACGCCGCTGACAAAATCAAGCGGCAGCAGACGGTCGGAGAGCCGCTTCTTCACTTCAAGTAGTTCATGATCCGCGGTGTTATCTCGATCAGGCAACGATGTTCACCTTGAGCTGGTTGAGAACGTCTTCGATATGATTGGCGATCGTAGTGTTGGTCGATCCGCCAAACAGCAGCCCAACAGGCCGTTTGGTGGTTTGATCGACGATGAGGGAACCAGAATCCCCTGCGTCCGAGAAACTCGCGGTTCGGCCGACGATGATGAGCTGATCTGAAAAGGTCAGCGGACCGATGTCGTAACCCACTTTCACGTTCGCGCTGATGTCGTGAATAGTGCCGGCCGTATATCCGGTCGTTCGACCGGTCTTTTCGACCTTCATGGACAAGGCCGCCGCCAATGGTTGTCCCGATTTAAGCTTCCCCACTTTGGGCATCACCGCCGGGCTTACCAGCTTGTCCTCCGTAATCTCCGCGATGGCGCAGTCAACCTGGTTCGGATGGTCCGTCGCAAGAGGGATAAATTTCGCCAGCGTCGCTATCGCGTCCGAGGCCGGTGCATTCTTGTCCAGCAATCCCGGCTGGTATATGGCCGAGCCGATCGGCAGCGCGTTCTGGTTTGCAAGCACGTGATTATTGCTGAGAATGAAGCGCTTGCCGTCGGCTTCAACC
>JBOHWF010000378.1:0-1654 GCA_050736455.1 Binataceae bacterium (SeqCode) | reverse complement strand
ATCCCGACCCGGTCCAGCCGATGATCGAGGTGCTGACGCTGCCGACCGGCTTGAGCGCCGAGGAGGTCGAACGAATCATCACGGTACCGATCGAGTACGGCGTGAGTTCGTCGCGCGACCTGGTGCGGATGGACTCGATCTCGCTCTTCGGCCTGTCCGACGTGCGCTGCTACTTCGACTGGGACAGCGATTACTACTGGGATCGCCAGGAGGTCATCAATCACCTCACCCAGGTCACGCTGCCGAGCGGCGTCGTGCCCGGCATCTCGCCGGAGAATTCGATCGGCGAGATCTATCGCTATACGGTCGAGAGTCCCGACCACAACCTGATCAGCGAAAAGGAGATCAACGACTGGGTGGTCGCCAAGCGGCTGACCACGGTGCCCGGCGTGATCGGCGTGAGCACCTTCGGCGGCCTGACCAAGGAATATCACGTCGAGGTCGACCCGCAGGTGCTGGCGAACTACCAGACGTCGCTGGCGACACTGATCAGCGCCATCCAGAACGCCAACGGCAACGCCGGCGGCAACTACCTGACGGTCGGCGAGCAGGCCTTCGACGTTCGCGGGATCGGTTTCATCCGCTCGCTCGACGACATCCGTCAAATCGTCCTGGCGAGCAACAAGGGTACGCCGATTACCGTCGGCAACGTCGCCACCGTCGAGGTTGGCTATGCTCCGCGCCTGGGCGTGGTCGGGATGGACCGGCGCAACGAAGTCTCGACCGGCATCGTGATGTTGCGCAAGTACGGCAACACGCTTGAGACCCTGCGCGGGGTCGAGCGCAAGGTCGCCGAGCTCAACACCAACGGCTTGATGCCCGCGGGCTACAAAATCGTGCCCTACTACGATCGCACCGAGCTGGTCGACACCACCCTGCACACGGTGCTCGAAAATCTGACGATCGGGATGGCGCTGGTCTTCCTGGTGCTGATTTTTTTTCTCGGCAGTCTGCGCGCCGCGATCATCGCCGCGATCAACCTCCCGCTGGCCTTATGCGTCGCCTTCACGCTGATGCATTTCGGCGGCACGCCGGCCAACCTGATTTCACTCGGCGCGATCGATTTCGGCATCATTATCGATTCCACCGTGATCGTGATGGAGAACATCCATCGCCATCTGGCCGCCGAACGCTCTGACGAGGGGCCGATCGGCGGGCGCGTGCTGCGCGCCGGCGCCGAGGTCGGCGGCCCGATGCTCTTCTCGACGCTGGTTTTCCTCATCGCCTTTATGCCGCTGTTCACGATGCGCGGAGTGGAGGGGGCGATCTTCTCACCGATGTCCCATACCTACGCCTACGCGCTGGGCGGCGCGGTGATCCTCGCGATTACGCTGACCCCGGTCCTCAGCTCCTATCTGTTCGCGGGCGGCATGCGCGAATCCTACAATCCGGTCTGGCGGGCGATCCGCGGCTTCTATCACGGCTTGTTCGTCCGCGTGCTCGAATGGCCGCGGCTGACGCTCGCGATAATCGGGCTGGTCATCGTCGCCGTACTGAGCCTCTATTCCCGCCTCGGCGGGCAGTTTCTGCCCAAACTCGAGGAGGGCAACATCTGGGCGCGCGCGACCATGCCGCTGACGATTTCGCTCGACCACGGCGCGGCGATCGCCAATCGCGCGCGTCGCGTCCTCATGTCCTTTCCCGAGGTGCGGAC
>JBOHWF010000377.1:0-7764 GCA_050736455.1 Binataceae bacterium (SeqCode) | reverse complement strand
GGTAGATGTCCTTGATGGCGAGCGGGATGCCGCACCGTGGTGGGGCGTCGCCGCGGGCTAGCCGCGTATCCGCGGCGGTGGCCTGCTCGAGCGCCTCGCGCGGGCAGACCGTGATGAAGGCATTGAGCCGGCGCTCGAGCTGCGCGATGCGATCGAGGCACGAGCGCGTCAGCTCGCGCGCGGAGATCTCGCGGCGCGCGAGCCGATCGCGGGCCTCGGCGATGGTCAGCCTGAACAGTTCTCCAGCCATCAGAGCGCTACTCGATGGTCTTTACTCAATAATCTTTACTCAATGGTCTTTACTCGATGGTCTTTACTCGATGATCTTTACTCGATGATCTTTACTCAATGATCTTCGGCACGCGGAAGAAATGGTCCTGACGGGCGGGCGCGTTCGCGAGCATCGCGTCGGCGGCAGGTGCGTTCAGCACGGCATCATCGCGCATCGGCACGCCCGCCTCGCCGACCTGCGCGGTCGGCGCGATCGCGCTGGTGTCGAGCTGATTGAGCTTGTCCACGTAGGCGAGGATCGCGCTGAGGTCGGTCTGGAGCACGCGTTCCTCGTCGGGGGCGAGCTCGAGCCGGGCCAGGCGGGCGACGTGACGAACCTGATCGAGAGTGATGCGGCTGTCGGACATGATGCGGAAGCGTAACATCCGCAGCGGGCCAAGTCAGGAACTGTGGTCAGGGTGGCAATTGCCCTTTGCCCCCAATCGGGCGGCCCGAGGTCGTCAGTTGGATCGTGAAATCTTCCTGCGTGCCGCTCTTAACCGCAGAGCGCCAGGAGTCTTGCGCAACGGGCAGGGTTTTGGTGTCATCCACGACGAAATCGACCTCGCTGAAGGAATGCGCCCGCTCGACATTGAACGCGCCGTTGGTAGTTGGGTTCGCAGCCGCATACGGAAAGGCGGCAAACGGCGGAGTATTGCGCAGCGTCAGGTCGAAATTATGCGAAGATAAGGTGGCGGAGGGAAAAATCACGCCGTCGGAATCGCCCGAATTGAGCACGCCAACCTTAAAGCTGACCTTGCCGGTTCGTTTCGCGGGCGCAGCGACGAAATCGCTCAGGGTCGCCAACAGTGTCACGCCCGCTTTGTGCTGATCACTGATTGAATTTTCGTAATTCCGCAAAATATTGATCGTGCCCTGCTTGTTGTTGTACGCGGACGCCTCGAGCGATTCGCCCAGCTCGGGCAGGTAAAGCGGCGTCAGCGCGATCTCGGTTTTGCCGTTCCAGGCTTCGATTGCCTGGCGGTCCCGCTCCATCAGATTCTTCTCGAAATCCATCGAATCGAGTAGCTGCGGCATCCCCGCGCGAAACTGGTTGGCGCAATCCAGCGAGACGGAGGCTGAGCCGAGCTCCTGGACGCATTGCGACTGGAAAAACGGGTTGCCGCCAACATAAGGGGCAGTCGCCTCGCTGCCGCGGATGATCTGCTGGACGGTCTGACCCATGGATTTATCGATCGCGAGCGGAGCGGTTTCGATCACCGGGGTGGCGTACTGGATCGAGAGCTTAGGGGCCGCCAGCACCTTGCCTGAGTAGTAACCCACCATCGCGGCGAGCGGCGTCAGCGAGATCGAAACCAGCGACGTAACCAGCGCCGCACGCCATGGCCTGCTTTCACCGGCATCGCTCATAGTTTCCTCACTACGAAGTACAATCCTCTTGTGCTGCGCCAAATCGGCCTATCGGACGTACCGCACCGCGGTGTCGTCTGTCAAAAGAACCGGCGGGAGATCGCGAAATCGGGACATTAGCCCCGCACATATGCTGATGCCTCGGCGGTGAGCGGATCGAAGATAGCTACTGTCCTACGGGACAACACCGAAGATGCGGTTCGCGTGCGCCACCATCGCTCGTTAAGATGTGTAGTCGCATCACCCCAATGCCTCCGAAGCCGACGCACAACCGCCCGCTCCGCGACTGGATCCGGATGCCGTATGTTGCGCTGGGCGAGTTTTTGGATCGTTACTACGAGGAGTTGCCGTGGCGCAGACGCGTTGCGCTCGGTCGGCGTGGCGAGCAGATCGCGCGGCGTCATCTGCGGCGGCGCGGCTGGCTGATACTTGCGAGCAACTATCGCGCGATGGGCGCCGAGATCGATCTGGTGGCGTTGGACGACGCCCAACTGGTGTTCGTCGAGGTCAAGGCGCGCGCCGGGGTCGCGGCGGGAACGCCGCAAGAGGCGGTGGACGAACGCAAGCAGGAGCAAATCCGCCGCGCCGCCGAGTCGTACGTTGGCGTCAATCACGCCCACGGCGTCGCGACGCGCTTCGACGTGATCGCGATCATCGGGGCCGGCCGCGGCCGCAAGCTCGAACTGATAAAGGACGCGTTCTGAATGCTCGATATCAAGCTGATTCGCGAACGGACCGACTGGGTCAAGGCCGAACTCGGCCGCGCCGGCGTCGAAGCCGCTGAAATTGATCGCGTGCTCGAGGCCGACGCGAGCCGCCGCCGGCTCCAGCACGAGCTCGATGAACTGCGCGCGCAGCGCACGCGCGAATCGAAAGAGCTCGGCAAGCTGACGGCCGAGGCGCGCGAGTCGAAACGGGCCGCGATGCGCGAGCTGGGCGGTCGGATCGCCGCCGGTGAGCGCGAGCTGACCGCGGTCGAGCAGCGGTTGACCGATCTCATGCTCGGCCTGCGCAACATTCCGCGCGACTACGTCCCGACCGGCGCCAGCGAAGCCGACAACCGCGTGATCCGTAGCGAGGGCGAGCCGCGCTATTTCGACTTCACGCCGATCCCGCATTGGGAACTCGGCGAGCGGCTGGGGATTATCGATTTCGAGCGCGGGGTGAAGCTCGCGGGCACGCGCTTCTACCTGCTGCGCGGGATGGGCGCGCGGCTCGAACGCGCGCTCATCGCCTGGATGCTCGAACTCAAGCGCGAGCAGGGTTATCTCGAAATCGCGCCGCCGCTGATGGTCAACACGGCGACCGCGACCAGCACCGGCCATCTGCCGAAGAACGCCGACACGATGTATCGCGACGTCGAGGACGATTTCTGGTTTATCCCGACCGCCGAAGTGCCGTTGACCAGCATGTACCGCGACGAGATTCTCGAAGCTGAGCAGCTCCCGATCAACCTCACGGCGTACACGCCCTGCTTCCGGCGCGAGAAGATGTCGGCCGGGCGCGACGTGCGCGGCATCAAGCGCGGCCATCAGTTCGACAAGGTCGAGATGGTCAAGCTGGTGCGGCCTGAAACCTCCGACGAGGAACTCAAGACGCTCGTCGAGCACGCGGCGGCGGTCTGCCGCGGCCTCGAGCTACCGTTTCGCGTCGTGCAGCAGTGCACCGGCGATCTCAATGTGGCGAGCGCGGCCAGCTACGATCTCGAACTGTGGGCGCCCGGACTCGGCGAGTGGCTCGAGGTCAGCTCGTGCTCGAACTGCACCGATTTCCAGATGCGTCGCGCAAATATCAGATTCCGCCCGCAGAAGGGCGCGAAGACCGAGTTCGTGCATGCGCTCAACGGCTCGGGCCTGGGACTGCCGCGGACGCTGATCGCGGTGCTGGAAAACTATCAGCAGGCCGACGGCGGCGTCGTGATTCCGCAGGTCTTGCGTCCGTATCTGGGCGGGGTCGCCAAGATTTCCGTGACCTGATGAGGATATTTGCGCCCTGAAGCCTGAACGTCTGCGATTTATCGCGGCTTCGGCGGCGGCGCCGGAGTGTTTTTAACAATTTGATAACACGCGCCATCTGTACTTTTGATAGATGGCGGGTTGTGATCATCGAGTGTCGGCCGGCGGGCTGGCGTCACGATACTCACGGGTGTCGTTATATTGCTGGCGACGGTAGTAAGATGAATTACGAGCAGCGGCTCGAGAGTGGCGAGCGATGGCGGACAAACTGGAGGCCCGGCGGCTCAGCGCCTGGTTTGGCAAGACGCGTGCGCTCCGCGAGATCAGCCTCGGGGTGGCGGCGAATCAGATCACCGCGATCATCGGTCCGTCGGGCTGCGGAAAATCGACGCTGGTGCGCTGTTTCAATCGAATGCATGAGGTCGTGCCCGCGGCGACAGTTGAGGGCGAGGTGCTGCTGGACGGCGAGAATATCTATGACCCGCCAGTCGATCCGGTAGGCGTGCGGCGGCGGATCGGGATGGTGTTTCAGCGACCGACGCCGTTTCCGACGATGTCGGTGGCGGACAACGTCGCAGCCGGCTTGACCCTCAATGGCGCAACGCCTTCGCGTGCCGAACGCGACCTCATCGTCGAGCGGAGCTTGCGGCTGGCGGCGCTGTGGGACGAGGTCAAGGATCGCCTGCGGCGGCCGGGCACCAGCCTGTCGGGCGGCCAGCAGCAGCGGCTGTGCGTGGCGCGCGCGCTGGCGGTCGAGCCCGAGGTGTTGCTGATGGACGAGCCGTGCTCGGCGCTGGATCCGATCTCGACGGCGCGGATCGAGGAGCTCCTGCTCGAACTGAAGGAGAACTACACTATCGCGATCGTAACGCATAATATGCAACAGGCGGCCCGCACCGCGGACTTCACGGCGTTCCTCTATGCGGGCGATCTGATCGAGTTCGGCGAGACCAAGCAGATTTTTACCAACCCGACCAAGCATCAGACCGAGGATTACATCACCGGAAGGTTCGGTTGAGCCAAGCGGAGCCGGCCATGGATACGCATCAGCACACCAATCGGCAATACGAGGTCGAGTTGCGCGACCTGCGCGCCGGGCTGATCAAGATGGGCGGCCTGGTCGAGAGCCAGATTGCCGAGGCGGTCGAAGCCCTGACCGAACGCGACAGCACCCGCGCCCGCGCGACCATCGCGCGCGACGCGGAGGTCAACCGCATGGACGTCGAGAATGATGAGCGCTCGATTCGCCTGCTCGCGCTGCATCAGCCGGCCGCGAGCGATCTGCGCTTCATCACGACCAGCCTCAAAATCACGACCGACCTCGAACGGATCGGCGACAACGCGGTCAACATCTGCGAGCGCGCGCTCGAACTCAGCGAGCTCCCTCAGATCAAGCCCTATATCGACATCCCGCGCATGGCCGCGATCGCGCAATCGATGGTCCGCGACAGCGTCGACGCTTTCATGCGCGACGATCCCGACCTCGCCGAGGACGTGATCGGCCGTGACGACGAAGTGGACGGCCTCAATTATCAGATCTACCGCGAGCTGCTGAGCTACATGGCGGAAGATCCGACCATCATCGGACATGCCACGCAGGTGCTGTTTGTGTCGAAATACCTCGAGCGGGTCGCAGACCACGCGACCAATATTGCGGAGATGGTGGTGTATATGGTGAAGGGGCGGACGATCCGGCATATGGAAAAGAAGCAGCTACCATGAGTCAAACCGCCGAAGCGGCGCGGGAACGGATTCGCCAGAAAATCCTGGTGGTCGAGGATGAGGCCGATATCCGCGAGCTGCTGTGCTACAGCCTCGCCCAGGAGGGCTACGCGGTCGAGGAGGCCGCCGACGGCGCCGAGGCGCTTGAGCGGGTGGCGCGGCGCGCGCCCGACCTGGCGATGCTCGACCTGATGCTGCCGCGCATGTCGGGCCTCGAACTCTGCCGGCGGCTGCGCGCCAATCCCGAAACCGCGCGTCTGCCGGTGATCGTCGTGACCGCCAAGGGCGCTGAAGTCGATCGCGTGCTCGGGCTCGAGATGGGCGCCGACGATTACGTGGTCAAGCCGTTCAGCCCGCGCGAAGTGGTCGCCCGCGTCAAGGCCCTGCTGCGGCGGGCCAACGCCGGCCTCGAGCCGCGCGATGCGGGTAGTTACGAACAGGGGCGGCTGCGGGTGGACTTCGGCACCTACGAAGTTTTTGTCGCGGGGGTCAAGCACGATCTGGCCTTGCGCGAATTCGAGCTCTTGCGCTTTTTTGTCCAGCACCCCTTGCGCGTCTACTCTCGCGAACAACTGCTCGACCTGGTGTGGGGCCGCGACACCTTCGTCGAGCCGCGAACCGTCGACGTGCATGTGCGCCGCCTGCGCCAGCAAATCGAGCGCGATGACGCCAATCCCGAGCTCATCCTGACGGTGCGCAGCGTGGGCTATCGGTTCAACCCGCAACCGCTTGGTTAGATCGTTCGCGGTCCGGCTGGCCGCCGCGACCTTTCTCGGACTCCTTCCCGCCGCCGCGGCCTTGGTGGTGCTCGCCGCACAGGGCGCCGTGGCGACGCCGTGGGTCGTGCTGGCGCTCGCCTTGAGTCTGCTCAGCGGCGGCTCGGCGGTGGCGGTCCTGGCGCGCAGCCGACGCCGGCGGGTCGAGCGGCTGGAGGCCGTCGCCGCCGCGCTGGCGCGGCACGAGCCGCCCTCTCATCTGATCCCGCGCCCCCGCAACGCGCCGCCGGAGCCGGCCGAGGCTCGCCTGCTCGACGCCGCCGATGCGGTCGCGGCTGAACTCGCTATCCTGGCCGGCCAGCGCGAGGAATTCGAGGCGATTTTGCGCAGCATGTCTGAAGCCGTGGTGGTGACCGGCCGGCGCGGCGACGTGGTCCTGCTCAACGGGGCGGCGCATCGAATGTTCGCGCTGGCGCCTGACGCCAATTACCTGGCGCGCGACTTCGTCGAGCTTTGCCGCGATCCGCGGCTGCAGGAGTTCGTCGCCCGCGCCACCGCTGCGGACGGGACTGAGCTGATTGCGGCCGAGCTGCAGATCCAGCTGCCGGCGCCGCGCGCGCTCGAGGTCAGCGCAGCGCCGGTGCGCCAGAATCCGTCGGCCGCCGCCTGGGTGTTCGTCTTTCACGACATCTCGCGGCTCAAATCCTACGAGACCGTGCGCAGCGATTTTATCGCCAACCTGACCCACGAATTGCGCACGCCGCTGACCGCGCTGTACGGCTACGCCGAGACTCTGCAAAAAGGCGTGGACGATCCGCCCACGGCGCGGCGTTTTCTTGGGATCATCGCGCGGCAGTCGCGCCGCCTGGCCCGGCTGATTGACGACTTGGTCTCGCTCTCAGACCTCGAGCGCGGCTTTACGCCGCTCAAGTTCGAGCCGCTCGCGCCGCCACGCGTGATCGAGGAAGCCGTCGAGCTGATGCTCGAGCAGGCCCGCGAGCGCGGGGTCGCGCTCACCGTCAAAGCTGCGCCCGCCGAAATCGAATTGACCGCCGACCGCGATCGGCTCCATCAGGTGCTGATCAACTTGATCGACAACGCAATCAAATACACTCCGCGCGGCGGCGGCGTAACCGTGGAGGCGCGCGCGGTCGCAGACGTTGCGAGCGAAGTCGCGGGTCAAAACCCGGTCGCCGGCATCGCATTCATCGTGGCCGACACCGGCGAGGGGATTCCGGCGGCGCACATTCCGCGCCTGACGGAGCGCTTCTATCGGGTCGATCGCGCGCGCTCGCGCGAACTCGGCGGCACCGGCCTGGGGCTCGCGATCGTCAAGCACATTGTGCAGCTGCACAGTGGCGCCCTGAAGATCGAAAGCCGCGTGCGCGAGGGCACGATCGTAACCTTCTCGCTGCCTCTCGCGCCGCCGCAAACTTGAGGCGGTAGAGCGTCTTGCGATAGCCCCCGGCTTGTGGAGAATGAAGGATTCGCAGCCGCGCCCTTAGCTCAGCGGATTAGAGCAACAGACTACGGATCTGTGGGTCGGGGGTTCAAATCCCTCAGGGCGCGCCAATGGACTATCGAACTTTGCCCCTTTCGCGTCGGTAACACGTGCTTGAATTCGCCGTCGGACGACCAAATTTGGCAGGAGCGCGCATTTTCAGATACGGCCGATAAACTCGTCCATAGCCCCGTGCCTGATCGTTAGCACAGGGACCGCTCTGTGTGGT
>JBOHWF010000376.1:0-14463 GCA_050736455.1 Binataceae bacterium (SeqCode) | reverse complement strand
TTCATCAGGCGCTCTACCGACGGACAACATTAATCAGCGCTTTGCGGCTTTCTTCCATAACCGAAAAGTATCTGGGCGACGCGGCGCAGTGTGTTTTTCAAGTAGAGACGATTCTCCGGAATTCATTTTGCCTATGCAGCAGGTGGAATTGTGAGTTACTTTCCTGTTAGAGAGGTCGGAGTAAAATCTCAGCGAAAAGATCGTGGGATGACTTCGACAGGCGAAGATATGGCGGAAATGCGCGAGGACGTTTGGTTGACTCGGCAACTCAGGCTGTCGCTTTTCCCTTCAGCGGTTGTCACTGATTCTGGGTCTTGGTGGCAGAGTGTCCTAGGCATGGCTCCCGAAACTGAAGTTACGCAACGCGCGATGAAAGTGCTAAGGCAGGAAGGAGACTATGAAGGAGGAAAACTTCTTCTTCTTTCTCAGCCTGATCGTGTTGATTGGGTTTGGCACGCGACGGATAACCCGGAATTAGTTCAAGAGGTTTCGACTCTAGGTAGCTTCAGGGAGACGATACCAAAGTTTCAGTCGCTGCTCGAAAAATGGCTCTCGGCCAGCCCATCAGCTTTGCGCCTCGCATTAGGTGCTGAGCTTGTGCTGCCAGTCGACTCGGTGGCCGGAGGTTACGAGCGCCTTAAGCATTATCTTCCAGGGTTGAGACTAAACAGCGTAAACTCTTCTGACTTGATATACCGAATCAACCGTTCCCGCCAATCGAAGGCAAAGCCCAACCTTAAGTTAAACCGGCTCTCCACGTGGGGCGTGATTCAGGGAACGGTCCTGTCTTTTCTAGTTAGCGGACCCGCAGGTCTGGGCCCATCGCTAGCCGTACCGCCTTCCCTCAGACCAGCGTGCCGCTTGGAGCTTGACATCAACACTGCGCCTGAGAGCCAAGTAGATCTTCAATCTGACGATATCAGAGTGCTTCTGCAAGAATTCATGGAATTGGCTTCCGAGTTCACTGAACTAGGAGATGTGGAATGAGCGATTCATCTGAAAAGAGTCTAGATCGCCTTCGCGAGACCCTGGCGGCTCGGAACGCTCGCGCATGGACGGCGGCTGTCTCGTCCACCGCTCTGGAGACGGCCTTTACCTTGTCATCAAATCTGCGGAATCAGCTAGAGCGCTTGAACCCTTTTGCCGACCAGTTCAAATCCGCATTTGCTGCCACCGAGTTGCTCGGGAGACAACTCCGGAGTTTGGAGAGGATGCCTATTGCGTTGCAGCAGGTCGCGGCGGCTGCCAGTGCCGCGCAGCGGGATCTACACCTGCTCACCGCACTCTGGCCGATCGGTATAAATGCGATTCCCGCATATTCCTCAAATTTCGTTCTGAATAACGCTTGGCGGACACTTCCTACCACAGGTGCTCGCCTAGGGACTTGTTTTGAAGACCTTCGGGAAACGATCGTGTCATCTGATTTGGTAGAGTGCCACGGCGCCGAGTTCATTGGCGATAAACGTCTAACGGTGTTCGTAGACGAGGGTCTTGCTCGGGACACTCCGACTACTTTGACGACTGAGAGCGAGGCGACCTCGAGCTCCACTATCCCAGGCGACAACGGTTGCGAGGGAGCCGCAGAAGCGGACTTCTTTGACCTCGCGTCTAGATTCTCGAGCGATTCGTTAGAGGACGGCCCGGAATTTGCCGAAGAATTCCGGAGCTACATTCTGCGATATCGGGACATAGGGTTAAGGATATTTCTGCGTTATTGTGTGGGATTCGAGGGCGCGGACGTTGCGATTGTTCAGGGAGGGCTGCGCGACATCGGTCGAATGATCGACCCGGGCACGCACGATTTGAGGATGCATGTTCTTAGGACTTGCCTAACGCATCCATCTGCAAGGGTTCGTGACGCCGCCGGCTTAGGTCTCAGTTTGCTATGTGACAAACGAGGGATACCCTTTTTGGAGCGAGCGGTACGCGGTGAGAAGTCCCCCTTATGCAAACTTGCTCTGGAGCGATCGCTTTCTGAACTTTGCGCCTAAAGTGAGTGGAGCTTTTCCTCCGAAAAATTGATGATTTGTTAGCCTGGGAATGGGAAGGGACCCACACTTGGCTCCAGCCAGGTGACATTCCGACGGATACACTTAACGATCTCCGCACCAAGCGTAACAGCTTATCTGTGTGGTGTGTGGAACCAGGCGAGGCGAACCTCCAGGCAATTGCCGCCGCCTTGATGGTTCACCGAAACAAAGACTTCGACCGCTTCACCTATGTTCTTTTCTCGGAAACAATTCCGAGCGAACTCGGGATCCAGGTCAAGAGAGTCGAGGGCGATACAGCAGATCACGAGACCAACATGTTTCATCGCGATCTGTCCGAGATCAGCGCAGGCAAGTTGGCTCAGCTAGCGAGGAAGATTCACCAACGAAATTTACGATGTGACATGCTGAGCGAGCGGGAGCTGATTACGGCGATCTTTGATTCGCTCAAGAGTGGCCGCATTAAGCGTAAGTCAATTAACGATAGGGCTCGGACTCGAATCTGCGATCGAGCTCGAGTTCTGGATGTCCCTGTGCCAGACGGGTTCTAATCAGCTAGGCGCTCTTTGCCCATACCCGAAGAGGATCTGGGCGACGCGGCGCATCTGGATCTCCTCGGCGCCCTCGGTGATGCGGTAGCGGCGGTGATGCCGATAGATGTGCTCGAAGGGCTTGTGGCGCGAGTAACCAATGCCGCCATGCACCTGCATCGCGCGATCGGCGGCCTCGCAGACCAGCCGGTTCGCGCGATAATTGCACATCGAGACCTTGTCTGAGAGCCGCCGCGCGACCTCGGGCTTCGACATCTGATCCATCTCCCACGCGGTCTTGTGGATGAGCGTGCGAAGCATCGCGGCCTCGGTATGCAACTCGACCAGCGGCCACTGGATCGCCTGATTCGCCGAGAGCGGGCGGCCGAAGGGCTTGCGCTCGTTGGCGTATCTCACCGCCTCGTTGATGCAGTATTGCGCGGCGCCCAGCGACGACGCCGCCTGCCGGATGCGATTTTCGTGCACGAAATGCTGCGCGACCGCGAGTCCGTCTTCCGGATCACCGAGGATCGCGTCGGCCGGGACCTGCACGTCCTTCAACGAAATGCGCGGATGGTCGGTCGGCATATTGAAGGTCCAGAGATATTCCTCGATCTTAAAACCCTCGCTTTTCACCGGGACGATGAAGCAGGTGATGCCTTGGGCGGCGCCGTCGCGGCCGCTGGTGCGCGCGAAAACGAAATCGTGCGTCGCGACGTGGAGTCCGGTGTTCCAGATCTTTGCGCCGTTGATGCGCCAGTCGTCGCCGTCGCGCACGCCCCGCGTTTCCATCCAGGTAGCGTCCGAGCCGTGCTCAGGCTCGGTCAGGCCGAAGGCAACGCTGATCGATCCGTCGAGGATGCCCGGGATAAACCGGGCTTTCTGCGCAGCGGTGCCGAAGTCGCGGAACATCAGCACGGTCGGCAGGTTGCCGACGATCGAGCTTTCGTTCTGCAGATCGTTGTGCAGGCCAAGACCCTTGGCTGCGAGATGTTCGCGAATCACCGCCATCGCGAGGTTCGTCCCGTCCATCCCGCCGTACTCCTTCGGCAGCGCGAAGCGGTAGTGGCCGGCGCGATCGGCTCGCCGGCGCATCTCGCCGAGTAACGCCTCCCATTCGTGGCGCGGCAGCCCGCCGCGCTCGAAATCGGTGCGCGCCCATTCGCGGCGATGATCAAAAAAACGCACGTTGTCGTTCTCGCGCTCGAGCGGCTTGATCTCGCGCTCGATAAAATCGTCGAGCTCGGCCAGATACGCCTTGAGATCATCTGGCAGGTTGAAATCCACGTTGGTCGGCTCCTGTGCTATCTTCGACAAAAGTTTGCGCTGAAAAGTTTATGCCACGCGCGCAGCGGGATGGACAACGGTGAAGCAAAGACAAATAGCAGGTGGCCCATTCTTCGACGATCTGGCGGTTGGCCTGTCGATCACGGAGGCGCCGTCGCTGACTTTGACCGAGGGGCTGGCATCCGCGCACGCTGCGATCGTCGGCGACCGTCTGCGTATCGCCCTCGATAGCGATCTCAGCCGGCGCGTGGCGCTCGGCGTGCTCGCGCATCCGGCGCTGGTGTGGGACATCGCGAATGGACAATCGACGTTGATCACGCGGCGCGTGATCGCGAATCTTTTTTATCGCGGATTCTTGTTCCGACGCTTCCCACTCGTCGGCGACACGCTCTACACCACGACCGAAGTTGTGGCGCTGCGGCAGAATCGCCCACGGCCGGGCCGCGCCGCCACTGGACTGGCGGCATTGCGCATCCGCACGACCGATCAGCGCGGCAATCCGGTGCTCGATTACTCGCGCTGCGCGATGATCCCGTTGCGCGACCCCCAGGGCCAGACGCCGCACAACGATGATCTCGAAAAGATTCCCGCCGAGCTGAGTCCGGATGCGCTCCGCGCGCCGATCGCAGGTTGGCGGCTCGCGGCCTTCCGTCAATCGATACCGGGTGCGCACTTCGCTGACCTTGAAGCGGGGACGACCTGGGAGATCGTCGGCGGCGACCTGGTCTCGTCCGCGCCGGAGCTCGCGCGCTTGACGCTCAACCTCGCGATGGCGCATCACGACGCGGCGTCGAGCGCGGCCGGACGGCTGGTCTACGGCGGCCATACGATCGGGATCGCGGCGGCGCAGGCTGCCCGCGCGATCCCCAACCTGGTCACGATCGTCGCGTGGCACGGATGCGATCACCTCGCGCCGGTGCGCGAAGGCGACACTCTGCGCAGCACGCTCGAACTCGAACGCGTCGAGCCGCTGCCCGATGGCGGCGGACTCGTCCATCTGCGCTCGCGCGTAACGGCTGATCGCGACGGCGGGGCGCTTGACGTGCTCGATTGGCGCTTCATTGGAGTGATGGCATGAGCGGAATTCTTTCCGGTTTGCGGATCGTCGAAGGCTCGGCTTTCGTGGCTGCGCCGCTGGGCGGGATGACGCTGGCCCAGCTCGGCGCCGACGTCATTCGCTTCGATCAAATCGGCGGTGGCCTCGATTATCAGCGCTGGCCGCTGGCGGTTGACGGTCAGAGTCTCTTTTGGGCCGGGCTGAACAAGGGCAAGCGCTCGATCCAGATCGACCTCGCGTCGCCCGCCGGGCGCGAGCTGGCGACCGCCCTGATCACCGCGACGGGCGAGCAGGCCGGCCTCTTCATCACGAATTTTCCGATGCGCGGATGGCTCGAATACGCGACCCTCGCCAAACGCCGCGCCGACCTCGTGATGGTCGGACTGACCGGTAATCCCGACGGTACCAGCGAGGTCGATTACACGGTCAATCCTGCCACCGGCTTTCCATGGGCGACTGGTCCGCGCAATCTCGCCGAGCCGCTCAACAGCATCCTGCCCGCGTGGGATATCGCGCTGGGCTCGCTCGCGACGGTCGGACTGCTCGCCGCCGAACGCCATCGGCGGCTCACCGGCCAGGGCCAACTTATACGCTTGTCGCTGTCAGATGTGGCTTTCGCGATGGTCGGGAATCTCGGCCGCATCGCGGAAGCGCAACTCGGCGCGCAGGATCAGCACAAGGACGGCAACTATCTGTACGGCGCTTTCGGCCACGACTTCGAGACGCGCGACGGCCGGCGTATCATGGCGGTCGCGCTGACGGCGCGTCAGTGGAGCGCGCTCGTGGAAGCCACTGACATCGCAGCCGCTTGCCGGGGGCTTGAGCAGGCCACCGGCCACGACCTCAACACCGAGAGCGGGCGCTATCGCGGACGCGATCTGATCGCGGCGCTGCTGCGGCCGTGGTTTGCAGCGCGCGATCTTTCTGAAATCCGGCGCACCTTCGCAGGCACCAGCGTCTCATGGGGGCCCTATCAGACCTTCCATCAACTGATCGAGGAGGATCCGCGCTGCTCGACGGCGAATCCGATGTTCGCCGAAGTCGATCATCCGGGCATCGGAACCTATCTAATGCCCGGGTCGCCACTGGATTTCTCGGCGGTCCAGCGCCTTCCGGTGCGCCGCGCGCCGCTGCTCGGCGAGCATACCGACGAGGTCCTCGCGGAGGTGCTCGGCCTGTCCGGCGGCGAAATCGCGCGCCTCCGCGACAAGGGCGTGGTCGCCGGAGTTAAGCGTTGAACCTGGCTGGGCCGCGTGACGGCGGGTAGAATCGCGCGGCGGCCAAGACCGAGCGCTTGCCCCCTTCGGCTTTTCGCGCGAGGATCAGGCGGTTTCCGGACCGCCGGCGCGGGCGAATGTGCGACAAAGGATTATGGGCGCGGCCAACGGAGATCAAAGGATTACTGTGGGTATTCGCCGAAGACTTTCCAGCTATGTGATGAGCGGCGCAACCGCGCGCCATACGCTGGTCGATGAGAGCAACGCCTTCCCGGACGCATTTGCGACGACGCGCCTGGCCGACGCGATCAACTGGGCGCGCAAATATTCGTTTTTTGCCTACCCGTTCGTCACCGCGTGCTGTGGGATGGAATACTTTTCCGTCGCGGGCCCGCGTTACGATATCGATCGTTTCGGCGCCGCGCTGCCGCGCTTCACTCCGCGCCAAGCCGATCTGCTGTTTGTGGTCGGCACCATCACGCAGCGCCAGGCCCCCATCCTGAAACGAGTCTATGAACAGATGGCCGAGCCGAAGTGGGTGATCTCCTTCGGCGCCTGCACCAGTTCCGGCGGCCCGTACGACAACTACGCGGTCTTGCAAGGGATCGACCGGATCATCCCGGTGGCGCTGTATATTCCCGGATGCCCGCCGCGGCCCGAGGCGGTGCTCGATGGCCTGATCAAGCTGCAGGAGCGCGTGCAGCACGAGCGTCCGAATGCCCGCTGGGCCGGCCTCGACCTGCACGGCAGCGGGCGCAAACTTGGCTAACGCACCCAAGTTGGTCACCGTCACGATCGACGGCCGCGCGATTACGGCGCCGGAGGGCTTGCCGCTGCTCCAGGCGATGCTCGACGCGGGCTTGGACATCCCCCACTACTGCTATCATCCCAAGCTTTCGATCGACGGCTCGTGCCGGCTCTGCCAGGTCAAAATCGAAGGGATGCCGAAGCTGCAGATCTCCTGCAACACGCAGGTGCGCGACGGCATGATCGTCCATACCGAGGATCCTGAAGTCGCGCTGGCGCGGCGCGGCGTGCTCGAGCTGCTGCTGATGAATCATCCGCTCGATTGCCCGATTTGCGACAAGGCGGGTGAGTGCTGGCTGCAGAACTACTCGATGCGCTTCAGCAGCCGTTTTGCGCGCACCCTCGAACCGCGGCGCAAGCGCGAGAAGCGCATCGATATCGGCGAGCGGATGATCCTCGATCAGGAGCGCTGCATCCTGTGCCGGCGCTGCGTCCGCTTCTGCCGCGAGATCAGCAAAACCGGCGAGCTCGGAGTGTTCAACTTAGGCGATCGCTCGGTGCTGGACATCCACAACGGGCGGCGGCTCGACAACGACTATTCGATGAACACCGCCGACGTCTGTCCGGTGGGCGCGCTCGAGACCAAGGATTTCCATCACAAGATTCGGGTGTGGTTTCTTGAAGAGACGGCGAGCGTCTGTGCCGGCTGCGCCAACGGCTGCAACATCATGGTGTCGAGCTATCGCAATCGGATCTGGCGGCTGCTTCCGCGCCGCAACGACGCGGTCAACGATACCTGGATGTGCGACGCCGGGCGGCTCGATTATAAGTTCGTCGGCGACCCGGAGCGGCGGCGCGCGCCGATGGTCGGGCGGGATGGTGTGCTGGTCGAAAGCGACTGGCAGACTGCGCTCGAGCAAGCCGCGACGACGCTCACGGAGTTCAAGCATCGCCACGGCGGCGCCGCGCTGGGCGCGATCGTCTCGCCTCATCTGACCAACGAAGAAAGCTATCGCTTCGGTGAGTTACTAACGGCGTTCGGCGCGAGCCGCGTCGCGATGGCGGTTGTGCGGGGCAAGGCTGATGACCTGCTGATCAAAGCGGAAAAAGCCGCCAACGCCCGCGGTGTGCGCGAGCTCGGGCTGGTGCGCGGTGCCGACGATGGCCTCGGGGAACTGCTGCGCGCGATCGAGACTGGCGAAGTGAAAGGGCTGTATGTGTGCGGGTCGGATCTGCTCGCGGTGGCCGCGCGCGAGCGGCTCGCCGCGCTGATCCCGAAACTCGAGCTGCTGATTCTGCAGGATCTGAAAATCGACCCGATATTTGCGGGCGCACGCATATTCTTCCCGACGACGACCTTCGCCGAGAAGGAGGGGACGTTCACCAATCACGCCGGCCGCGTCCAGCGGATCCAAAAAGCGATCACTCCGCCGAGCGGATGGCTGGACGACGGCGAGATCTTCACCGCGCTGCTGAACCTTCTCGATTCGCGCCGCGAGGAGTTCGCGCTCCCGCGCATTTGGGCCGCGATGGAACGCGACGGCTCGCCGTTCGCGCGGCTGAATTTCGCTGAGATCGGCCCGCATGGAACGCTGCTCGAGGGTGAGTCCACGACGGCCGAGGAAGCTTGAGATGGCAACCGCATCGCCCACTCAATCCGGCGGTTTGAAGGGCTACTTCGCCACTCATCGCACACTCGAGACTTATCCGGCCGGCGGCTATCGCTGGTGGATGCTCGCGCTGACGGTGATGGCGACGATCGTCTCATTCTACGAATTCGGCTTTTCAGCACTGTTGCCTTACTGGATGAAATCGCTGCACTTCAGCGAGGAAGAGTTCACGCATTTCCTCGCGTTCGCAGTGTTTCTGTCCGCGCTCTCGGCGATGTACGGCGGGCCGCTGGCCGACCGCCATGGCCGGGTCGTAGTGATCGATGTCTGTCTCGTCATCATCGTGATCCTGACCTTCTGCAACCTGCTGATGACCGGGTTCTGGTCGTTTGTGGTGGTGCGCTCGCTGATGAATATCGTCGCCGGGCTGATGTGGGGTGCGCTCGGCGGCCTGACCCGCGATATGTCGCCGCGCGTCAGCCGCGGCGCGGCCTTCGGCCTGCTGACCCTGGGCGCGGTCGCCTGTCAGTGGCTGTGGAATTTCGTCCCAGCCAAAACGCTGACGATGTTCGGTGAGCGCTGGCAGCCACAGATCGTGATTATGGGCGTCCTCGCGATAATTCTAACGATCCCGGTGCTGCTGTCGCTCAAGGATCTCGCGCCGGCCTTGCGCCTGACGGTGGTGGGCGAAAGCGCGAGCGAGGCCTTCGAGTCCGGTGACCTGCCGGGGGCGGCGCCCGCCGGCGCGATCGACGCCTTCGCGCAGTTGCTCGGGCGCTGGGAGACCTGGCCGATCGTGCTCGGATGCGTGGCGTTTCTGACGGTCGCGATTACGATCCAGACCTTCGGGCCGCTGATGTTCGCGCAGGCCTTTCAGTTCAGCCGGCCCGAGGCCGCCGCGATGACGGCGAATTTCTGGCTGCTCAATCTGGTGATGCTGGTGCCCGCCGGCCTGCTCTCGGATTTCTTGCGCCTGCGCAAACCGCTCAGTATCGTGCTGGGCGGAGTGACCCTGGCGGTCCTCGTCTGGTGGCTGCGAAACTTTTATCCGCCGCTCTCGCGCAGCCAGTTGGCGTGGGTTACGCTGGTCCTCGGCGGCGTCAGCGCGTCGGCCTTCATCCCATGGTGTGCGCTTTATTCGGAGTACCTCGAAGACCTCTCGCCCGCTCTGCAGGCGACCGGATGGTCATTTTTTCAGATGTCGTACCGCTTGTGGATCGTCGTCTCAGGACTAATGCTACCTTACGTCACGCGGGTCTATGGATGGCGGGTCTGGATGGAACTGATGGTCGTGTCGGTGGTGATGTTCATGGGGTCGCTGCTGATGCTGCGCGGCTACTGGCGTCCGGCGATTTCGGGGGCGTCCGCAAGTCACGGCGCGCCGGCGCACGCCGCGGGTGGCCGCTAGAATTGCTCGCGTTGCCGGTCTTCACGCTCGCGCGGAATTCGTAGATGGCAATTCAGGTGGTCAAGGTTCGGCGCCCGGCGCCGTCGCGGTCGAGCGTCCGGCCGTGGCTCGCGATCTTGCGCGGACTGTGGGTCTCGATGCGCCATTTTTTCCGCAACCTCGGACTGTTTGCGCGCGGCCGCCAGGATTTCGTGATCAATTTTCCCGAGCAACGACTGGTGCAGCCGCCCGCGCTGCGCGGGATGCCGGTCCTCGTCCAGATGGACAACGGCAAGGAGCGTTGCGTCGCCTGCGGGCTGTGCGAGTGGGCCTGCCCGACCACCTGCATCACGATCTTCCCGGCCGAAACCAACGACGAGGTCGAGCGCTACCCCGAAGTCTTCGACATCGATATGTCGCGCTGCATGTTCTGCGGCCTGTGCGAGGAAGCCTGTCCGGAAGAGGCGATCGTGATGAGCCGGCAGATCGAGATCGCCAGCTATTCACGCCGCGGTTCGTTATGGCATAAGCAGGACCTGCTGGTCCCGGCAGCACAGCTCAGGACCCGCACCGACTATCTTCGCCGTCATTATGAGCGCTGACCAATCCACCCAATCGAGTGAGGCCGCGCCGCCGGCGCTGACGCCGCTGCTGGCCGCGGTCACAGCGCGCCTGGGGCCGCTCATCCTGGAGCATCGGAGCTTTCGCGGCGACGATCGGATCCATGTCGATCGCGCGAATATCGTCGAAGTGGCGCGCGCCCTGCGCGACGATCCCGAGCTCGCCTTCGACCTGCTGCTCGATGTTACCGCGATCGATTATTTCGGCCAGCCCGACGATTTCGAGATGAAGCTCGAGGTCTGGGATCGCGATCGCGCGGCGATGCGCCGCATCCCGAGCCGCCGTCATCAGGTGGCGTTGCCGCCGGCGGGACCGCATCCGCGCTTTGCGGTGGTCTATCACCTGACCTCGACCGCGCATCGCCATCGCCTTCGGATCAAGTGCCGCGTGCCGGAAGACGACGCCACGATCGCGAGCGTCGTCGAGGTCTGGCCGGCGGCCAACTGGCTCGAGCGCGAGACCTTCGATCTCTACGGCATCAACTTTACCGGTCATCCCGATTTGCGCCGCATCTACCTGTACGACGAATTCGTTGGCCATCCGCTGCGCAAGGATTACCAAAAACAGCACGAGCAACCGATCGAGCCGTATGCCGGACCTGGAGCAAAAGAGCCTCGCCGTCCTGAATAGCCGCGACGGGCGCCGCGACGACGCCTTCGACGATCTGCACGCCGCGCCGATGCGGATTCAGTTCGGCCCGGCGCATCCGGCCACGCACGGCACGGTGAAGATCGTCCTCGACCTCGAGGGCGAGCGCGTCGTCGACGCCGACGTGCAGGTCGGTTTTCTCCATCGCGGCTTCGAGAAGGAATGCGAGACCGGCTTTTTCTACCAGAACATTCCCTATACCGACCGGCTGAATTACAGCTCGCCGATTCTCAACAACGTCGGTTATTGCATGGCGGTCGAGAAGCTGTTCGACATCCAGACACCGCCGCGCTGCGACTATATCCGCATGATTGGCGGCGAACTTTCGCGCATCGCCGATCATCTGCTCCTGGTCGGCTCCTCCGCGATGGAGTTGGCGGCGTTCACCCCGATGCTCTATCTGCTCGAGGCGCGCGAACTGATCTACGACCTGACCGACGCGCTGTGCGGCGCGCGGGTCACGACCAACTTCATCCGCATCGGCGGGGTCTCGGCCGACTTGCCGGAAGGATTCGCCGGCTTTGCCAACGAGCGGCTCGATCGCGTCATGAAGTTGCTCGACGACGGCGATAAGCTGCTCACCGAGAATCCGATTTTCCGCAAGCGCACCGAGGGCACCGGCCATCTGGCGGCGAAGGATCTGCTGGCGTGGGGCGTTACTGGACCCATCTTGCGCGCGGGTGGAATTCCCTACGACGTACGCCGTGTCACCCCCTATCTGGCTTATGGCGAGCTCGATTTCGACGTGCCCGTCGGCGAGCACAGCGACAATTTCGATCGCTACCTGGTGCGGATGGAGGAGATGCGTCAGAGCCGGCGGATCATCACGCAGGCGCTCGCGAAAATACCTGACGGCCCGGTCGATGCGGACGATCCGCGCGTGCGCTGGCCCGCCAAGGGCCGGGTCTTTTCACGCATGGAAGAATTGATCGATCAGTTCAAGCTGGTCACCGAAGGCGGGATGCCGCCAGCAGGGGAAATTTATCATGCGGTTGAGGCGGCCAACGGCGAACTCGGCTTCTATCTCGTCAGCGACGGCACCGGCAAACCCTGGAAGTGCCGCTGCCGGTCGCCCAGCTTCTCGAACATGTCGCCGCTGCGGCACATGCTGATCGGCGGGCAGCTCGCCGACGTGGTGCCGACCTTCGGCATGATGAACATGATTGGCGGCGAATGCGATCGGTAATGCGATCGCGATTGGTGGAATGATGTTGTCGGCGGCGACGCACGAAAAAATTCGCGACGAGATCGCGCACTTCCCTCATGCGCGCGGCGCGCTGCTCTATGCCCTGCATGTGGCGCGCGAGGAGCAGGGCGCGCTCGACAACGCGGTTTTCGCCGAGCTGGCAGAAGTCTTCGCGCTGAGTCCGCTCGAAGTCGCCGAAGTCGCATCCTTCTATTCGCTGTTCAATCAGCCCAAAGCTGACGCGATCATCCAGGTCTGCACCAACCTGCCCTGCTGCCTGCGCGGCGCGCGTGGAATCGTGCGGCAACTCGAGCGTGGCCTCGGCATCAAGGCGGGCGGCGCGACGCCGGACGGGCGCTTCGCGCTGGTCGAGGTCGAGTGCCTCGGCTCATGCGCAACTGCACCTGTGATCCAGGTCAATCGCAATCCGTACTTGGAAAACGTCACGCCCGACTACGCGGCCGGCCTGATCAAATCGCCGGAGGGTGCGGTCGCGGCGGATCGGCCCGCGCCGATCATTTCGACGATTCCCGACGGCGTCGAGGGCTACCTCATCCCGCCCAACGGTGAGAAGTGGCTGACGCTTGACGACTACGTGAATCGGGGCAACGGCTATCAGGCGCTCGACAAAGCCGGGCAGATGGCGCCCAAAGATATCGCGACAGTGGTGCGCGACGCCGGGTTGCGCGGACGCGGCGGCGCGGGCTTTGCCACCGGCCTCAAGTGGTCGTTCATGCCGCCGCCCGACGGCGGTCCGCGCTATCTCGCGGTCAATGCCGACGAGAGCGAGCCGGGCACCTTCAAAGACCGGCAAATCATGGAGCGCAATCCCCATCTCTTCCTCGAGGGCGTGATGATCGCAGCGCGTGCGATCGAGGCCAACGCCGCTTTCATCTACGTGCGCGGCGAGTACGTCGAAGCCTATCGCATCATGCGCGGCGCAATTGGCGAGGCTTACGGGGCGCGCATCCTCGGCGACAACGCGCGTGGCTTCGGCCGGCGTTTCGACGTCCATATCCAGCCGGGCGCCGGCGCCTATATCTGCGGCGAGGAGAGCGGGATGCTCGAATCGATGGAGGGGCGCAAGGGCCAGCCGCGCAAGCGTCCACCGTTTCCCGCGGTGCGCGGCCTGTGGAATCGGCCGACCACCGTGGAAAATTGCGAAACCTGCGCGCAGGCGCCGGCGATCATCCTGCGTGGCGCCGACTGGTTCAAGGCCGAGGGCGCGGCGGTCCCCAACAGCACTGGTCATACGCTCTTCGGCGTGAGCGGGCATGTGCTGCGGCCGGGGATTTTCGAGTTGCGCCTCGGCGTCACGATGCGCGATCTCATCTACCGTCATGCCGGCGGACTCGAGCCCGGGCGCACGGTCAAGGCGGTGATTCCGGGCGGCATCTCGATGCCGATTCTGCGCGGCGATCAGATCGACACGCCGGTCGATCACGAATCGCTGCGCAAGGTCAACACGCTGCTCGGCACCGCCGGCGCCATCGTGATGGACGATCGCACCTGTATCGTGCGCGTCGCGCTGGTCGCCGCGCGTTTCTTCAAGCACGAGTCGTGCGGGCAATGCACGCAGTGCCGCGAAGGCACCGGCTGGATCTACCAAACGCTCGCGCGCCTCGAGCGCGGCGAGGGCGCCGCGCAGGATCTCGCGACGCTCGCGGACTGCTGCAATTTCATGGACGGCAAATGCATCTGCGCGCTCGCCGACGGCGCGTCGTGGTCGGCGCGCGCCTTCTTCACCCAATTCCGCGCGGATTTCGAGGCCCATGTCGCCGCGCACAAGTGCCCCTTCCCGCAGAGCTTCGAGGTATGAGCGCGCCCGGCATCAAGGTGATCACGCGCAACGTGATCGTCACGCTCCTCGGGACGCCGGACCATACTCAGGGCGAGCTTAACTCACCGATCGAGCTGGAAGAGCGGGGCTTCCAGTTCAACGAGAAATGGCTTTACGCACATCTGCGTGGCGATCCTTCGGGCGCGCCGATGCGCACGATTTACTGGCATCGCTACGATTTCATCGGCACGCTCGTGCGCGATTCAGCGGACGCCGAGTGGCGTCCCGACAATACTTTGATCGAAGCTGCGAAGCGTGGCGACGGTCGTCTCGCGAATGTAACCGATCAGCACGCGCCGCTCGCCGCCGACGGCAACTATCGCGCGGTCTCGGAGGTGCGCGACG
>JBOHWF010000375.1:0-5964 GCA_050736455.1 Binataceae bacterium (SeqCode) | reverse complement strand
GAATTTCAGCGTCATCCCACAGCGCGCTAAGCTCGGCGCCTTGCGCTGGATTGTAGGGTGCGGCGGTCAAGCGCGCGCGCAGAATCGCGAGGAATGCGACGATGAATTCGGGTCCGTTCGGCAGGATGATCGCGACCCGCGCGCCCGGCTCGAGGCCACCGGCGGTGAGCCCCTCTGCGAGTCGTTCGATCTGCGAAGTAAGCTGTCCGTAGGTGACCGATCGCTCCGGCTCGACACCGATCAGCGCGACTTGCGCCGGATCGGCTTCGGCCAACAGGTCGGTGATGGTCCTCATTGGCTTCTATCTAATGGTGCGCGCTGTGGAGGACGCCGTCGCGTTCGAGTTGGGCGATCTGATCGTCGGCGTAACCGAGATAGGTGGATAGAACCCGTCGGTTATGCTCGCCCAGAAACGGCGCCTCGAGCTCGAGCATCTGCGGAAACCCGGAGAAGCGCAGCGGAAAGCCGGGGACCTGAAAATCTCCCAGCATGCGATCATGCACTGTGCGCACCGTGCCGCGCTCGATCAGATGCGGATGCTGCATCGCCTCCTCGACGGTCAGGACCGGCGCATGCGGAATGCGGGCTTCGCGCAGGATCGCGTCGGCGGCGTCGCTACCCGCCAGGGTCATCAGCCAGGCGCTGATCGCGCCGTTGACGACATCGCGATTGGCGACGCGCAAGGTGTTGTCGAGGCAGCGCTCATCCTTGATCAGTTCGGGCCGGCCCATGACCTCGCAGAGGCTCGCCCAGTGATTGGGCTGAAAGGCGAAGATCCAGATCGAGCCGGTTTTGGTCTTGAAGATTCCGGCTGGCGACAGCGTGCTGATTTGCGCGCCGATCCGCTTTACGCGCATCGCGCCGCGGCTGGCGCTGACGAGCTGGACCGCCATGTCCTGATAATGGAAGTAAGAATCGAGCAGCGAAATGTCGAGGTGCTGACCCTGGCCGGTGCGCTCGCGATGCAACAGCGCGGTCGCCACCGCGGCGTAGGCGTGTACGCCGGTTGAGACGTCGCCGATCGCCAGCGCCGCCGGATAGTAGTCGCCACCCTCCTCGCCGCTGAGCGAGGTGACCCCTGCGTAGGATTGGCCGATGAAATCGTAGCCGGGTTCGGGCGCGAGTGGTCCGCTCTGCCCGAAGGTCGAGACCGAGCACATGATGATGCGGGGGTTGAGCTGGCGCACGCTGGCGTAATCGAAGCCCATCCGGCCGATCACGCCGGGCGCGTAGTTCTGCACCAGCACATCGACCTTGGGGATGAGCTCGCGCACGATCGCTTTGCCGGCGGGATGCTTGACGTCGAGACAGAGGCTCAACTTGCCGCGGTTCTGCTGGACGAAGTAGGCGCTGCGCAGGTCCTTGACGTAGGGGAAGTTGCGGCACATGTCTCCGACTGGGGCGAGTTCGATTTTGATGATCTCGGCGCCCATCTCGGCCATCAGTTTGGTCACCGTCGGGCCGGCGACGAACTGGGTGAAGTCGAGGACCTTGTAGCCGTCGAGCATATGCCTGGGGGCGCTCATCGCGATCGCGAGACCTCCTGAAATCTGAACGCGGCTCGCAGACTCGCCTGCTCGGCTCGCCTGGTGCTGAGCCGCCCTCGCAGAGGGCGACTGCCGGTCAAATCAGGCGAGACGTTAGCTCAGGTCGCGCGCCGACTGCAAAGCGACCGCGGGCGGGCATGTTTGCTGCATAGGAAGTTTCCAATGCACGTGACAACGCACAGCGAAGACATCAGAGCGATGCAGACTTCTCCGAAAACGCTACAGCGTGTGTCTGGTTTTGGCTTGGTTGTGGCGCTGACGATCGTGAGCCTTTGCCCACCCGCGCGCGCCGGCCATGCAATAGTTGGCCGCAAGCATGCGCCGATCGAAGTCGTCCGCGACTTCAACGGCGACGCCATGCGCACACTCGACAATCAGGCGCAGAGCACCAACTGGTCGGGCTACGTGCTACCGAAGTTCGAGACCAAGCAGCACTACACGTCGGCGCAGGCGACCTGGGTGGTTCCCGCGGTCAAATCGCAGGGGATCGAGAGCTTCTCGTCGAGCTGGCTCGGGATCGGGGGCTACTGCAAAAACGCGAAGTGCCGGCATGCGGACCGGACGCTGATTCAGCTTGGGACCGAGCAGGACTCCGCGGCCGACGGCAGCACGCAATATTACTCGTGGTACGAAATGCTGCCGGCTTTTTCCATCCCGACCACGCTGGCGGTCAATCCCGGCGATACTATGACCGTGTCGTTGAACTGCGCGGGCAAGTGCCGCGGCAAACAATCGTGGACGCTGGCGATGACGGACGAAACCACTGGCGGGACCTGGAGCAAAACCTTCACCTACAGAGCCTCGAAACTTTCGGTTGAATGGATCCAGGAGGCCCCGACGATCTCCGGCAGGATCGCGCCATTGGCGGACTTCGGCACGGCGGTGTTCAGCAAATCGATCGCAAACGGGGCCAGCGCCAACCTCAACAGCGGCGACAGCGTCATTATGTTAAACGCCAACGGGCAGACCTCGAATGTGTCCACGCCCGACTCAACCCTCGACGGCTTCAGCGCCTGTTGGGGCAGCGGCGGTATACTCACGTCTTGTTTTCCGACTAGCTAAAAGCCGGTCGCAGACCGGATTCGGCCACACCGATCGGCGGCGGTTGAGAAAATCGCCGCGATCGGCGACAATCCTCGAGCTCCTGCACCCCCGACGGAGCTGGAGGGCGTGACAATGTTCGTCAAGAATCTGTGGTACTGCGCCGGATGGGATTACGAGCTGAGCCAGGGCCGCGACGCGATTCTCGCCCGCCGCCTCGCCAATGAACCGATCGTGCTATATCGCAAGCCCGACGGCGGCGTGGTCGCGATGGAGGATCGCTGCGCCCATCGGCAGGCCGCGTTGCATCTCGGGCGCAAAGAAGGCGACTCGCTCCGCTGCATGTATCACGGCATGAAATACGGCCCGGACGGGATGTGCGTCGAGATTCCGGGGCAGCGCGCAATTCCCGAGCGGGCCCGCGTACGGACCTTTCCGGTGGTCGAGAAGGATAACTGGATTTGGGTCTGGATGGGCGATCCGGCCCGCGCCGATCCGAAGATGATTTGCTTTGCGGTCGGACCCAGCGATCCCAACTGGACGCTCAGAACCTCGAAGATCACGCTCAAGGCCAACCACCGTCTCGAGATCGCCAACCTGGTGGATTTGAGCCACGCCAACTGGATTCACAGCAAAACGCTGGGCGGCACCAGGGCCTGGGTTGATGAAAAACCCAAGCGCACGATGATGCCGCGCGGGGTTGACAGCGAGGTTTGGTTCCGCAGCGTGCCCGCCCCGGCCTTCGCTCAGCATCTCTTCCCGCCCGACGCGCTGTTCGATCAGTACGCGCAATTTCAGGTGACCCTGCCCTGCAACTTCGTCATCCATTTTCAGGTCTATACCGCCGGCACGGCGACGGCCGGGCCGTCGAACGGTCAGATGATCCTCGACAGTTATTCCTCTCAGGCGGTAACGCCGGTCGATGAGGACACGTGCGAGTACTACTTCTCATGGGGTGTGAGCAAAGCGACCGACGTGCCGGGCATGAGCGACATGCTTAGCGAGACGGTGAACGCCGCGTTTCGCGAGGATCGCGCGGTGCTCGAGGCGCAGCATCGAAATCTCAAAGAGCGACCGGACGGCAATCGGGTAAACATCGTGCATGACGCCGGACCAGAGATGTTACTGCGGCTGCTCGATAAGCTACTCGACGAGGAAGCCGCTGAGGCCGCTCAGTCCGTGCCGGTCAGGCCGAGGCGGCTCGCCTCAGCCGCGAGCTGACGCCCCACCTCGGTGCAGCGCAGCCTCAGGCGCAGGAGCGGGGCAACAGATGCAGAAAGAGCCTTTTCGGGTCGCGGTCCCCGACACCGTTCTGACCGATCTGCATGAACGTTTGGCACGGACCCGCTGGCCGATCGATTTCAACAACGAGAACTGGGCCTACGGCACCAACCGCGCGTATCTCGAAGAACTGGTTGCGTACTGGCGCGAGCGCTACGACTGGCGGGCGCACGAACGCGAGATCAATGCCTTCGCGCATTACCGGACGACTATCGACGGCGTCCCGATCCATTTCATCCACGAGCCCGGCAAGGGGCCAAGACCGATCCCGCTGATTCTCTCCCACGGCTGGCCGTGGACCTTTTGGGATTTGCACAAGGTGATTCGGCCGCTGTCGGATCCGGCGGCCTTTGGCGGCGACCCGGCTGACGCCTTCGACGTGGTCGTGCCCTCGCTGCCGGGCTTTTGTTTCTCGACGCCCCTGACCAAGCCCGGAATCAACTGGTGGCGCACGGCGGATCTCTGGGTCACCCTGATGCGCGAGGTTCTCGGCTACGACAAGTTCGCGGCGGAGGGCGGCGATTGGGGCGCGCTGCTGACCGAACAGCTCGGCCACAAATATCCGCAACATCTGATCGGAATCTATCTGAGCCTCGCGATTCCGATGGATTTTTTCACCGGCGGCGGCCTCACCGAGAAGGACTACGGTCCGGATGATCAGGCTGCGCTGGCGCGGACCAGGCAGGCCGAGCCTACGATCATCAGCCATGTCGCGGTGCAGACACGCGATCCGCAGACCCTGGCCTACGGGATGCACGATTCGCCGGTCGCGTTGTGCGCCTGGCTCCTGGAACGGCGACGCAACTGGAGCGACTGTGGCGGCGTCGTCGAGCGGCGCTACAGCAAAGACGAACTCCTCACGCACATCATGCTCTATTGGGTCACCGAGTGTTTCGTGACCTCGGTGCGCTACTACTACGAGGCGCGTGTCGATCCATGGCAGCCGGTGCATACGCGGATGCCGGTGGTCGAAGCGCCAACGGCGATCGGCGTCTTCCCGCGCGAGTTGCTCATCCCGCCGCGCAGTTGGGCGGAGCGTTACTACAACCTCAAGCGCTGGACGCCGATGACCGCCGGCGGCCATTTCGCGCCGAGCGAAGAGCCCGAGCAGCTAGTCGCGGATATTCGCGCCTTCTATCGAGCTCTACGCTAGGGAGAAGTCCATGCCTCACCCACCCGCAGCGCCGCCTGAGCGGGCGCTTGGAGGCGAAACTTTCTCGAGGCGAGGCGAGGTATTTTCCGAGGCTGACCCATGAAAATACTCTTCGACAAGCGCGGGGCTATCGCCTACGTCACGATCAATCGGCCAGAACGGCTCAACGCCTGCGACCACGAGTCGTACGCGCGACTGGCCGAGGTCTGGACGGAGTTTCAGGAGGACCCCGCGCTGCGCGTCGCCATCCTGACCGGCGCCGGCGAGCGCGCTTTCTGCGCCGGTAGCGATATCAAGAGCAATTACGTCGAACGGCCGGGTGAGGAGCCGCACAATCTGCTGTTCCCGAAGATGCTGGCGCTCGACAAGCCGGTGATCGCCGCGATCAACGGCCACGCCAACGGCGGCGGCCTCGAGCAGGCGTTGGCGTGTGACATCCGGGTGGCCGCCGAACACGCCCAGTTCGGACTGGGCGAGGTGCGCCTCGGATGGCTGCCCGGAGGTGGCGGGACGCAGCGGCTGCCGCGACTGATTCCGCTTGGCCGCGCGCTGGAGCTGCTCTACACCGGCAATCGGATCGACGCGCAGGAGGCGCTGCGGCTGGGACTGGTCGACCACGTCGTCCCGACGAACCAGCTAATCGGCAAGTGCGAGGCGATCGCCGGCGAGATCTGCAAGAGCGCGCCGCTTGCCGTCCAACGGATCAAGCGGGTCGCGCTCGACGGCCTTGATCTTCCTCTGCTCGATGGCCTCGCTCTCGAGCGCAAGCATTATGATTGGCTGCAAACCACCGCGGATGCCCGCGAAGGCGCGATCGCGTTCGCGGAGAAGCGGCCGCCCAGGTGGCAGAACAAGTAGGATTCCGCGCGCGACTGCCGTGAGCAGTGGACGTAAGATGTCCTCCACCGAACTAGAGTCGTCTTGACTTCTGCGCCATACTTG
>JBOHWF010000374.1:0-3736 GCA_050736455.1 Binataceae bacterium (SeqCode) | reverse complement strand
GACGAGCACCGCGCGCGCGACAATCGCGTGGCCGATATGCGCCCATACGAGGCCGGGGATCGCCGCGACCGGACCCGCGTTAAGGTAGTTGAGGCCGTGGCCAACGTTGGGTTTGAGCTTGAGCGATCGCGCCTGCTTGACCGCCGCGCGCAGCTTATCCAGTTCCGCCCGCGCGGCCTCGCCGATCTGGCCGATCGCGCGCCCTGACGAGTTTTCTACCTGCGATTTCGAGTCTCGGCTGGACGGCGAAAGATCGGCGTCGGCGAGGTTCGCGTATTTTCCCGTGTGCAGCTCGACGAACTGCGCGCCAAGCTCCGCCGCGGCCGCCACCTGCTCGGGCTCGGGATCGATAAACAGGCTGACCTTGATTTCGTGCCGCCGGAGACGCTCGACTAGCGGCGCGAGCCGCCCCTGGAGTCCCGCCACGTCCAGCCCGCCTTCAGTGGTCAGCTCCGCGCGCCGCTCGGGCACGAGACAGACTTCATCGGGACAGAGTTCCAGGGCAATCGCTGCCATTTCCTCTGTCGGCGCCATCTCCTGATTCAGATGGATGCGCACGGCCCGGCGAATACTGAAGAGGTCGCGGTCCTGGATATGCCGCCGGTCCTCGCGCAGATGTACGGTGATCGCACTCGCGCCGGCGCGCTGCGCGGCGATCGCTACCTCGACTGGATCGGGATAGGCCGCGCCGCGCGCCTGCCGCAGGGTCGCGACGTGATCGACATTTACCCCGAGCTTGATCATCTACGGCCGCCGGTCCGGCGACAGCCTAGACGCCGAGATGCCTGCGGATGGTCTCCGCGATGGTGTCGGCGATCTCTCCGATAGGCGCCGGCGACGCGCCCTCGACCATCACGCGCGCGAGCAGCTCGGTGCCGGAGTAGCGCACCAGCAGCCGGCCGACGCCGTCGAGCTGCCGCTGCGCGTCGGCGATCGCGCCGTCAACCTCAGCGATCTGGATGAACGGGATGCGTGCTCGCACGCCGACGTTTTTTAGAATCTGCGGCACCCGCTCCATCGCGCGCAGTTCACTCAGCGGTTTTTGCGCCGCGACCATCTGCGTCAGCACCAACAGGGCTGTGATCAACCCGTCGCCGGTGGTCGCATGGTCCATGAAGATGACGTGGCCGGACGGTTCGCCGCCCAGATTGTATGCATGGCCGCGCATCTCGCGCACGACGGCTGGATCGCCGACATCGGTGCGGATCAGTCGGACCCCGTGACGTGAAAGCGCGAGCTCGAGCCCGAAATTGCTCATCACGGTGCCAACCACCGTGTTGTGCTTGAGCTGTCCGGCGGCGGCCATGCGCGCGCCCAGCAGGGCCATCACGTCGTCGCCGTCGAAGACTTCGCCGCGCTCGTCAAGCAACATCGCGCGATCGCCGTCGCCGTCCAGCGCGACGCCGGCGTGCGCGCCCGCGCGCCGCACGGCGTCGCGAATCGCTTCAAGATGCAGCGCGCCGCAGCCGTCATTGATGTTGAGGCCGTTGGGCTCGACGCCGAGCGGGATCACCTCCGCGCCGAGCTCTTCGAGCACCTCGGGGCCGACTTTGTAGGCGGCGCCGTTGGCGCAGTCGAGCACGATCTTCAAGCCCTCGAAGGTCAGGCGGCGCGGCACGCAGGTCTTGAGAAACACCAGGTAGCGCCCGATCGCGTCGTCGATCCGCGTGGCCTTGCCAATATCGCCCCCGACTGCGCGATGACTCGCCAGCGCGCCGTCGTCGAAGACCAGAGCCTCGATCCGCGCCTCCGTCGCATCGTCGAGCTTGAAGCCCTCGCGCGAAAAAAACTTAATTCCGTTGTCGGCGAACGGGTTGTGCGACGCCGAAATCACCACGCCCGCGTCGGCGCGCATGCTCTGCGTGAGAAACGCGATCGCTGGTGTTGGCAGCGGCCCCACCAGCAGGACGTCCGCGCCCATCGAGCAGATGCCCGAGGCGATCGCGGTCTCGAGCATGTAGCCCGACAACCGCGTGTCCTTGCCGACCAGGATGCGCCGATGGGTTCCGGCGGCGCGCTTGAACACATGCGCCAGCGCGCGTCCCAGCCGCAGTGCAGTCTCGGAAGTTATCGGCTCGACATTGGCGATGCCGCGAATGCCGTCGGTGCCAAAGAGTCTTTGCGGTCCGTCGTTCAACCTGAGGCGCTCCGCCGATGGCGGAACATCTTCAGTCTAACCTTCTCGGCCGACTGATGCACCAATTCAACCCCTTGCGGCAGCTCGACCCGCACCGGCATCGCATAACTCCCGGGCGCCATGCCGTCGGCGTCGATCACGACGGCATTCGCCAGGTTGACGCGCGCGAGCGTGAGCAGCGGACCGCGCACCGTAACGTTGATATGCACGGGCTCGACCTTCCAGGCATAAGCGCTATTGCGTACGTGAACCGGCACGGCCGGGAACTCTTTGTCCGCGACCACCTCGCTTACTGCGATCGTCACCGCCACTTCTGGCGGATCGATCCGGGTCGCTCCGGGCGGCGCTGTCAGCGCGACCACACGCGAGAGATTGCTCGTCGCGCCACTGAGATCGATTGCCTCGGTGGCGAGCGCTCCGATCTGCGTGATCTGCCGGCTCGGACCTTTGATTGTCGCCACGCGCGGATTCACTTCGGCCGCAGTCACATGATAGCCGCCATCGGCCGCGCCGCTGGTCACCAAATGGACCGGCAGGGTGCGTGTGACGATGCGATCGATATCCAGCACGATCTGCGAGGGCGAGACGCTCACCACCGTGGTTTTGCGCAGCACGTTGAAGCTGTCCGGACCGATCTTGAAGAGCATCTGACCGATGGTTGCGCCGGCCAGGTCCAGCTTGAGCGTCAGCCGGTTCGGCGCGATCAGTGACAGCAGCGTGCGCGGCCCGGAAACTTCGATGTTGACAGTGGCCGGATGGGGCTCAGCGATGACGAAATGTGGCGGCAGGTTCCGATAGCTGATCGGCACCGTGAACACTTGCTGGGCGTTACGCTCGCCGGCATTGACGAAAAGCCACAGCCCGATCGCCAGCAGGAGCGAAATCACGCGCAGGCCAGCGTTGCGCCGCAGCGCCGCGGCCAGGCGGCGCAACCGAGCGCTTTCCTTCAGCGCCAGCGGCCGGATCGTGGTGGCACCGCCGCGGCCGTTGGGTGCATTTTTGCGCGCGGGTTCCGTGATTCGCTCCCGGCACCCGCCTAATCGGGCAGTCCCCGCAGCGCCGCGAGCAGTTGCGGCGGCTTGAGGCCTCGCTCGAGCTCACCGCCGCGAGCGAGGGAGACCATCCCATCCGCTTCGGACACCACGATTACCGCCGCGTCGCTGTTTTCCGTCAGCCCAATGGCCGCGCGATGGCGCGTGCCCAGCGTCAGACTGACATTGGGATTCGTCGACAGGGGCAACAGGCAGGCCGCCGCCACTAGCTGATCGCCTTTGACGATCACCGCGCCGTCGTGCAGCGGCGAGCCGCGCATAAAAATCGTCTCGAGCAGCTCGGGCGACAGCTGTCCCTGGATCAGGCGGCCGGTTTCAACCACATCCTGCAGACCGACGTCGCGTTCGAGCACGATCAACGCGCCAATCTGTCGCGCCGCCAGCCACGCGGCCACCGTCGCCAGCTCTTGCGCCACATTCGCGATATCGTAGCGCGCGCCGAAAAACGAGCGCGTGCCGACCCCGGTCAGCGCGCGGCGGATGTCCGCCTGAAAGAGCACGACCAAAATGATGATAATTGAGCCGAGAAAGTTGTTCAGCAGCCAAT
>JBOHWF010000373.1:0-5385 GCA_050736455.1 Binataceae bacterium (SeqCode) | reverse complement strand
CGTCCGCGCCACGGCCTCGCTCAGGGCCAGCCGCTCGCCGGTATGACTCAGACTCGCGCGGCGATCGCCGGTCTCCAGCCAGATCGAATCGACCACCTGGGGTAGCGTCATCAGGCGATGGCCGAGGAGGCATCCGCCGCGGCTCAGCCGGACGAGCTGCTCCTCGACCTTGCGAGCGGTCGGGTAGATCGTCAGCCGCGAAGGTTTCACGCCCGCATTTCCCGGCTCTTGGGCTTGGTCCATCGCTCGCGATTATATCCTGCAGCCGGCGCAAATTTGCTGCGCCGGGTCTGGAGCAAAGCGCCGCGATGTCCCGTGTTGAAACAAATCGGTGCCGCCACCGTCACTTATGGCAGCCATCGTGCAACCGAGCCTCGCTCGCGCCCCGGCGGCGCGTCGATCCGGCAATGGCCTGTTAGTTGCTTTCATCTATAGACGTATCGAGCGCCGCGCCGTCGCAATCCGGATTACGACGACGCCTGGGAGTGGGTTATGGGTTTACGGATACTGATTGTTGACGATTCGGTTTTCGTCCGCGACGTTCTGCGTCATCACCTGGAATGCCTCGGTTGCGCAGTCGTGGCCGAGGCCGAAAACACCTTGCAGGCCCTCGACCTCTTCCGCACCGTGACGCCGGACCTGGTGACGCTCGACGTCGCGGTCCCGCAAATTGGCGGACTTGGCGCACTCGCCCTGTTCCGCATCATGCGCAGCGAGAACCCCGATGCTGCGGTTCTGGTTATCAGCGGACTGGCGTTTCCCGAAGTCAAAAAGTCGTTCCTGCGCGAGGGGGCGCTCGATTATCTCGCCAAGCCCTTCACCGCGCAGAGCTTCGAGAGTGTGCGCAATCGATTGCTCGAAACCTTTCCGGCACTGCGCGAGCCGGCGGTTCCTCCGACCCCGATCCTTGCAGCCAGCCGTGCAGCCGGTAATTGAGATAACCGCCGACTAAGCGGCGCACGGCTGGAAAGAGCCGCTTTCGTCCTTCGTCTTAATCGCCGGTAGCGCCTGCAGATGCGACGCTACCGCCCGCCACGACCACGCGGTCAACCCTGACTGGCGCATCCGGCGTGCAATTGACCTCGGCCACCCATCCCGCCTCCGAGCCGGCATAAAGCGGCGCCGGCGTGCCGCAATAAAAGGCCCGCGTCGCACCATGTGACACGTCGCCAAACAGGTGGATATGACCGAGCGCGATGTAGTGATAGCCGCTCGCCTCGATCTCTTGCGGCGTAATCGGCGACGATCGATAGGTCTCGCCGCCGTCGGTATAAAAGCCGTGTGCCAGCGCAATGTTCCAGCGATCCTCCGCCGCTGGCGGAAGCCCGAGCAACGGCCGATAGTCGGGCGAATGCTCGTTGAGGGCGCGGCCCCAAAGCTGCGCGCTGAGCTGCGGAAAATCGAGCGTCCGCCCCTCAACTTCAAGTATTAGATGAAGATTCACCGGAAGCGACGCCGGCGGCATCGCCGCGTAGATCGAGCGCTCGTCGTGGGCGTCGTGATTGCCGGGAATCATGATCACCGGCATCCGCGCCCGCGCGATTGTGCGCATCGTGAACTCGAGCGCCTGCGCGCCAACCCGGCTTGAATCAAACAGGTCGCCGACGATCAGCAGCAGGTCTGCATTCCTCTGATTGGCCAGATCGACGACGCCATTGAACGCCTCACGCACCCGCTCGCGGAAAGCGTCGCCGCGCGCTCCCGCGCCGAGCGTGTCGCTCTCGAGATGCACATCGGAGGTATGGATCAGCCGCAGCGGCGTCAGTGGCTCACGCGTCAAGGTTCGTCTTCCTCGCCAGCAGGATACTATAATAGCAGCATGATCATAGTGATGAAGCCGCACGCGAGCGCCGCCGACGTCGATTACGTGATCGCGGCGGTCGAGAAGCTGGACTATCGCGCCCACGTAATCCGCGGGGTCGAGCGCACGGTTGTGGCGTGCGTCGGCGAGGAACGCGGCGAAGGTCATTCGCTGGCTCATCTTGAGGCCTTCGCCGGGGTCGATCGCGTGATGCCGGTGCTGCGCACCTTCAAGCTCGCCAGCCGCGAAGTCCGACCCGAAGGCTCGATCGTGAACGTCAAAGGGGCGGCGATTGGCGGGCGGCGCCTCGCGATTATCGGCGGCCCCTGCGCCGTCGAAAGTCAGCAGCAGGTTGACGGGGCGGCCGACGCCGTCAAGCTCTCGGGCGCCCATCTGCTGCGCGGCGGGGCCTACAAGCCGCGCACCTCGCCCTACTCGTTTCAGGGGATGGAGGGCGAGGGCGTCACGCTGCTCGAGAACGCGGGACGGCGCGTCGGACTGCCGGTGGTGACCGAGATCATGGATACCCACGATATCGAGCTGGTTGCCGCGCACGCCGATATGCTCCAAGTGGGCGCGCGCAACGCTCAGAACTTCTCCTTGCTGCGCAATCTTGGGCGAATCCGCAAGCCGATCCTGCTCAAGCGCGGAATGTCCACGCGACTCGAGGAGTTCCTGATGGCGGCCGAGTATATCCTCTCGGAAGGCAATCCCGACGTGGTGCTCTGCGAGCGCGGGATCCGCACGTTCGAGACCGCGACCCGTAACACGCTCGATCTCAACGCCATCCCGCTGCTCAAGGAATGGACGCATCTGCCGGTGATCGTCGATCCCAGCCACGGCACCGGGGTCTGGTCGCTGGTCACGCCGATGGCGCTGGCAGCCGTCGCCGCGGGCGCTGACGGCCTGCTGATCGAGGTCCATCCCGACCCGCGCGCCGCGCTCTCCGACGGCCCGCAGCAGCTTACGCCGGCGAGCTTCGCCGCCCTGATGGCGGCGCTCAAGCCGGTCGCCGAAGCTGTCGGCCGCAGCCTCTAATTTTCAATTGAATCGAGGAGAGCGCGCTCCGTTGTCGCGCTATCGCCGGCCAAGGGTGTTGGCGGCGAAACTTTGGCCCGCTGGCCGAGTCGATTGTCTCATAACGAGACGCTGCCCCAGAAGGCGAAGAAAACCGCGGCGAGAATAAAGCCGAAGGAGACCGCATAATTCCACCGCACTGCCTCCCCCAGATAGAAGTACGCGAAGACGGCAAACACCACCAACGTGACGCACTCCTGGATTATCTTCAATTGATAACCGGTGAATTCGCCGTAACCGATTCGATTCGCGGGAACCTGGAAGCAATATTCGCCAAATGCAATCAGCCAGCTTAAGACGACGGCTTCCACAAGCGGGGCGGAGCGGTGCTTCAAATGCCCATACCAGGCGAAGGTCATAAAGGTGTTCGAGATCATCAGGAGCATTACGGTGGCCATGTTGAGATCGTAGCAATAGCGTGCGAGCCGATCTTGTTGGAGTCGCCGCCATGACGTGGCATAATTCCCAGTTGCGCCAGTTTGAGACGGGCGGGTTTTTTCGTTCTTTTGGCGGACCACGATGAGACTGCGCGTCGATGACATAACTGCCGAGTCGCGCGAGCTCTCGTTCGCCGAGCCGGAGGGGGAACTTAATTGCGCACTCAGCCTCGGTCCGATTGCCGAATATGTTCTGGTGCGGCCCGTGGCAGTTGAAGTCTCCTACTATCGCGCCGGCACGGAGGTGTTTCTCAGCGGTACGGTGGAGGCCATGGCGCGCGCCAATTGCGCGCGTTGCGCCGAGGATTTCGCGACCTCCCACGCGCGGCCGTTTCGTTACGTGTTGGCGCCCAGGTCGATCGGTTATGATCAGGAAAGCGACCTGCGCGGCGAGGATCTTGAATTTTCCCTCTACGAGGGTGATCACGTGGACCTCGCGCCACTGGTGCGCGAGCAGGTAATCCTGGCGCTGGCTGAGCGGCCGCTGTGCCGCGAGGATTGCCTGGGGCTCTGCCCGCGCTGCGGCGTCAACCGCAATGAGGCGACCTGCGACTGCCGGTCGGAAACCGCCGACAGCCGCCTCGCGGTGCTGCGCACGCTGAAAGTTGGCCGCGGATAAAAGCCGGGCACGGATAAAGCTGGGCGCGGATAATTGATACGGTAGGCGGCGCGGCCCGATCCAAATCTTAAACCAGGCGGAAGAAGACAGATGCAAGCACCCAAGCGTCGCACTTCGCGATCGAAACGCAACAAGCGTCGCGCACATGACGCGCTGACGCCCGTGAACCCGCATGCCTGTGCGAGCTGCGGCGAGCCGGTGATGCCTCATCACGTCTGCCGTCATTGCGGGACCTACCGCGGCCGCGAGCTGGCGCCGGTGGCCGAATAGACTTTCGCGCCCGCGCCGCTCGAGTCAGGCGCCGTTGAAATGAACTCGGCTCTTTATTTGGCCACCCGAGGCAGCTCATGAAGATCGCGCTCGATGCGATGGGCGGCGACCTTGGCCTGCAAGCCATGCTCGAGGGCGCGATCCAGGCGGCCCGCGATCTCGCGATCGCGGTGATCCTGGTCGGCGATCGTGACGCCCTCGAGCGCGAACTCACTGGCCGCGACCTCTGGGGGCTGCCGCTGACGGTCGAGCATGCGGCGGAAGTCGTGACGATGGACGATGCGCCGCTCGAATCGGTCCTCACCAAGCCCGAATCGTCAATCCACGTCGGCCTCGAGTTGATCAAGCGCGGGGCCGCCGACGCCTTCGTCAGCGCGGGCAACTCGGGCGCCGTGATGACCGCAGCGATGGCGATCCTCGGCAATCTGGCCGGCGTCGATCGCCCGGCGATTGCCTCGGTCGTGCCGACCAGCGCGGGGCTCGCACTGTTGCTCGACGCCGGCGCCAATACCGAGGTCAAACCGCTCAATCTGCTGCAGTTCGGCGCGATGGGCAGCGTCTACTGGAAACACGTCGCGCAGGTTACGCAGCCGAAGGTGGCGCTTCTGGCCAATGGCGAAGAGGCTTCCAAAGGCACTGAACTCACCCGCGCCGCCGCCACGATGCTCACCGCGATGACGCCGCAGATTAATTACACCGGCTACGTCGAGGGCCGCGACATCAATCGCGCCAAAGCCGACGTGATCGTCACCGACGGCTTTACCGGCAATGTCGCGCTCAAAACGATGGAGGGTTTCGCCGCATTTCTGCTCGGCAATCTGCGCGAGGTCTTCGAAGGCGGCCTCCCGCGCAAGCTTGCCTTTCTACTCGTCCGCAAGAAACTGCGGGCGATTCGCGCGCGGCTCGATCCGGCGGAGTACGGCGGCGCCCCGCTGCTCGGCGTCAACGGCGTGGTGATTATCGCGCACGGCTCGTCGGACGCTCATGCGGTGCGTAACGCGATCCGGGCCGCGGCGAATGAAGCGCTGGTGCACAACGTCAACGCCGAAATCGTCGCGCTGCTCGCGCAAACCCCGGAGGCCCTCACGGTCAAGCCGGCGGCGGCCAATAAGGGCCTGCGCGGACTCTTCCTCAAGATGCGCGGCCGGCTCCATCGCTCGCGCGAGGGCCATCTCGAGCGC
>JBOHWF010000372.1:0-4324 GCA_050736455.1 Binataceae bacterium (SeqCode) | reverse complement strand
GCGATTAAGAACACGACCGGCGGTGGCGCGGGAGTCTGGCAGCCGAATCAGAATCTGCTCACGAATCTAGGAAATCTGATCAACGAGCAGGAAGGGCTGTCGTATACTTTTCAGGGGCTGACGCAGGAGTTCCAGCAACTCTATCCGGGCTTCAACGCGGCCTCGGCCGCGGGAGTGCAGAGTCCGCAGGCGACCATCGACACTACGCTGAACACTCTCAATGGCGCGCTCGCTTCGGCACAGGCTCAGGCCCAGAACTTCCAGGCGGAGCAAGCATCGCTGCAAATCCTTGAGCTCAAGAATCAAACGGCGATAGGCAATCTACAGGCGGTTCAGGTCAGCAACGAAATTGCGCTCGCGCAGGTCCAGCAGGTTCAGATGCTCCGCCAGTTGGTGATGGCCGAGATGAATTCGCAGAACGTCGCGGCAGCGAATCAGGTCAACAATCAGGTCCAAAGCAATCTTGAGGCGCAGGCGCTGTTCTCTGCACCCGTATCGCCCGGCATCCAAGATCTCTTGCACGCCAATCCTGCACCTCCGCCACAGCCTTAGTCATTTTGTACGGAGCTCCATGAAAAAAGCCCAAAGCCCTTTGCTGCTCGCATTCGCCATCATCGGTATTTGCGCGATTGTGTACGGCGCCTGGCACCTGTTCCAACAGCACACCGCCGATAGCGAGGCCCGCGGTCGATTCGCCGCTCCCGTCTCTTCCGGTGTTCCAGACCTCCTACATGCCTCGCCCGCAGCGTCACCGCTACCCCCATGATTCGAGTCGCTCGCCAGACAGAAGCCCAACAGGAGACGACAAATGAACGGCCTTGATTCAATCGCAATTCAGTTCTATGCGGCCGGTATCAAGTATAGTGCGGCCATCCAACCATACGCGCTCAAGCTCTTCTTCGCACTTCTCCTCATTGAGATTCTAGTCACTTGGATTCAATACACGGCGGAAGGACAGCTCGACCCGTCCTACTTCTTCGGGCGGCTGATAAGGCACATATTGAGCGGCTTTGTCTACCTGATGATCGTGAACGCCTTCTCCTGGATGACGGCAATCATCAAGAGTTTCGCCGCAATCGGTGCCGCAGTCACCGGCCTTCCGTCTCTTAGTCCCCAGAGCGTTCTTCAAATCGGTGGAAACATAGCAACCACAATCTTCAACGCACCTGCTACCGCCAGCACCATAACGAATCTCGAGCTGGCGATTGTTCAAAGCGTGTCAGCCTTCATTGTTTTGATCGCTTTCGTTGTTACCGCCGCGATGCTCCTGCTTACACTGATCGAGTCGTACCTCGTTGTGGGCGGCGGGGTGATCTTGCTGGGCCTTGGTGCCAATCGGTTCACTGCCCCCGCAGCGGAAGGCTATTTCGGCTATGTCATTCGCGTTGGAGTAAGGCTTCTATTCTTCTACTTGGTGCTCGCAATCGGTGTACAGATGGCGAATCAGTGGAGCGCCGCTCTCACTGCCGCGTGCAAACCCGTTCCCGCCACGCTCCCTTGGTGGACCACTTACGGCGTGCCGCCCGGATCAATCATGACCACCGTTTGCTCTGGGAGTCTCCCCGTCGCTGACATGCTCACTTATACTGCATTTTCGATCGTCTTCATGATCGTGAGCATCGCCGTGCCCCACATGGCGGCGAGCATTGCGGGCGGCACTATTGGCCTGGCACTTAGCCATGCATTCGAGGCCGCGTACGTCGCCCAGACGATCATCCGGCCTATCACGAGCGCCCTCCAGACGGGATTCAATAAGGTCGCGCAGATCGGCAACGGTAGTGCGGGCAACAACGGCGAAGCGACTGGTTGGGTCAAGGCAATGGACTTCGGCCGACAGACCCAGCAGCTCAGCAACCTCGGTCCAGACAGCGGACAGCGGGTGCCGGCACCCAAGGATGTTCGCGGCACATCGATGATGCCGATGCGCACTCCGAACACCAGCCCGATCAATCCAGGCACAGCTCGCTCGGGGAACGGCAGCGGCACAACCGCCGCGAGCAAAGCGACCAGAAAGACTTGAGCCGTGACTACCAGAACCTATAGCAGAGGTGCTGGCCCTGCTCCGAAGCTGCCTTGAGCTGGTCGTTGACTACAACGCGATTGCGCGTCGCAACGATTATAAGGAACGCGTATCTTCGACGAACCCCATGTGCCTACAGACTTGGCTCGTGCGGCGTTCGCCTCCAGAGTCCATTAGGACGACGGTTCGGCCTGCTGACAGACGCTGAGAGACATCAGACGCGACGGCATCCAATGTCTCAGGCGGGACGCGACAGAAGTCGTATGTCGGGTGTTCCAGAACCTGAATAGGGCGTTCCTTGCGCCAACGGTCAAGCCACTTCTGAAACGAGGGGCGGCCGCGCCGTTCCGCTGCCTGGTCCCAGACGCCATGGAACGAGTAGAACGAAAACTCGCTGTCGCCACTTGGGCCATGCTTGCGCCCGAGAAGAGAAACGATAACTGTGCCGGTGCTGCCCGGAAGCCCTCGAAGCCATTTGTGCACTATATGGTCTGGTACGCGACTAAACCGACTTTCGGGCTTTCCCGATCTTCCAGGCCTGGCACAAGTGAAGAATTGGACATCTTGTGATGAGGAGCTTGGTCTCCATCGTCTCAGCCTGTACGGCCTCATCGAATTCCCCGCTGGCCGCTATGTCCACGCTGCGGCGACAACAGTTGAGAAATCAGAGCTATTCGCGGATTTTCCCGATACATCTCTTATGGCAACCGCTCCTTCACGAGACCCGTCTCGTCTACTATTTCCAACGACGAGCCTTTCTTCAGCCGGTCCGGCAGAATGGCCAAGCAGCGTCCGTCAGGTCTATTTTTGCTGGACGGAAAGAGAATCGCTTCAATTCTGCTAGCAGCATGAACCGCGCGCCCGAGCACCTGCGTCTTCGCTTCCTTGCCCTGCGCCTGGTCCATTACCCAAGGCGCGATGATCTCTTGCACCGTTGTCTTCAGCGCTTCCAGCACCAAGGGGTCGTTCAGATCCAAGACCATCTGCAAGCGGCCTCGGATCACGAAGTGAACGTAGGGGTTGCTCGGACGGCCAACCACGCCTGAGGCCGTTATCCGGGACTCAGCTTCAACCCGAGCAGTCTCGGCAGATGCCCCGACATACAGCGTTTCGAATGCCCCACGCGGGGTAAAGCGGCCCCCGAGCATCTTCGCACCCAGTCCGGCAAGAACTTCTGTTCGCGTGCCTATGGCCAGCCTTTGATGCACAAACCACAGATCGACAAAACGGTGGAATGGCCCCTCGATGCCGATCAGCGGCACTCGACGAACCGCTCGTCTCAACTCGCGCTCAGAGAGCACTACGTGGGCTGACCCGACAGGGCGCCCCTCACGTAATCGGCCAGATCCTTGGCCGAGCCCTTTGTGAGAAGGGCTAATGGCGCGTCTCCTCCGAGGTCAGGATGCGGCGCGTTGAGCCAGGCGCGTACACGCGCGTCCGATCCCAGGAGCCTCCGGAGCGCTGCCACAGCAAATTCGATCTCGCGGAGAGCGTTCTGCGCAGCCCTCGCATGCGGTCGTTTCGAAAGCGCCGACGGAGTTAATCCAACCGCCTTTGCTAACCCGCTCACAGAAATATCGAGACCTCGCGCGACCGCATCAGCGTCCAGGCGACCTGTGGCCAGGTCGTGGAATTCCTCGACCATAGTATCATCTAAAGGACCTGGCCTTTTCGGCTTTCCCGCTTCGAACACTTGCGTCAGATTGGCAATCGCATCTCCGAGGGCACCCAGCGGAACAACCGCCGTTGCTCCCGCTCGGTAGACTTCAGCACTCATCTCTCCGGAGAGCTTGCGGCTCGTAATCACGATCACGGTTTTGGGGAAGGCGCGACGCAATCCCTTAATCTCGACAAGAGCAGTTACATGCTCCCCTAGCCCCGCTACGATCAGATCGGGGACAGTGTCCGGCTCTGCGCCGGCAACCGCCTTTGCGACCGTCAGTTTCTGCAAACGAGCTGACCCCAGGGCGGCGGTGACTCTTCTCGCGAATTCGAGTCCCTCGTTCTTCCGAGTGACGTATAGTGCGTTCAGCATTGACACAAATGTGCCACAATTGTGCCGAATCGTCAACTGTCAAAAACGCCGAAGAACGTCACTTTTGGTTTGGCATGGCGCGAGCCGAGAAGAAGACGTTTGGGAGCCCGCCGGTCATACGCGCGGCAGCGGTCGGCCTTGATTGGACCTTCCGAGAGAGTTTCTTCCGGCGCTTGGGCCAGCGCTTGGTCATCCGAGGCGGAGGGGGTAAAGATTTTTCTGCAGGTCGGGAAATCGCGTTGGAGGTTACTGGTAAGCCTTGACGAATC
>JBOHWF010000371.1:0-3486 GCA_050736455.1 Binataceae bacterium (SeqCode) | reverse complement strand
GTCCACGATGGCGCGCGTAGAAACCCACCAATAGCGCATCCGCTTCGGCCGCGGCCGCCTGCACCTCGGGTTTGGCGAGTTGCGGCACCTGGAATCGCGCCGCAGCCTTCCACAGATGGGAGAAAGGCTGCCGTAATTGCACATAGAAAAACCCGGCCGCCAGCGCGATCGCGATCACTAATCCGGCGATGACCGGCCAGAGCAGATGGTGATGCAGGTGGTCGGCGGAAGGCAGGGCCGCCACGATCGCACCGCTGATGAAGCCGATTTGGCCGAGCGCTTCGGCCAGCGAGGCGATGACCACGGTCGCCAGGCCGACGGCCATCGCAAGTTTGCGCCGGACCATCAGCGCCATCACGATTTGGCCGCCGAGTTGCGCCGACGGCGTGACGTAATCGATCGCTTCGCCGGCAACCCGCGCCATGAACAGTTCGCCGAGGCCAAGCCCGGCCGGATGGTCGGCAATTACGACGCGCCAGCCGAGCGTATTGGCGCAGCGCGCGACCGCCTCGAGCGCGATCGTATAGAACAGCCCCCAGCCAATCAGGCGAACGTATTCAAGTACCTGACCCAGTCCGAAGCGCCGCAAGAACCAGGCATAGAAGGCGAGCGCGAGCAGGATTATCAGAGTTTCGGCGCGACGCATTTACTGGGAGGGATCTGCTGCTGGAGCGCGAGCCCCAAGCGCTCGGCGCATTGTTTCAGCCGCGACCACCGCGCGCAAGTCGCGTCAAAGTAGTCGGTCCGGTTTGAATTAAGGCATACCAGCAGGTACGCAATGCGCTCGCAGTCCGCCTGGGATGCGTCAGGATTTGCCGACCGTCCCGGCCCATTTCTTACCCAAATAGGCCCCTTGCCCCAGGCCGAAAACGGCGAGAATCGTTGTGTCGAGATCGGGCATTTGCACGCCGTGTAGATAGTCAATCCGGCCGAGAAAGTGGAAGGCTTGCAGAAGATAACTAGCCGCGGCCAGTATCGTCATGACGATCATCTGGAAATCACCCATATCGGGTTCGCCTTCGTCGTTGGTCACCAGATCGGAGGGAAAGCTCGGCGCCGCGGCGCGGGTCTTCTGCGGGGTCAACGGAGCCTGGGCCGCCGCCTCGGCTTTCGCGCGGGTCAGTCCTTTCGCGCCAACCATCGTCAGTGCGCTGAGACCGGAGAGCAGGAGCAGATTTTGCGGGACGCCGACGCCGCCAATGAAGGCGCCACCGAGGTAGAAGCCCCTGAGCGCGATCATGGCGACATAGGCCACGACCACGGTGGCAAACCACATACTCATCTGGAAATACGAATTGCTGTAGCGATTGTCCTGACCGACGATTACCCGCGTCGGATGTCCCGACATCAGGAACAGGGCGAGCGCAAATAGCGCCAGCGCCGCCGCCAGCATTTCAAGGGCGCGCGGCCAACGGCCGAGCGAGACGCCGCCGGCGCCCTCAATCGCGGTCAGGGCGTCATTGGCCGCGGTGGAGAATTCGATTTTGTCGCCCGCTTGATAGACGCTGTTCTTCACGGCTTCATCATTGGGACTCACGCGTAGCAAGCGTATTTCGCCGGCCCGCTTATCGCGGACCGTGATGCTCGTGACGCCAGTATTATCCTTCGCCACGGCGACAATTGTTCCGGTTGAGTCGAGGCTGACTGCCGAAGGGGCGGCCCGGTAATAGCGTGGGAGAACCGCCAGACAAATGATGGCGACAGCGAGAAGAGTCAGCGCCGGTAGATGCTTCATGCGGGCTTCCTTAGCACGAATTCTTTCAAGACGATCATCCTCGGCGACGCTGCGGCGGGCAGGGTTTCGAGTTGATCGTCGCCCCCGGGCAGCCTCAGATCTTGAAGCGGATATGGATAATGTCGCCGTCGCGCATGAGGTAGTCGCGCCCCTCGAGCCGCAACTTGCCCGCTTCCTTGACCTTGGCGTCGGAGCGCAGCGCAGCGAAATCCTCATAGGTGACGACCTCGGCGCGGATAAAGCCGCGCGCGATGTCGCTGTGGATCCGCCCGGCAGCTTCGAGGGCGCAGGCGCCACGCGGCAGCGGCCACGCATGCGCCTCGGGCTCGCCGGCGGTGTAGAAGGTAATCAGGCCGAGATGACGAAAGAGCGCGTTGATCAGACGGTCGCGCGCCGGCGCGGCGAGTCTAGCCTCCTGGAGCATTTCGCGCTGGCTGGCCGCGTCGAGCTCCCACAATTCCGCCTCGAAGGCCGCGGCCAGCCGAAAAAAATCGAGGCCATGCTGCTCGAGAGCTGCGCGATCCTCGTGTGAGGACTCGGTTAGCGCGCGATCAATCTCGCAGTTGACCACCGCGAGTGCGGGCTTGCGTGAGACAAAGCCAAAGCTGGCAAAGGCCTGGAGCTCCTGCGCGGTCAATTCGAGCAGCCGCAGCGGCCGTCCGGCTTCGAGCCACTTCAGGCACTTGTCGAGCGCCGCGCGCTCGAAATCGGTCTGACCCTTCTCCTTTTTGAGACGTTCGCTCCGCCGCTCCGCCTGATCATAGTCGGCGAAGACCAGTTCGGCCTCGACGCTCGCAATGGTATCCGCGAGCGGCATCTGCTCTCCGGCGAATTCCGGCACGACGATCAACAACGCGTCGAGGTCGCGAATCAGCGGCAGCAGGCTCGCATCAAGCGCCGCCCCCTCCTTCTGCTCCTTCGGATTCGGCGCGAAGTCCAGGACGGTCAGTTCAATCTCGACCTTCTTTTTCGATCCATAGGTGGCCTCGAGAAAGTCGAGGCGCTGGTCTGCCACCTTGAGCTGTCCGGGCCGCGCGCGATTTCGCGCGTCAGCCTGCCCCGGCAGTGGTGCGAGTCCGGTGAGGGCATGAAACACCGTCGATTTACCCACGCCCCGCCCGCCGATAATCCCGGTCTTCACCTCATCACACTCCAATCAACAACATCGCATACCGCAGCGGTCAAGTTAGCCGTCAGCGCAGATTACCGGGGTCGAGGCGATCGCGCAGATGGTCGCCGAGGAAGTTGAACGACATGACAGCCGCGGAGATGAAAAGGCCCGGAATCAGCACCCAGGGGTAGTGCTCGATATTCTGCGGATCCATCGCCTGCGAGAGCAGATTTCCCCAGCTCGAAGCCGGCTCCTGGATTCCCAGTCCGAGCAGCGACAGCGCGCTCTCGCCGAGGATATAACCCGGAATCGCGAGTGAGGCGTTGATCGCGGCAAACCCGAGTATCGAGGGAATCACGTGGCGGCTGAGAATCCGCGTGCGCGAGCCGCCGAGTGCCCGGCCCGCTTCCACGAAGGGGGCCGAGCGGACCGCCGCCGCCATCCCACGGATCACGCGCGCGAAGCCCGCCCAGCCGATAAACGACATGATCGCGACGATCATGAAAAAGGTCGTGACGGTGCTGAGCCCCGACGGAATCACCGCGGCCAGCGCGAGCAAGAAGTAAAACTGTGGCAGCGACATCTCGATCTCGCACCAGCGCATGATCAGGTTGTCGATCCAGCCGCCCATGTAGCCGGA
>JBOHWF010000370.1:0-1797 GCA_050736455.1 Binataceae bacterium (SeqCode) | reverse complement strand
GCTCAACCACGATCCGAATCAGGTGCTGAAACTGCTGCTCGAGCAGATTGTTTCGCCGGTGCGATGGGAAGAATCGATGCGCACGATGGTGGCCGCCGGGGTCACGCGCGCGATCGAATTCGGTCCGGGCCGCGTGCTCACCGGCTTGATGCGGCGAATTGATCGCAACGTCACGGTCTACTCCGCCGAGGACACGCCGTCGCTGCGCGCGACCATGGCCGCGGTCGCACCCGGCACCTAGCCCGCGAGCCCGGCTACGGCAGCGGAACGAGATCGACGCGGGTGCGGTCTGCGATGCCGAGCGCTGTGAGCGCGCCGGGCGTCACGACCACGCGGCCGTCGCCGCGCAGCTCCGCCTCGACCCGGACCGCGCGGAAACCGTCGCCGTTCTCGACCGCGATGAGAACGGCCGCTCGCCGCTCCCGCGCAGGCTCGCCCGCAATCGCGGTCACGACGCGCCGCTGCTTGATCGGCGCGAGCTCCGCAGTCGCCGCACCGTAGTAGGGGCCGCCGTCGAACGGATCGATCTGCTCGAGAAATCTCATCCCAGCCTGTTCGAGCAGCCGCACCGCACCGCGGGTGCCTTCGCCCGCCGCGCCGATCGACTTCGCCACCAGATCCGGCAGCATGAACGTGTAGAGCGGCGTCTCCGGGAAGAGCGCACGGATGAACTCCTTGTCCCGCGTCGAGAGCCGATCGGCCTCCTGAAACGAGAGCCCGGTGATGCGCCGCCCGTAATGATCCCAGAAGACGTTGCCATGACCGGGCAGCATCGGCGCGAGCATCTCCGCCAGCACCCGGGGTTCGAAGCGCCGCAGATGCCGGCCCATATAGAGAAAGCGCACCCACGAGATCTGCTTGCCGACCCGCTCCGGATGACCGCGCATCGCTCCCGTGACGATCAGCCCGCCCAGCTCGGTCGGCCCGTCCATCGAGTAGCCGAGCTGCAGGTACGGATGACGAAAGCTCTTGCGCAGCGTATGCGAATAGCGTTCGTCGCAGTTGATCTCGAGATAGTAATGCGGCGCTGCCGGCGTGCCGTGCTTGCCGATGATCATCGAGGCGGCAACGATCCGTCCGGTAGCAATTTCCTCCGCGCAGAAAATATAGAGCGCCCGCGCGCGATCCCGCGTGCGCCCGCCGAAGGACCGCGCCGAACGCTCGAGCGCCGCGCGCAGCTCGCCGGCCTCGGTCGGTAAATTGATCGAGTCGAGCTCGCGCGCCAGCCGCAGCAGCTCGCGATGGTCGCGCGGCCGCGCGGCGCGCAGCAGAAAACTCAAGCCTCCCCCCTCCATACCGCCAGTCTAACACCCGTGGGATTCCCGGCGAATTTGGCTATAACGGGCGATACTCGGCGCCGCGGCGTACGCCGATTGCTTTAGCAAAATCCGTTCGATAGTTTTGGCTTGGGGCCGACCGATTCGCGGCCAAGGAGGCTGGGGTGATGGAGCTGCCGAAGTGCCAGAAGTGCAACAATGGCACTCTGATTCCACTTTCCGACTACGGACAGGAAGGCGCTTCGGTGATTTTCAAAGCCTGGGCCTGTACCAATCCTGATTGCGGCTTCAGCTTGCGGGTCGATAAGGGCGAAGTCTCCTACGGCCGCCGTATCGAAGCCAAGCACTGACGCCGCCTGCGCTCGACTAAACCGGCGGCTTTCCCGAGCCGCCTTTTCTTTCCGCCCGCGAACAGAATAAGGATTAGCATCGCGGCTCATGGAACCTTCACGCCGGTGAAGCCGGGAGGTAGCGCCCGTGACTATGCCACTCTACCGCGCACAAACCATTGGCTCGATGC
>JBOHWF010000369.1:0-8478 GCA_050736455.1 Binataceae bacterium (SeqCode) | reverse complement strand
CAGTCGCCCTTATCCGGCTCGTCGGCGCCCTCATCCGGCATCTCCGTCACCATCCCCACATTCTCGATCCCGGCCGCCTTGATCGCCGCCATCAGTTTGACCACGTCGCCGTAAGGGACCTGCTCGTCGGCGCGGATAAAAATCTCCCGATCCGGCCGCTCATGCCCGATCGCCGTCAACTTCTCCGTCAGCGCCCCGGCGCTCAGCGGCGCGTCGTTGAGGTAAATCTGCCGCGCCCGCGTGATCGAGACGATGAACTGCTCGTCCTTGCCCGCCAGCGCCGCGGCCTTGACCTTGGGCAGGCTGACTTGCACGCCCTGCTGGATAATCGGCGCCGTCACCATAAAGATGATCAGCAGCACCAGCATCACGTCCACCAGCGGCGTGACGTTGATCTGCGAGACCAGCGCCCCGCGCGGCCCAGCTTCCGTCGCCATTACTCCACTACCGTTACCGTCGTGCTAGCGCGTTGAGCTCACGAGAGGAAGTGACGCTCCGCGATATTCAGGAATTCAGAGATAAAATTATCCATCTCGGTCGCCAGTATCCGCACCCGCGTCGTCAGGAAATTGTAGAACATCTGCGCCGGGATCGCTGCGACCAGCCCGACCGCGGTCGTGATCAGCGCCGCGGCGATACCCGGCGCGACCGCCTGAATGCTCGAGGTATGCGCCGCCGACAGCCCAAGAAACGCCGTCATGATCCCCCAGACCGTGCCGAACAGCCCGATAAACGGCGAGGTCGATCCGGTCGTCGCCAAAAACGGGATTCCCTGCTCAAGCTTGGTCAGCTCGATATTCGACTGCCGCTTCATCGCGCGGGTGACATTCTCGACCCCGCCGAGGTCGGTCGAAAAGCCGCTCTCGGCGCCGACCGCCTGCCGCTTCGCCCGCGTCAACTGGAGCAATTCCTGGTAGCCCGCGCGAAAGACCTGCGCGACCGGGCTGCGCCCGAGACCCACGCTCGCCGTATGGATCGCCGCGAGATTTTTCGATTCCCAGAAGATCGCGATAAAGCGCTCGGATTGCCGGCGCGCCCGCGAGATTTGCATGAACTTGTAGATGATGACGCCCCAGCTCCCCACCGAGAAGGCGACCAACGTCCAAAGCACCACCTGGACCACCGGCCCGGTGCCAAAGACCATCGTCGTCAGGCCGAGGCCGCCCGTACCGTTCACCCGCTTACCCCACCCCCAAGCATCACCCGCACGCTGGAATCATTATTTGCCCCGCGGTCTGGAGAGTCAAATTTCGATCACGAGGGAACCTCTGCGCAAGCACCACCATGTCATTCTGAGCGCAGCGCTAGGCGGAACGCAGTGGAGCCGAGCAAGCGAGTCCGCGAGCTGCGTTCAGATTACGAAGAATCTAGCGGCCGGCGCGTTAGCGCAATCGGATACCACCGATCGCAGCACGGTTCTGCACCCGCAAACTCTTTTTGCCTCCGCAGCCGAGACTTGTGCAGCGCTTCCCTGGCGGAGCCGCCAATGGCGCGAAGCGAAACCAGCGTACGGGCTGGCCGAGTCTGCGAAGCGCGGCCGAGATAAGGAGTCGGCGCGCCCTGTCGAGATTTTTTAGTTGCGCGAGCGCAGCGGCAAGCAGGCTGCCAACTCGATCTCGCACCCGCTAAGCGAGGCCGACTCTTTTCTGAGCACTTTTTAGGATTCCTGCTCAATCATTGCGGTCGTCCGGTTGGTACTGCGATTGCTCTCTCCTTGGATGACGCGAACCGCGAAACCAAAGCCGCCGCTCGATAGGCGAAAAAATGGCAGCAGTAAGCGAATCTATAAATCTCGGTCCGATCGCGCGTAAGCGACCGCTTCACCTCCCTGCGCTTTGGCGTCACCGTCCGCCCTCGACTTCGGAATACAGCGCCTTCCAGGAGCTGCGAGCACAGTACCTCGCCCTCGATCGCTGTTCCGATCATATGGACGCTCAGCGCGTCGCCGACGAGATCGTCCACCGCGATAGCGCCGGCCTGCCGGTGAGCCATGACGATATTAACGGCCTGGAAACCGTGCTCGTGCGGCTCGAACCGATGCCCCGCGTGCGCGAGTGGTTCCGTGCGATGCGGCGGGTTTACTCGCAAATTTCCGGGGTGCCGCCGACCGCCTTTGCCGCCGACGCTGACGATGAGCCCAGCCTTAGGGCCGCGGCCGAGCAGATGCTCAGCGATCTTCATCTGGTCATGACCAGTTGGAAAAGAAATCAGGAGCTCTGCGCGCGACTCTGCCGCACCCTCCTTCAATCAACGCTGCTCGTTGTCGTCGGCTTGATGATCCTCGGGACGTTCTGTTGTTTGACTTCAGGCATGTACTTCGATGGGACCTTCAAAGGCTCAATCTGGTGGAAAATCGTCTGGACTATCCCTTATCTCCCAGCCCTCTTCTATTCGATGATGGCCGGCGCCGTCGGCGCTTTTCTCAGCAGCCTGCTCAGAGTGCAGAATCTTGCCGCGCGTCATCCGTTGGCTCTGGCCGCGGCCGAGGACCCGAGCCTGCTCAGCGCCGGCCTCGCGCCATTTTTCGGCGCTGCCGCCGGCTTTCTGATCTTCTCGGGTCTTGCCTGTCATCTGATCCCGTTGCAGAAGGAGCTCCTGCCGGCGCTCGCCATGCCTGATCCGATGCGCTGGCATCCGTTCAACGGCATCCTCGCGCTGGGCCCGGTCGATATCATGAGCAATCTCAAAATCCTCCTGGCCGGACTGGCTGGCGGTTTCTCCGAGCGCTTCTTCCCCGACGTGATGGATTGGATGTCGAAGGGCATGATGCCGGCGGCCGCGGCGCAAAAGAACTGATCGGGCCGCTCCTCCCAGCGTCCTCGATCCCGGCGCGCGCTGGCTAAGGGCCATCAGGATACGGCAGTGACCGTGACCTCATGCGCCAAGTCCCTGGGTTCGGCGCCAGGCCCGGGTTCGGCGCGAAGCCTCCGAAGGCGACGAGACCGGTGTAGCGCGGCTCAGGGGCCGACGGGTCGATGAGCTTGCGCACGGTGGAACGGAGGCCGTCGGCGCCGATCAGGACATCGCCGGTGGCGGTGGTGCCGTCCTTGAAAGAGGCGATCACGGAGCTTGCGGACTGGTCCAGGCCGACCAGCCGCTTGCCGTATTCGATGTGGATGCCGCGCCGGAGGGCCTCGTCGACGAGCGCCTGAAACAGCTCGGCGCGCTTGAAGGTCATCGTCGTGAGACCGCCCGCTCGCGGGAGCCCAGTGGCCACGGTTCCGATCAACTTGCCGGAGGCGTTGTACAGAGAATACCGGGCCGCGGCTATCCCCCGACCTGTGGTCACGCCTAACGCATCGATGGCTTCCAGTGCGTCGAGCCCGTTGGTGGCGATGTTGAACCCGCCCGCGATCCGCGCCGTATTGGCGCCGGCGGCATACGCCTCGTAAATTGTGGCCTCGATCCCGGCCTTCTTGAATGCGATGGCCGCGGTCGGACCGGCGATGCCGCCGCCGATGACGAGCGCAGACTTCACTGCGCTTTCAGCTTTTGCGCCATGACGCATTCCTCGCGATATTGGTTCGACTGACGAAACTTAAGGACAACTGCAATTCGCAGTCATCATACTCTGAAAGCTCGCTCGCCAGCGGTTTGCCCCTCGAGATGTACTTCGACGGCGTCTTCAAGGGCTCAATCTGGTGGAAAATCGTCTGCAAGCGCTTTGCGGAGTTGTGGATCATCACGCCTGCCGACGGTGCACTCTGCGATCGCTTTTGCTAACCTCGCCCCAGCCAGCCGGCTTGGGAGGTTCAGTTTGCGCGTCGTCCTGATTGGCCAGGCCGCTTTCGCCGAGAAGGCCCTCGAGGTCCTGCGCGCCCGCGGCGACGAGATCGTCCACCTGTTCGCGCCGCCCGATACTCCCGGCGCGCGCCCCGATCCGCTCAAGACCAAGGCGCTCGAACTCGGCCTGCCCTTCAGCCAGCCCGCCTCGTTCAAGGGCGACGCCCTGTTCGAGCAATTCAAGGCCCTCGACGCCGACCTCTGCGTGATGGCCTTCGTTACCCTCATCGTCCCCGAGCGCATCCTGTTCGTCCCCCGCCTCAAGACCATCTGCTTTCATCCCTCGCTCCTGCCGCGCCATCGCGGTGGCAGCGCGATCAACTGGACGCTGATCCAGGGCGACGCCGAGACCGGCATCTCGTGGTTCTGGCCCGACCGCGGCATCGACACCGGACCGCTCCTGCTCCAGCGCCGCGTCCCGATCGGCCCCAACGACACTACCGGCTCGCTCTATTTCAACACGCTCTTTCCGCTCGGCATCGAGACCCTCGACGAGGCGATGCGCCTGATCGAGACCGGCGACCCGCCGCGCCTCGAGCAGGACGAAAGCCGCGCCACCTACGAGGCGCTGTGCCGCGACGAGCACGCCCGCGTCGATTTCTCGCGGCCCGCGCGCGACGTCCACAATCTGATTCGCGGATGCGATCCGCAGCCCGGCGCCTTCGCCATGATCGCGGGTCAGCCGCTCCGCCTCTACGACGCGCTCCTCGAAGACGCGCGCGCCGCCGCGCCTGCCGGCACGGTCCTCGACCGCGCCGCCGACGGCCTCCGCGTCGCCCTCGCCGGCGCGACGCTCGTCGCGCGCCGCGTCCGCCTCGAACCCAGCCCGAAGAAGATCCCTCCGGCCGAGTTGCAGGCCGCCAGCATCCGCGTCGGGCAGCGTTTCGACTGAGCCGCAGCGCCGGCGTGTTATAAATCCTCGATGGAGGCCGATTCGTCCGCAGCCGCTACCCCGCCGCCCGCGGCGAGCGCGGGCACCGAGGGTTCCCGCAAGTGGATCATCGCCATCTCGGTGATCCTCTGCACCGTGCTCGAAGTCCTCGACAGCTCGATCGTCAACGTCGCCCTGCCCCATATGCAGGGCAGCTTTTCCGCCACCGTCGACGAAGTCACCTGGATCGTCACCACCTACCTGGTCGCCGCCGGCATCATGATTCCGACCACCGGATGGATCGCCGGCCAATTCGGCCGCAAACGCTACTTCATCATCTCGATCACCGCCTTCGTCGTCTCCTCCGCGATGTGCGGGGCGGCCCAATCGCTCAACCAGATGGTCGCCTTCCGCTTCCTTCAGGGCCTCGCCGGCGCCGCCCTACAACCGCTCTCCCAGGCCATCCTGATGGAGACCTTTCCACCCAACGAGCAGACGCTGGCGATGGCGGTATGGGGGCTCGGCCTGATGGTCGCGCCGATCATGGGTCCCACCGTCGGCGGTTACATCACCGATAACTTCAGCTGGCGTTGGAATTTCTACATCAACGTCCCGATCGGCATCGCCGCCGGCTTCATGGTTTCGACCTTTGTCCATGACCCGGGATATTTGCGTCAGCTCAAGGGCAAGGGCCGCGCCGATTGGCTCGGCATCGTTTGCCTGGTGCTCGCGCTTGGTCTCGGTGAGGTCGTGATGGACCGCGGCGAGCGCGCCGACTGGTTCGCCACCCCCTGGGTCTGGTACTTCAGCCTCATCGCCGGCGGCGCCTTCCTGCTGTTGATCTTTCACGAATGGGTTACGCCCGAACCCATCGTCCAGGTGCGCATCCTCGCCAACCGCAAGTTCACCATCCCGACGGTCTTGCTCATCCTGCTGACCTTCACCGCCTACGGCGTGCAAATCCTCAACCCGGTCTTCTTGCAGGACCTGCTCGGCTATACCGCCTGGAAGGCCGGCCTCGCGATGGCCCCGCGCGGTCTCGGCGTGATGGCCGCGATGTTCCTGCTCGGCGGCATCGCCCGCCGCGGCTACGATACCCGTCCGCTGGTCGCCTTCGGGTTCTTCCTCATGGGCGCTTCAACCTGGATGCTCGGCGACCTCGACCTCAGCATGTCGATGGGTAATTTCATCCGGCCCACGGTGGTCCAGGGCATCGGCATGGGCCTGGTCTTTCCCAACCTCTCGGCCGCCGCGCTCGGCTCGATTCCCCGCGAGCAGATGGGCTATGCCGCGAGCCTCTACTCGATGACCCGCAATATCGGCGGCTCGGTCGGCACCTCCGTCCTCACCACCCTGCTGGTGCGCAAGGAGCAGATCCAGCAAAGCCACCTGGTCGATCACATCACCGCCTTCGACGCCTACCGCCTCGGGATGACTCCGCCGACCGGCAGGACGCACTTCAACTACATGAGCGAGCTGGTGACCGGGCAGAAACAGGGGCTTTCGATGCTCTATGGCAGCGTCCAGAGTCAGGCCGCGATGCTCTCGCTCAACAACATCTACCGCTCGCTCAGCGTCGTGATGATCCTCGCGATCCTGCTCTGCATCCTGCTCCCGCGCACCCACGGCCGCGCCCCCGCCGCCGCCCATTGAAGCGAGCCAGGCCGTGACGCCGGATAGCAACCAGCCGGATAAAGAACAATCGGTGGCAGAGCGTTCGGCGCCAACGCCCCGCGCCGAGCCCCACGCTTCCGGCCCAACTGTCGCCGCGAAGGAGCGGATGGAACATCTCAAGACCACCGCCGACGCGATTTATGCCCTCGTCAAGTCAATGCTGTTGTTGCTCGCCGCCGCCGCGCTCATCATCGTTTCAACCGTCGCCGTCTGGCGCGATCTGCGTCATCGCCGCATCACCGTTCAGATCGATCCGCAGGCCGAGAAACTTCTCCTCGATCACGGCATCGACTTGGACCTGCCGTCGACGCTGGTTGACGCAGTTAACGCCCGGATCGAAGGGGTTAACCAGATTGTAAAGTCCCAAGCCTTCGAGAACGTACTCGGCACCGACGCGCCCGACGCGGTTTCGTTCAAGCCCTTCGGCTTGGACATCTCCACCGGCGACATTACCGGGCTGGTGCGGAACATTTTAGGGGTTCCACCTGAATTCATTGTGCGAATTGGCATGAGCTGTTCGCCAGCCCCGTGCGGCGCGGCCCCGCCCGCCGCCGCGACGCGATCGCCGGGCCAGCCCGCATCATTAATCCTGTTCGTCAAGTCGCAAGGCCCGACCAACACCCAGTCGCACTCGTTTGTCCTCCCGGCCGCGGGCACCGGCCTGCGCCGCAACCTCCGCCGGGCGCTCGAACAAACCTCCGAGACCGTGCTGCAGCAGGCCGATCCGCTGCTCGCCAGCGATTACTACTTGAACCAGCCCTTCTGGACCGTCTTCAATGACGCCTGGATCCGCGATCAGAGCCGCGCGGCCGGCGCGACCTTCTCCCCCCATCCGAACACACCCGACAGCAATTGCCTCGCCGAGGTCATCTTCGATGGCTCCGCATTTTGGCGCAACGATCCGCAGGCGTTGGTTGAGCTCGCGCGGATGGGCTCGATGCCCGGCCTGAGCGCTACCTGCCAGATGCTCGTGCAGACCAACGTCGCCCTGTTGGACCTCGTGCTCGCGCGATGTGCCGCGCCTGAGCGTCGCGCCACAGATTTTCGCGCTGCCTCCGCTGCACTCGACCGCCTCAAAGACCTGCCCCGTCGCCGGATGTCCCGCCAGGAACATTCAAGGATTGTGGCGATCGCCCTGCAAAACGACATCATGCAGGCTTTCAGCCGTCTGATGGACGAGGACTCGCGCAATGCACTCTGCGGCGGCGCACTGAATACTTCTCAGGCTAACCTCCAGCCAGTCGACTATACGAAAATAGTTCACTTAATCGATCGCATTCCAAAGCGCCTCCCACCCGAAAAGGATCACGTCCTGATTCATACAGTGGTGGATTTACTTTCCACCATGCATCGCGTTACTGCATCGCACAGTGACCTGCCGAGCAGGTTCTTGGTATCACAGCATATCGTGCAACTGGTCCACTTATATTTGCCCGGCGACCCGAATCCGCGCCAGCTTTTTCTCGCCGAGGGCCGCGCCGAAATGGATATGGCGTGGTCCGCCTTGCGCGCTCAGACTCTGTCCGAGGATCAGCAGAAACAGTTCCTGCGCGCGATTGGCGGTCCCGCGCCACGCGCTGCCGGCCAGTCACTAATGGCGCTCTTCCAATCCTCGCTGTGGTCGGCCGTCGTCGCCTTCGAAAACGCCGCGGCGACCTCGCCGTTGGCCCCGCCGCTGGAAGGTTCCTCCGCGATGGAACCGACCGTCATGTTGGGCGATGCGTTCTACGCCTTGGGAGATCAGGAGCAGGCAAAAAATGCCTGGGCAGAAGCCGTCCGCGCCAAGTTTACCGATGAAGAGAGCGAACCGCCTGACGAGCTTTTATGGCTCGCCAAGGCCGCCGCGCGATGGGCGGTGATACTCTTCAACCAGGGCGACTGCCAAACCCGCTCACCGCGCATTACCGACTGGGACGCGGCGTGGATTCCGCTCGGCGCCGCGCCCGACCATGATCTATGTCGGCTCGGTCAACCGGGACCCGCTACGGCTGCGGAATTGGACAAGTTCGGCGTGATGGGCTTGGTCTATCCGCTGATTGCGCAATCGGTCCAGCAATGCGCCGGCCGCGCTCGATTCGGCGTAAGTAGTACAACGACTGACTCGGACCACATGCAGACACTCGATTGTCTACGATCAACCGGGCCCGAGG
>JBOHWF010000368.1:0-11762 GCA_050736455.1 Binataceae bacterium (SeqCode) | reverse complement strand
TCCGCGGTCCGCGGATCACTGACAGTAGTGGCGCCGCAGCCGTCGCCGCGCGCGAGGTGACGCTCGAAATCACCCACGGTTTTCCACTGATCCATCTCGGCATGATCAGCGGGCGGATTCTTCTCGGTGGCGGCGCAATGACTTTTCAGCAACTCGAGACTCATGGCGGCGACCTCGAGGCCCGCGCCGACGGCACGATTCGGCTCGCTCCCGAGCTCGACGCCAGCACTATCGCCGCCCGCCTGTACCTGACCCCGACCGCGAGCGGACGCGCGCATTTCGGGCTGTTTCTGAAGCTGCTGCCGCATCCTCCGGCCGAGGGACCGTACTACCTGCGCGGCCCGCTTTATGCGCCCTCGCTCAGTTGAGGCTCAAACACTAGTGGAGGCGCGTTTCGCGCCGGACGAGCACAGGGGGCGGCCGAGCCTGCGAGGCACGGTCACAATTAATGTCTGTGAGCTGCGTCAAGATGGACGCCTGCTCGCGCGCAACTCCGCCATCAGCCCGAAGAGCTCGGGCCGGATATCCGTCACCGGCTCGCCGCCCGCAAATTCGCGGTACAAGGTCGCGACGTTGACCACGATTCGTTCGGCGTCGCCCCACGCCGCATAGTCGGCGAGCGCGATGTCGCGTGCTGCGTCCGCCGCCGACATCCCGGCGTCGTAACGGCGGCGCGCCTCGCCGGCGATATACTCGAAATAGCCCTTGACCGCGGCGACCCCCTGCTTGTCGGTCACAGGACCGTGGCCCGGCACGACGGTCTCGACTTCGAGGTCGAGCATCAACTGGCAGGCCTTGATCCAGTTGCCGACCGGACCCGCCCAGATGATCGGATGACCATTGATGAAAAGCATGTCGCCGGTGAAGATCACGCGGTCGGCGGGCACATAGACCAGCACGTCACCGCGGGTATGCGCCGGGCCGACCTGGATCAGGCGGACGGTCTTGTCGCCCACGCGCCGCGTGAGCTCGCCCTCGAAGGTCAGCGTCGGCATCGTCACGTCGATCCCTTCGAAGTCGAAAGGGGCGAAAATCTCGGCGAGAAATTTGCCCGCCGGACTGCTCGGCCGCGCGTTGCGTTTCATCTCGGCGAGCCGCTTTGCGCCGCCCTCCGCGATCATTTCTTCAGCGCAGGCCCGCGACGCGATTATCTCAGCCCCGCCCACCAGTTGATTGCCGAAGGTGTGGTCGCCGTTCGAGTGGGTGTTGACCAGCGCGCCGATCTGCGCGGCCGCGCGCGGTTCCGCCCGGCGCATCGCCGCGAGCATCTCCCGCGTCAGCTTGAGGTCGAACAGCGTATCGACCAGCATCGATTCCCCGCGATCGGCAATCAAGCCGGCGTTGCTCCAGCCCCACGATCCGTCGGGCTGCAGCCAGCCGTAGCAGCCGTTGCCGAGATCATGCAGCCCCTTGGTGTATGGTCCTTTGCTCGCAATCAACGACATGGCTGTTCTCCTTGCAGGATTGCAAAATGAAATCGAGTCATACCACGGTCGCGACGCGGCTGACATCCACGCCACTCTTGCGATCCTTCTCCCGGCTCGAGGGATAACGACCAGGGCTGGCGTCAGTCAGCAGTCAGACCGGACCTATGGAAATGGCTCCTGCCTTGGCGGGCGGCTTGATTCTGCCGCCGGATTCATGGAGAAGGATCGATCAGAGCGGGCGTAATTCAGCGGTAGAATGCCAGCTTCCCAAGCTGGACGTCGTCGGTTCGACCCCGATCGCCCGCTCCATCGACTCGCTCGGCCTCGCGGACGCGATCTGCGAGTTCCGTGTTCCGAGGACGAGATCGCCGTAGCTGCTCGTCCCATTCTCGCCGTGCTTGGAGATAGAACTCGCTGTCCATACGCAACGTCGAAGCGAAGGTTCTAAAGAGCGGGCGCCTAGTATGGCAGGACAAAGCGGTCCCCGAAGAAGCTGCGCATCAAAAAATCGCCAAGCATCGGAATAGCAGTGAGTCTTATTAGTTGATCTCGCACAAAGAGGCCGAGCGCGGTTTTGGGCGCAAAGCTCGCAGCAAAGCCGCGCGCCTGTTTCTGTTTGCGTTCAATGAACTGGCGGAAGCGTCGCTCGTATTCCGCAAACGCGCGGACATAATCGCCTGCGGCGCGCTCCAGTTCGGCTGCCAGAATATAAGCGCCCACCATCGCGAAAGCCGCGCCTTCACCGGCCAGAAGGGACGGACAATAGGCTGCATCCCCGACGAGCGAGATCCTCTCCTGCGACCAGCACGGCAATATCATTTGGCTGACTGCGTCGAAGTAAAGATCGTTGCAGTCCTCCAGACGCCGCTCGATCTCGGGCCATTCAATCCACGCTTCGCGCGAAAATCTGTTCCGCAGAATCTGCTTCTGCGCGACCAGGTCGTGAACTGAGTTCTTTAGCGGTTTTTCGCTTTCGAACACGAAGAAGAAGGCTGTGCGATCATCTCGTAGAGCATACCGGCTGATCTGGCAGCCAGGCGCCGCGTAGCTCAGATAAGTGTGCTCGTCCCGCTTCGGATAGCCCGAAGTGAGAAATGAGGCTGCATAGTAACCTAAGTACCGCTCGAATTTCTCGCGAGGGCCGAACGCAGCGCTGCGGACCGCCGAATTGAGGCCGTCCGCTCCGACGACGAGATCAACCGTGCGTGGCGAACCACGCTCAAAGCTCACCTCGACGCCCCCGGCGCCCTCTCTAATCTCCACGATGCTGTCGCCGAAGATCGTTTCCGCATCGCGCTCGATTTTCCGGTAGATGGCATTGGCGAGATCGCCACGCTGGATGCTCAGGAAGCGGTCGCCAAGCGCACGCTTGAGCACCTTGCGGCCCAGCGCGCTTCTTGGCCTGCCCTCCTCGCTGACGAACGCAACCCGATTGATGCTGTAGCCTACCTCGCGCAGCGTGGGAATGAGGCCCATTCGCTCGGCAACGTCGAATCCGGCAGCCCAGAAGTCGATCATGTAGCCGCCCTCACGAAAGCACGGCGCTCGTTCGATGAGAAGAGGCGCAAACCCACGCCTCAGCAGCCAGTAAGCGATTGTGGGGCCCGCGATCCCTGCACCGGAGACCAAGATCGTTGGTCGAACCATAGAGATACTAAAGAGTTCGCGATCGGCTCCGTCAAATTCCCGTCAAGTTTCCCGGCATAATCCAGCTCCATTCGCCCGCCGCGGGCACGTCTCAGCCAAAACGAAGTGCTCGAACTTTCCTAAATGACGTCGAATTCGACGGTGAGACGATCTGCATCCGCCGGACCCTCCACCGATTCAAAGGCGCGCCATCCTCAAGACTCGATCGATCCGACGCGGACTGGCAAAATAACCAGGCTCAAGCCGCGACCCTGCAACCATTGCAGCAACTCGATCGCGGTATGGTTGTGCAAAAACCGCGACATGAAGCCTCCCAGCCTTTCGCCCAGCACCAATTGGCCGGCGAAAAACACCGCTCGCGGGAACGTGCTCGAGATCTCGAAGCATAGGCGCCGCAGCTCGAGGACGACATCGGTGCCGAGCAGGGCGCGAGTTTCAGCGCTAAACCCCAGATCGGCTGCCAGACGGCAGTATTCGGTCAGATCATCATCGATTTTCGCCTCCAATCGAGCCAACTCCTCGGGCCCCTTAATCAGAGCGGCGTCGATCTCGCCGACACTGACGAAGACCACATTGCGAAACTGATTTTCGAACAGGCGCGCCACTGACATCAGGGTTGCCAGCCCAAGTCCGTTGAACCCGTCCACCAAGAGGACCGCAGTTGGAGCGGTGACATCGCGATGGCCGGGCGCCTTAGCCGGCGCGCCGAACATCTGCGGGAGCAAATCCGCCTCAAGCTGCGCGATCCCCTCGGCGACGCGTGCGTAATGGTTCCGAACCACGAAGCAGGCGGCAATGACCACGCCGGTCAGCAGGAGCGTCACCCAGCCCCCTTGGTTAAACTTCAGAGTGACGGTCAGAACCAGAATCGCCGCGGTGAAAATGCAACCGATACCATTTACCGCGAGCTTCCGCGCCCATTTTCGTTCGGTCGCACGTTCTCGCCACCAGAACGCGCTCATCCCGAGTTGCGACAGCGTGAACGTCACAAAAACATTAATCGCATACAGCACAACGAGGATGCCGACCTGAGCGCGGGTGCCGATCAGTATCGCGGCGGCGGCCAGGCCCATCGCGAGCACACCGTCCTGAGTCACCAGGCGCTCGCTCAAACTCGAGAAGCGCTTGGGGACCCAGCGGTCAACCGCCATCGTCGCCAGCACCTGCGGGCCGCCCACGAAGCCGGTCTGGGCAGCCACAAACAACAGCGCCCCTTCGGTCAACAGCGTAAACGTGACGATCCCGCCACCGATTTTGATTCCGCCCAGCGACCATCCCTCAGTCAGCCGTTCGAACAGCACTGCATTCAAGGTTTTGCCGGCTGCAGGCTCAACCCCCGCGAGCAGATAAGCCACGAGGATGCCGCCGGCGATTAGCGCCAGCGAAACCGCCATGTACATCATGGCGCGCTTGCCGGTGGCGGCGCGCGGCTCGCGCAATATCGGCAGTCCGTTGCTGACCGCCTCGATCCCGGTGTAGGTGCCGGCGCCCATGGTGTAGGCGCGGAAAAAGATCACTCCCAGACCGAAGATGCCGAGGGTTCCCACGCCCTCATGGACTTGACGGACCGCGTCGTGCGCGAGCACCGGTAATTCCCCAGCCCGCACCGCGATCGCATATGCCACCAGCATCGCGTGCATCGCAACAAATGACAGAAAAATCGGCAGTAAAGTCAGCACCGATTCTTTGACGCCGCGAAGATTCATCGCGACCATCAGCAGAACGATGATGACCGTGAAATCCAGTTTATAGGGCAGCCATGAAACCGGCAGAAAGCTGAAAATCGCGTCGCCGCCGCTCGCGATTGAAATTGAAATCGTCAGCACGTAATCGACGATGAGCGCGCAGCCGGAGACCAGCCCGGCGTAGCTGCCCAGCAATTTGGTGGCCACGAGATAGCCCCCGCCCCCGGCCGGGAACTGATCGATCGTCTGCGAATACGACGCCGAGATGATGAAGACCGTCAACGCCATCAGAACCGCAAGGAATACGGCCAGGTATTGATGCGGACCCAGCGCGACGAAGGCTTCCTCGGGTCCGTAACAGGAGGAGCTTAAGCCGTCAGAGCCCAAGCCGACCCACGCCAGAAAGGCGACCAGCGACATCGAATGGAACGTCGCCGGATCTCGAACATCGAGCGGCCGTCCCATTAAGGTACTCGCGAGAGTCCGGCGACGCTTACTCTTAGGCTCTTTGGTTGTCTGCGCCACCGACCCTCCGTCTGGAGAGACCAAACACTCGCCTCAACTTGTGTGGTTCTTCTCGGATTGGACGCGCGAGAGTCGTCACCCGCGCGTGCAACTGTGCCGGAGAACAAACAGACGATTCGTGACTCGACGTGCTAACACAAACTACGAGAGGGGCGGTGGCAATTCGTAAGGCGCCGCACGCGAAAACTGCAGAGGGCCGTGAAGTTGGCCAGCCCCATCACTGGGGCTGGCCAGAGCGGAGATCAATCGCTGCCCTGTTGTGCTCTGATCTTCGGAAGTCTGGTCGAGGTCCGGCGACCGACAGGCACGTCGTCGATAGTCTTCGGACAGCCGTCTTCTCCAGTAACCACGTACTCCGGGTAGGCCGGAAAGCCGTGCTCATGCAGATCGAGGCCCTCGATCTCGCCCTCGGTCGGTATGCGCAGACGGAAGGCATACTTAATCGAGTACATAAGAACCATCGAGACCACGAAGGTCGCGGTCGTAATCGAGAAACTCCCGATCGCTTGCGCGATCAGCGTGCCGAAGCCGCCGCCATAAAAGAGTCCGGTGACGACGGTGCTGGTGTCTGCGCCCAACGGCGTCGGTGCGCCATATTTTCCGGCCGCGAACAGCCCCAGTGACAGGGTGCCCCAGATGCCCGCGACCATGTGCACCGGGACGGCGCCAATCGGATCGTCGATGCGTAGATATTCGAGCAGATCGATACCCCAAACGACGACGATTCCTGCGCCGATTCCCAGCAGAAAGGCACCTTCAGGATCAACCCAGTAGCATGGGCAGGTAATGGCGACGAGTCCCGCCAAAAAGCCGTTGACGGTCAGCGCGAGATCCCATTTGCCGGCCTTGTAATAGGAATAGAAAAGTGCGGTAAGACCGGCCGAGCAGGCGGCAATCGTCGTGTTGAATGACACGCGGCCAATACCCTGCGCATCCAACGCGGAAAGGGTGCTGCCAGGATTGAAGCCGTACCACCCGAACCACAAAATCAAGCCTCCGGTCGCGCCGATAATCAGGTCGTGCGGTTTCATCGGCGCGCCGCCGTCGCGCTTGAAAACCCGCCCGAGGCGCGGACCCAGTGCGATTGCGCCGGCCAGTGAGATCGTCCCGCCAATTGTGTGTACGACCGTAGAGCCGGCGAAATCGTGGAACGGAATCGGACTCATGTTGGCCAGCCAGCCGTCCGGGCCCCAAGCCCAATGACCGATGATGGGGTAGATAAAGCCCGTCACACCCACGCTATAGAGCAGGTCTCCGATAAAGTCACAGCGTCCGATCATCGCACCCGAAGTAACCGTCGAGCAGGTATCAGCGAAGGCATACTGGAAGACCCAGTAGGCGAGTAACGGAACTCCGGTGGTGCCGTAGGTCGGCGCCAGGCCATGCAGCATAAAGCCGCTGGTTCCAATCCATGGGGTGCCGGGGCAGAACATGAAGGCGAAGCCCCACAGCCAAAAGGTTATGCCGCAGATACAGGTGTCCGCGATGCCTTCGACCAGGATGTTGACAGTCTCGCGCGACCGCGCGAATCCTGACTCCAACATCACGAAGCCGACCTGCATGCAAAAGACTAAATACGCTGCAACGAGCGTCCAAACAGTGTTTATTGCGTTAATCTGCGGTGGCGGTAAAGCCGGAGCAGCGTCGGCGTAGGCAGAGCTCGGGACGTACCACTTAGTCATCAGAAGCAGCACAATTCCCAAACCGATCGCTTTGCCGAGCATCAGGTACGCTGCGTTTTTACGTACGATCGGATCGCGCGCCCTTTCCCGAAGCAGCTTGAAAGTTCCTACGATACCTTCACACAGCACTTGCTATTGTTCCTCCTGTTTCGGTTGGGCGCGGACCGGTGGTCTTCGGGAACTTCGCATGAGCAACGGATATGCCGGGAAATCGACAGCCCATCGATCAATCCGACGGGCGGCTCGCGGTTCACGATCTCGGGGGATACGAGATCACTCGAAAGACTTAGAAAAAGACCGGGTAGCAGACGATCGAAGCCCTGAAAGAATCAGGCGACCCTTTGCCGGCTCGCCCAAGAAACAGGCAGATGCCTACGGTTTAGGAATCATCTAACGGTGATGGAAGAATTTGCTCCGCGCTCAATCGCGACATTGCGTCTCAGCGATTCTGCAGGGTTACCAGCCCGGTTCGGATCGCATACCGGCTGAGTTCCAACCGATGGCGAATGTCGAGTTTTTGGAAAATGTTGGTGAGATGGGTTTTGACCGTGTTCTCGCTCACCGAGAGGCACTCCGCCACCTCAGCATTGCGCATTCCGAGAGCGACGCAACGAGCGATTTCGGATTCGCGGACGGTCAGCCGTTTCGTCGTCGAAGCTTCCGGCCGCGCGAACGCCGCCTGAATCGCCGGGGGCATCCAAACATGGCCTTCAGCGACCGCACGGATCGCGGTTATCAAGGTTTCGATCGCAAACCGTTTCTGAACAAACGCCTGCGCTCCGCGCCGTAGCGCCATCATGCCGTTTTCGACGCTTTCACTGGCCGTGAGCACTATCACCGAAGTCAGTTGCGCCAGGGCCGGAATGTCATCCATCGACCAGCGTTCCATCTGAAGATCCAGCAGCAAAATGTCGCAGGGAGTATTGGAAAGCCGCACATGAAGATCGCTCGCGCGATCGATCTCCGCAATCACCTCGAGGTCCGGTTCAAGCGCCAGCAGCGAACTCAGGCCCTGGCGAAACAGGGCGTGGTCGTCGGCGATTATGAGACTGGTAGCCATCGTTCTACAGACCTTCTCGGATGTTCGGGATTGCGACCTCCAGCCGGGTCATGCCGGCGCCACCGATGTTCAGACGCCCACCGGATTCAGCAACGTGCGAGGCAATCGCCCAAGGCGGTGAATCGATCGATGGGAACCCGACGCCGTCGTCGTTAATGGTGATCATTATAGCCTCCTCCTTGATGGCTGCGGTGATATCGACGGTATTTGCCCGCGAATGCTTGCGCGAGTTGCGCAAGCCTTCCAGCATGATCTGGAAGACTCTTTCGGCGGTCCAGCTGCCAACACTCAGCGCAACCTTTACATGAACTCGTGGATCGACCGACTTCGCAAACGTCTCGCGCGAGACCGCCGCATCCACGCCCGCCAGGGTGCGGATGAAGCCGCGGACTTCGTCGTATTCGCGCTCGACGCCCTTTTGCAATTCCCGGAGCTCTTTGGCGGCATCGTGCGGCCGTTCGCAACGGATTAACTCGCGGCAGCTTTCGAGCCTCAGATTCACGCCGGCCAGCGACTGCACGAAACTGTCGTGAAGTGAGCGGGCAATCGCCTGCCGGGCCGCCTGCGTCTCCAACTCTCGCACGCGCTCCTCGTAGCTTGCGCGCTGCTGGCCGAAAAAACCGACCAGGTAACCTGCGATCGCGAGATAGACCGTGCGCATCAGGTAGACCCCGCTGAGACCATCCGAAACCGCCACCATGCTCAGATAAAGCACCACCCCGCTGGCCGTTACCTGCATCGTCGCGCGCAATCCCGAGCGCGTGCCTACCGCGATGATCGCAAACACAAAGAAAATATACGACGGGCTGGTCTGACCCTCGGTCAGGAACGCCACTGCGCTGGCGAAAAAAAGATCCATGGCGACGGCAATTTGAGGCAGCTTCCTGGCCGACCCGCGCTTGTAGGCGAAGTACATAGTCACGCTGTAAGCGAGATGACAAAAAAGCGTGGCAAATGCGTACGGGGTCAGATGGAACAGACCACCGGCCGTACTCGGATCGACATACAGCGAAACCATCGCGAGGATCGAAAGGACGATGCGCGCCCGCGCAATATCCAGGTCAAAGAGATTGAAGGCGTCAAAGTTCATTCCAACTCGGCTCATTCTAATCAGCGCTGCCCGTCGTCGTGGAAGCAAAAGACGCGCCACTAACTTTGCGCGAAAAATTGGCGCGCCGATCGAGTTGAATTTGACCCGCGCTCATCTTGACGGCCATAATCCATTCCCAACCGCAGGTCCGAACCCTCCACGACGGTAATGCGGCCCGTCATGACGCCGCTAATTCCGAGCACATACTCCTCGATAGCACAGGCGCAGAGCCCAGCCTTCGAACTGGCTCTGCTCAGCGACGTCGGGACGAATCGCGACAATAACGAAGACGCGTGCGGGCTGTGGGTAGAGAACCCGGAGACCGCGCTCTTTGCGGTCGCTGACGGTATCGGTGGCTACGAGGGCGGCGAGGTTGCGAGCGCGATGGCCATCGAGGTCACGCTCGAGGCTTACCGCGAGAGTCCGCTTGAATGGGGCCCGGCGACTCGGCTCCTGCGCGCGGCCCAACGGGCAAATGTCGAGATCCACCATCGTGCGCTGGCGATTCGTGAGCTGTGCTGGATGGGCACTACGCTCACTGCGGTGGTGGTAAGTAATGGCGTCCTCTACGCCTCGCATGTCGGTGACTGTCGTCTTTATCTCATCCGCCGCGGCCGGATCACGCAGATTACCAAGGACCACACTGCGGTCGAGGAGCAGGTCAGCATGGGGCTAATGACGCCGGCACAGGCGCGCCGTCATCCCGATCGCTCGGTCTTAACGCGTTCGGTTGGTCAGGAGCTGATCGTCTCAATTGCCCGTATTACGCTTGGTCTGGAGAAAGATGACCGCGTGATCGTCTGCAGCGACGGCTTGCATGGGGTGCTCAACGATCGCGAGCTTGAGCGCACCGTGCGTGGACTCACGGCCGAAGCGGCCTGCCGGCGCCTGGTTGAGCTCGCCAACCAGCGCGGCACTGCGGATAACGTCACGGCGGCCGTATTTATCATGAAGGGAGAGACGGGGTCGGTCGGGGCGCGGCGCAGCCTGTGGAATAGGATCACCCGACGGTTCGCCAAATGATCGCTGGAACTCGCGAGGCCTTACATGCGCGAGGTTAATGTCGGCGAACGGCTCGATCAGTACGAGTTGATCGAGCTGATTGCGCGCAGCGGCATGGCGTCAATCTTCAAGGCGCGCGACACACTCGATGGCGCAGCGGTCGCGATCAAGGTCCCCTACATGCAATTCGAGCGCGACGTGGTCTTTCACAACCGTTTCGAGCGTGAGGAAGCTGTCGGCAAGCGCCTCAGCCACCCAAAGATCATCCGAGTCCTCACACCGCAACGCAAAAGCCGGATGTACATCGCGATGGAGTATGTCGAGGGCGTCTCGCTCCGCGCGATCATGCGCGAAAGCCCAAAGATGGCGCCTGCGCGGGCGCTCGGTCTCGCGCAACAGCTCGGTGAAGCGCTCGAATACATGCATGGCCAGGGCGTTATCCACCGCGACCTGAAGCCGGAAAATATTCTGGTCACCGCTGACGGCGAGATCAAAATCATGGACTTCGGCATCGCCTTTGAGAAATCGGCGCGGCGCCTTACCTGGTCCGGCCTCTCGTCAACGCTGGGTACCCCGGATTACATGGCGCCGGAACAGGTCAGCGGTCGGCACGCCGATTCACGCACGGATATCTATGCACTGGGAACTATCCTTTACGAAATGTTAACCGCGGAGCTGCCTTACTCAAGCGAAAGCGTTTACAACATTATGCGGGCCAAGGAGACCGAAGATCCGCAACCGCCTCGCCATTACCGGCCCGATCTTGATCAGCAGCTCGAAGAAATAATTCTCCACGCAATTGAGCGCGAGCCGCGCGATCGCTATGCCAGCGCCGCCGAGCTCCTCGCGGACTTGCGCGATCCGTCGAAAGTGGTAGTCCGCGGGCGCGCGGCGCAGTTACGTCCGCGCAATCTCAGTTGGATCCGCTTTAAACGAGGAGTGTGGGTAACCGCGCTTTTCGGATCGCTGATTGGTTTATTCATTTTCCTGGTTTGGCTCGCCAACCGCCCTCCAGCGGCTTCAATGCAGCCTCGATCACTCGAGCGGAAGGTAAAATAGCGCAGAAACGTTTTACGTAATCAAGTTGTGGCGCTGCAACCGGATGCACCGTAGCCAAACGGGCACTCTTGAATAATCCGTTCGGCCTGGATGCTATTCCCGTCGCAACTGCGCCACATTCACTCCTGTAAGGGAAGCCACCTATGGATCAGATCGTCGCTGGATTGGATGAACGCATCGTCGCTCTGTCCCTCGCCATCGCGATGCTTGCGGCGTGGGCGGTGGGCAAGCGGATGGGCCGCAGACTCTTCACCAAAGGCGCTCCGAAACCATCCAAGTTCGATGACGCCAGCATGGCGCTGATGGGTCTGCTGCTCGCGTTTGCCTTTGCCGCCTCGATCGCCAAGTACGACCAGCGGCGATTAGCGGTCGTCGCGGACAGTAGTGCGATCGGCGACTTCTATACCTGCGCCGCGCTCCTCAAGGAGCCGACACGGGCCGAGCTGCAATCCGTCATTCGTCAGTATGCCCAGCTCCGCCTCGATCTGAGTCGCGGACCGCTCAACAACGCCAATATCGAGAGAGCGCTGTCGAAGTTTGATGAGATGCACAATCAGATGGTTGAGCTCGTCGGGCGAGCGCTCA
>JBOHWF010000367.1:0-15624 GCA_050736455.1 Binataceae bacterium (SeqCode) | reverse complement strand
CTGCGGCCGCGCCGAATTGTCCGGCGCTCGACCGCGCCGCGATGATCGCGCGGCTCGGCGCCGAGCGCTTCGAGCTCGCGATCATCGGCGGCGGAATTAACGGCGCGGCGATCGCGCGTGACGCCGCGATGCGCGGGCTCTCGGTCGCGCTGCTCGAGCAGGGCGACTTTGCCGGCGCGACCTCGTCGCGCTCCTCGAAATTGATCCATGGCGGCCTGCGCTACCTGCCGCAGGGGCAATTGCGCCTGGTCTATCAGGCCCTGCGCGAGCGCGAGCGCCTGCGTCATCTGACTGCGCCGCATCTGGTGCGTCCGATCCAGTTCCTGCTGCCCTTCCGCCGCGGCCGGCGGCCCGGACGCCTCGCGCTCTCGATCGGCCTGACGGTGTACGATTTGATGGCGTGGACGTCGCGCACTGAACGGCATCGCCGCTTCGGCGCGGCCCGCCTGCATGCGCTGGAGCCGGGTCTGATCGCGGACGGCGTGACTGGCGGCGCGACCTATATCGACGCCTGGGGCGACGATGCGCGGATCACGCTCGAGAACGCGCTTGACGCGGCCTATCACGGCGCCGCGATCGCCAACTATGCCGCAGTCGAGAGCCTCGCGCGCGCCGATCCTGATGGCGCAGTGCTCGGGGTCCGCGACCTCGAGGGCGGCGGCGCGATCGCAGTGCGCGCGCGCCGGGTGGTGAACGCGGCCGGACCGTGGGTCGATCAAATCCGCTGCATGGAAATGCCCGAAGCCGCGCCGAGCGTGCGCCTGACCAAGGGCGTGCATCTGGTCGTCGCGCTTGAGCGGCTGCCGGTGCGCAATGCGCTGGTTTTGACTGATCGCGGCGGGCGCATCGTCTTCGTCATGCCGCACGGACGTTACGTGTTGATCGGTACGACCGACACCGACTTTGACGGCGACCGCGAACGGGTCACGATCGAGTCAGCAGACGTCGAGTATCTGCTGAGCGTCGTCGCGGATTGGTTGCCCGACTTAGGACTCCGGACCGACGATGTCGTGCACGGGTTTGCCGGGCTGCGCGCGTTGCCGCTCGCGGCGCCCCGCGCGCGCCCGTCGGCGGTCCCACGCGACGAGGTTATCCTCGAGAGTCCGTCCGGGATGATCACGGTCGCTGGCGGCAAGCTGACGACTCATCGCGCAATTGCCGAGGAGATCGTCGATCGCCTTTGCGCCGATGCAGTTTGTCGCGGGGGAAAATCGCCGACGCGCAGCACGCCGCTGCCCGGCGCGCGCCCCTCCGCCGCCGGGGATGCGAACCTGTCACACCTGCCGCCGCCAATCCGCGCATTGCTCGTGGCGCGTTACGGTACTCGCGCCGAGATCGTCGCGCGGATCGCGGCGGAGCGGAGCGAACTCGGCGAGTGCTTGGCGGCCGGCGCGCCGGCGATCGCGGCCGAGGTAATCTTCGCGGCGCGTTACGAGCTGGCCCGCACGGTTGACGATTTCCTCGTGCGCCGCACCGCGATCTCGTGGCGTGCGCCCGAGGCAGCGATCGCTGCCGCACCGGTCGTCGCGCGGCTGCTCGCGGCCGCTGTCGCTCACTAGCGCGCGGTCTTTAGCAGGACCGCCCTCCGCCGGGATGTCCATCGCGCACGAGAAGAGGAGGGGACCTTCGACTAGCTGGTTTGGAAATGCTAATTTTTCAACAACCTTTCACACCCCGCTAGGCATCGTGGCGGCTGCGGCACAATTCGGACTGAAATCCACGAGAAGGAGTTTGGGCATGATGACGCGTCGGGAGGCCGTAAAGGCGATCGGTGGCTCGGCCTTGTTGGCCCAGTTCTTTGCGGCGTTGGCGATGGCCCAGACGCCCAGTTCCAGTGCGGCCAAGGCCAATAAGGCGCCAAATCCGTTGGCCGGGGATAAGGGCGTCACTGTGCGTCCGGTTATGGAGCACGATTTGCCTGACGCTCCGGGCAAGAAGATTAGCGTCGTCATGGTCGAGTTCCAGCCGGGCGCTGGGAACTCGCCGCACCGCCATCCGGGATCAACCATCGCCTACGTGCTTGAAGGTTCTGTGGTAAGTCAGGTCGATCCTGGTCAGCCTGTCACCTATCGGGCCGGCCAATCGTGGTACGAGCGGCCCATGCACACGCATCGGATTGTCCGCAACGCGAGCAAGACGCGCGGGGCAAGAATCCTCGCGGTGCTGATCTCAGAGAAGGGCGAAGAACTTGTGTTGCCGCCGCAGTAAATTCATTCCGATCGTCCAAGGCGCAAGTACAGCACCAAGTCGTCTACCGCCGCTCACTCCCGCGTAGTCGGCCGTGGCAATTAGCGCTAACGAGAGCTCCGGGACAGAGCAATACGAATCCCGATAGTGAGCACGCGAGTGAGATAGTCATGGCGAAGAAAATCTTTCTGGCAGGTGCGACTGGTGCGGTGGAGCGAAGAATGGAGTCTGCGCATCCCGCGGCGGCGATCGCCGCGATGCCGGTTGTCGCGCTGGATCACTAGCCCAGGTCTCGTACCTCGAAGTCGAGAACGGCCTGCGCTGGGATTGTCACGATGACGAATCGCGGCGGCTGACGCGAGCCGTGGCCGCCAAACCCGCTTGATGCTATGAAGAAATTCATCGAGGAGAAATTATGCAGACCTACGAAATCACTGAACCCAAGGGCATCGACAGTCTCAAGCTGACCGAGCGGCCGACGCCCAGGCCCGGCCCCGGCGAAGTCCTGATGCGCGTGCGGGCCATCTCGCTCAACTATCGTGACCTCGCGATCGTCAAAGGGTATCTGGCCGGCATGATGAAGCTCCCGCTGGTGCCGACTTCCGATGGCGCGGGCGAAGTGGTCGAGGTCGGGGCAGGCGTCACGGACTGGAAAAAAGGCGATCGCGTCGCCGGAATCTTCACGCAGGGCTGGCTGGCAGGACCGCCCTTCGCCGGGATGTACGGCACCGCGCTCGGCGGTGGGATTGACGGGATGGCGGCTGAGTACGTCGCACTCAAAGCGACCGGCCTCGTGCGCATTCCCGAATATCTCTCCTTCGAGGAGGCGGCGACCCTGCCTTGCGCCGCGGTGACGTCGTGGAACGCGCTGGTCACCGAGGGCCAGCTCAAGCCCGGCGATTCCGTGCTCGTGATGGGCACCGGCGGCGTCTCCATCTTCGCCCTGCAGTTCGCCAAAATGTACGGCGCGAAGGTCATCGCGACTTCGAGCAGCGACGCCAAGCTCGAACGGCTGCGCCAGATGGGCGCAGCGGAAGTGATCAACTACAAGACCACGCCCGAATGGGATAAGCGCGTGCTTGAACTGACCGGCGGCGCGGGCGTCGATCACGTCGTCGAGATTGGCGGCGCCGGCACGCTGCCCAAATCGATCAACGCGGTCAAGACCGGCGGCGTCGTCAGTCTGATCGGCATCCTCAGCGGCGCGGGACAGATCGATCCGATGCCGTTGCTGTTCAAGAATGCCCGCGTGCAGGGCATCATGGTCGGCTCGCGCGCGATGTTCGAATCGATGAACCGCGCGATGACCGTCAACAACGTGCATCCAGTGATTGACAAGGTCTTCCCGTTCGGACGGGCGGCGGACGCCTATCGCCATCTCGAGAGCGGCGCGCACTTCGGCAAGGTTTGTATCGCGATATAGCAAGCCCTGATAGCATGCCAGTCACTTCATAAATCGTTGAGCTGCATCGGCGCACTGCCTTAGGAGGCTTATGAATCCGAAGGTGTCGAGCTGGATCGTCGTTCTACTCTGGATTCTGGCCGCGATGGACCTGGTCAACGGGATCGCGATGTTCTGCTTCCCATCTTTCTGGTTCTTCAAGCTGATTCCGGGCGTGCCCGAAACCGGGCCCTACAATATGCATCTGGTGATGGATAGCGGGACGTTTTTTCTCGCGATCGGCGTCGGGCTGGTCGCGGCCGCGATGGCTCCGCGCCGCAACGCGGTAGTGGTCGTTGTCGCTGCGATCGCGGGCGTTATGCATTCCGCGCTGCACGTATACTCACATGCTGTTGGCCTGCTCTCGACTGAGCATCTGGCGTCCGAGATACTGAGTATGGTTGTTCCAACTGTCGTGTTAATCGTGATAGCCGCCAAGCTCTATAGCGAGTCAGATGAGACTCGCCTGGTCTCTGCGCGAGCCGCGTAGCTGGAGTTTCTTTCAATGCGAATCGAGCCGATCGAAGAAAATCAGATGAGCTGGCTGCTGAAGCCCCTCATCTGGATGATGAAACGGCGCGGCGGCAAAGTCCTCAATCCCTATAAAGCGTGGGCCTATCGGCCGGGTATCACACTCGCGACGGCGCTCTTCATGCAAACCATCGAAAACTCGAAGGTCACGTTGCCGGCGTTGAAGCGGATGGTCTGTCTGCGCGCGGCGCAGATGATCGGCTGCGTCTTCTGAATCGACATCAATGCTGCCGGCGGCAGCCATCTTGGAATCAGCGCAGAGAAGCTCGGCGCGCTCGCTGAGTACGCGGAGAATCCGCTGTTCACCGCCGCCGAACGCGCTGCACTCCGCTATACCGAGGAGATGACTCGAAGTTCCGTCGAGGTTTCCGATGAGGTCTTCGCGGAAGTCAAGCGCCACTTCAACAGCGAGCAAATCGTCGATCTGACGGCGACGATCGCGCTCGAGAACATGCGCGCACGATTCAATCGCGCCCTTCAGATCGAAGCCGACGGACTCTGCACGTTGCCCGCGCATCACCCCGCCCTCACCTCGGATAGCTCTCACGCGACACCTCCCATAAAGGAAACGACCAGCGCCATAGCGTAGGTCGAGACCAGGCGCCGCCGCCTCAACCTAAAGGTCCTTACGCCCGCCTCGGGTGAATCGCTGCGGCGAGATCCCCGGCTATGCGCTCTGGCCGCAAGGCGGCCTCTGCAGCACTACCTACTTCTACAAGTCTCTGATCCAGGATTAGCTCTTAAAACCAAATCTCATTGGCGGTTTCGACCACCAGCTGTAGCTTGGCCTTCTGATCATCGGCGCTGAGCAGATTTCCGCCGACCGTGCTCGCGAAGCCGCATTGCGGACTGAGCGCGAGTTGCTCGAGCGCGGCGAACTTTGCCGCCTCGTCGATCCGCCGGTGGATGGCGGACCTGGCCTCGAGCACTGGCGTCTTGGTGCTCACCAGGCCGAGGACGGCGAACTTATGCTTCGGCATGAAGCGCAGCGGCTCGAAGCCGCCGGCGCGCGGATCGTCGTACTCGAGGAAGAAGCCGTCGACGGCGCACTCGTTGAAGAGCCGCTCGGCGACCGCCTCGTAGCCGCCCGCGGCCAGCCAGCGCGAGCGGAAGTTGCCGCGGCACAGATGCATCCCGATTACCATGCCGGGCGGCCGCGGTCGGACTATCCGGTTGACCGCCTCGATGTATTTTCCCGTCAAGCGCTCGGGGTCCTCGCCAAAGCTCGTGATCTGATCGCGGATCTTCGGATCACAGAGCATCGCCTGCGGCACTTCGTCGATTTGGAGCCACTTCACGCCGAGCCGTCCGAGCGCCGCGATCTCCTCTACGTAGATCCGCAGCAGGTCCTCCCAAAAGCCATCCGGCTCCGGATAGACGGTTGGATCGGCGCATCGCCCGGCCTGAAAGAAGTGCATGAAGCTGGGTGAGGGAATCGTCACCTTGGGCGTGCGCTCGGTATGGGCGCGCACGAACTCGAATTCGCCGGTCGCGATCCCGCGGGTGCGGCGGATCGGCTTGACCGCGTAACAGGTTTCGATCGGATAGGTGCGCCCCTCGGCGTCGTGAAACGGCCACGGCGACGGCCGGTTGACGAAGCCCTCGATCGCCTCGACGAAGCCGTAGGCCCATGAGCTGCGGCGAAACTCGCCGTCGCTAATCGACTCGAAGCCGGCCTCCTCCTGCATCCGGATCGCCGCGACGATCGCGCGGTCCTGGAGCTCGCGCAGCGCGGCGTCATCGAGCTCGTGACGCGCCTGGCGCTTGAATGCATCCATCAGCTCGACCGGCCGCAGCAGGCTGCCGATATGCTCGGCGCGAAACGGCGGATTGGTCCGCAGTTGGTTGGCCATGACTTGTCTCCGAATCGGCGCGACGAAACTTGACGCGATGATTACATTATCCGGCAGGAGTATCACCCATGAGAGCGCAACGACGTTTGGTCAACGATACGAGTGGGGCGCGCCAGGGCGCCGGCTCCCCGCGCGAACCCGACGAAGCAGAAATTTTTGACGCCTATTCCCAGGCAGTGATGCGCGCGGCCGAAGCCGTCAGTCCGTCGGTGGTGAATATCGAGGTCTTTGGCGCCGGTCGGAGCGGCGAGCGTCCGCGCGGGAGCGGCTCTGGTCTGGTTTTCACGCCGGACGGCTACGTGATGACCAACAGCCACGTCGTGCATGGCGCCACGCGGATCAGCGTTACCGGCAACGACAGCCAGCGGCTGAGCGCGACGTTGATCGGTGACGATCCCGACACCGACCTCGCGATTATCCGCGTCAGTGGTAACGACCTGCCGGCGGCCCGGCTCGGCGATTCCCAGCGAATTCGCGTCGGCCAACTGGTCGTCGCGATCGGCAACCCCTACGGCTTCCAGTGCTCCGTCACCGCCGGTGTGGTCAGCGCGCTTGGCCGCTCGTTGCGTTCACGCTCCGGACGGTTGATCGACAACGTCGTCCAGACCGACGCCGCGCTCAACCCCGGCAACTCGGGCGGACCGCTGGTCAACTCGCGCGGCGAGGTGATCGGCGTCAACACGGCGACCATCATGCTCGCGCAGGGGCTGTGCTTCGCGATCGCGATCAACACCGCGAAGATCATCGCGGCCCGTCTCATCCGCGACGGCCGTATCGTCCGCGCCTATATCGGAATCGCCGGGCAGAACACCGAGCTGCAGCGGCGGGTGACGCGGTACCATCAGCTGCCGGTGACCAGCGGCGTGACCGTCGCGACGGTCGAGCCGGACAGCCCGGCAGCGCGGACGGGACTCCACGCCGGAGACATCATCGTCAGTCTGGCGGGCAGCCCGATCGCCGGGATTGACGACCTGCAGCGGATGCTTACTGCCGATCGCGTGGGCGCGGGTCTCGAGCTCGTAATGCTGCGCGGGACCGAAAAACTCACGCTCACGATCGTGCCGTCGGAATCGCCGCAGCGCCGCGCATAAGCGACAAGCTCGCGCGTTAGGCATTTTCCGGCGGGGTGTGGTAAATTTTGCCCGTTTGCGGAGGCGGGCTTCGGCTACTTCGGCGGGCCCTTGGACTAAACCGAACTCGTAGGAGGAGCAAAATGAAAAGACTGGGATTCATCACAAGTGCGATCGTCGCGGCAGCGGTGCTGGCGCTGAGTTTCGCCCCTAGCGCGAATGCGGCCGGCGACAAGGCAAAAATCACCGATATCGAGCACAAGATTATCGATGCGACCACTGCCGATCAGGTGATGAAGTATTACGACAAGGACGACATCGACCTTTACGATTTCCATCCGCCACTCCAGTATGCCGGCAGCAGCGCGGTTAGCGCGGACCTCGCCGACTTCTTCAACAATGCGACCGACGTTAAAGGCGTTTTCGTCGATCTGGTGGTGGAAACCGACGGCAAGATGGGGATGGCGCGCAGCCTCCAGCACTTCACCTGGAAGGGCAAGGATGGCAAGCCGGGCGAGGGGACCTTTCGCGTGACGGACGTCTATAAGAAAGTCGGCGGCCAGTGGAAGGTCATTCACTCGCACGTCTCCGTGCCGGTCGATCCGAGTAACGGTCAGGCGGCGATGAATTTGAAGTCGTAGATCCTGGTTGCCGGCGATCGAGTGGGTAACCAAGTGAGTATTCAATGAAGATCGGCGTCCTCGCCTTCTTGACTGAGCAATCGGGCCACCCCGGCGCGATCGCGCGCGCCGCAGAGGAGCTCGGCTGCGAATCATTTTTCGTCGCTGAGCATCTCTGTCTGCCGAGTAGCTATTCGACTTACTATCCGAGATCGAAAGACGGCAAGGTCCCCGAGTTCTATGCGCGACTGATCGATCCGTTCGTCGCGCTCGCGATCGCCGCGGGCGCGACGTCACGGATCAAGCTCGGCACCGGCATCTGCCTGTTGCCGGAACGCAATGTGATTGAGACCGCGAAGGCCACGGCTTCGATAGACTTCTATTCGGGCGGACGGCTGATTCTCGGCGTCGGCGCCGGCTGGTTTCCTGAAGAAGCCGCCGTGATGGGCGTTGATTTCAAGCGTCGCTGGCGTCACTTGCGCGAGAGCGTCGAGGCCCTGCGCCTGCTCTGGAGCCGCGACGATGTGGCCTACGACGGCGAGATCATCAAATTCCCGCCGCTCAAGCTCGGCCCCAAGCCGATCCAGAAGCCCGGGCCGCCGATTCTGCTGGGCGCGCACGATCCCAAGCACGCGCTCAAGCGCGTCGCACGCTACGCCGACGGCTGGTGCCCGGGCGGCCTGACCGTCGAGCAGGCGCGCGACTGCATTCCCCGAATCCGGAGCATGGCCCGTGACTTCGGCCGCGATCCGGCGCAGCTCGAGTTCTCGGTGCTGTTGATGGGCGGCGCCGTGCCGACCGTCGATACGATGAAACAGTACGCGGAGGCGGGCGTCAGCCGGCTGGTGATCGCCGCGGCGGGCACGGTCGCCGGTGATGGCGTGAGGGCCGTGCGCGAGCTTGGCGCGGTGGTCGAAGCCGCCGCCAAAGTCTAAAGCCGGGTTTTCAGTATTCGCGCGCACACATTTATCTGAACGCAGCTCGCAGACTCGCCTGCTCGTTCCGCTTTGCTCACTAGCGTGCCTCCCGAAGAACTCCGCGCTCGGCGTCAGCGATTGCGGCGAGCGCTTCCTCAGTCGTCCGGCCACGCGGCGGCAGAATCAGGCGATGGACGCCGAGGTCGGCGTATCGCCGCGCCTGATCGCGATCGAGTACTCCCTTCGGCGTAACATTGATTTCGAGTTCTTCAAAGCGGCGGCCGTGGCGCGTACACGCAGCGCGGAGGCCGGCGATGCAGGTTGCCGCCGCGCCGAGATCGAGGCCGTAGGCGTACCAGCCGTCGCCGAGTCGGGCGGTGCGGCTGAAAGCGTAGGCTGACTTTCCCCCGAAGATGATCGGCGGATGCGGCTTTTGCTGCGGGCGGGGTTCCGCACGCACGCCGCCGAACGAGAAGTAGCGGCCGCGAAACTCCGCCCGCTCCATCGACCACAGCGCTCTCATCGCGGCGATCGCCTCCTCGGCGCGCCGGCCCTTGTGATCGAACGGCATCCCCACCGCCTTGAACTCGAATTCGAGGTTGCCGATGCCGACGCCAAAAATCAGCCGTCCGCCGGAGATCACATCGAGCGACGCGATCTGCTTGGCCAGGACGACCGGATTCCTCAGCGGCAACAGCAGGATGCCGGTGCCGAAGCGCAGTGTCCGCGTATGCGCCGCCGCAAAGGCGATCGTCGCTCCGAGATCAACAAAAACGGTTTCGGGCGCCAGTGGCGAGCCTGCGACTTGTGGATCGGCAAGGGCGAGATGTTCGCCGCCCCAGAAGCTGTCGAAGCCCGCGGCCTCAGCAGCGCGCGCCACCGCGGCGATCGCCTCGGGCGTCACGCACGGCCGCATGTTCATCCCGAACAATCCGTATTTCACCGATTCTCTCCGCGCTCCTTTGTCGCGCTCGCGCCGCGCCATCGGGAGAATGTTTCACGTGAAACGTTAGCTAGTTGATCAAGCAGGAGCGGCGACAACGGAGCCGCGCTGCTCCGAGCGGTGAAACAAATGTTTCACGCGAAACATTTATTTCAGCACTCGGAAACAGCGCCCTCCGATGTCGGGCTAAAGCATGATCGATCAGAAAAATGTTTCACCCTTGTAACTGCTCGCCCCTAGCCGTCGAGCTTGTAAAAGCGGATCGGGTTGGCGGTCATGATGTTGTGGCGGGCGACTGCGGGCAGAATCGCGAGCGCTTCCTCCACCTGCTTGACGACGCCAGGGTAGGTGCAATCGAAATGCGGGAAATCGGAACCCCACAGAATATTGCGGTCGAGGCCAAGCGCGCACATCGCGGCGAGGGTGCGTTCGTCGGGATCGAGCGAGAGGTAGCAATTCTCCATGAAGTAATCGGTGGGGCGCTTTTTGAGCCACGGCGCCATCGCGCCCATCTTCTCGTAGTGGCCGTCCATGCGGTCGAGCCAATAGCCGGCCCAGCCGACACCGGCTTCGAGAAAGGCGATTCTGAGGCGCGGAAAGCGCTCGAGCACGCCACCGCAGATGACGTCCATGCAGGCGGCCTGCTGCTCGAACGGATGGCAGACCATGTGAAAGGCGAAGGTGTCGTGCAGGTAGCGGTCGGCGCCGAGCGCCGGCATCTTGGTGCCGAAGCTTGAATGGATGGCGACGGGAATGTCGAGTTCCTGGGCTTCGCGCCAGAAGAAGTCGTAGGCCGGGTCGCAGAGGCGGCGACGGTTGAAGGGATTGGGACGGATAAAGACGGCCTTGTAGTTGAGCTCTTTGACCGCACGGCGCATCTCGCGGACGGCCGCGGCGATGTCCTGCAGGGGCATCGCGGCGACGCCAAAGAGCCGTTTGGGATAAGGGCGGCAGAAATCCGCCATCCAGGTGTTGTAGGCGCGGCAGGCGGCGACGGCGAGCCGCGGCTCCTCGAGGTCGCCATACAATAAGTAGAACGACGGATACAGAAAGGAGACGTCGATGCCTTCGGCGTCGAGCACCTTGACCCGCTCGTGCGGATCCCAGCTCGCCGGCAGGATATCCTCCCAGGCCGCGACCCGGGTGCGTTCGGGGTCGAGGTAGCCGCCGGGAATCACCGCGGCGACGATCGAGTCGCCGGGGGCCTGGCGGCGTTCATTGTTGACCCAGAATTCGTCCTTGCCGCCGGCCGTGCGGCGGACCTGGATCGCGCGTTCGCGAAATTCCGGCTCGACGTATTCTTCCCAGAGCGGGCGCGGCTCGACGATATGACCGTCGGCGTCGATGATACGGGCCATCGCGGACGACCTCCAGGGTAGTCTTACGAAGGCCAGTCAACCGCCGCGCGGGGCTGACTGTCAAGCGGCGGGACCCATAGATTAGTACAGGCGGACGGGCATCTCCTTGATGCCGGCGACGAAGTTCGAGCGCATCCGGCGGACCGGGCCGGCCGGTTCGGCGTGCGGATAACGCTGGAGAAACTCGGTGAAGAAGATCCGCAACTGCATCTCGGCCAGTCGGGCGCCGAGGCAATAGTGCTGGCCGGTGCCGAAGCCGAGCTGCGGAAGTTCGGCGCGCGCGGCGTCGAAGCGGAAGGGGTCGGTGAAAATCTGCTCATCGCGATTGGCCGAGACGTACCAGAGGATGACTTTGTCGCCGGCGCGGATACGCACCCCGCGCACCTCGACGTCGGCGATTGCGGTACGGCGCATGTGCATGATCGGACTGACGTAGCGGACGATCTCGGCCGCGGCGATGGTCAGCAGGGCAGGATTTTCGACGAGCCTGCGGCGCTCGCCGGGGAACTGGGACAAGGCGATCACGCCGCCTGAAATGGAATTGCGGGTGGTTTCGTTGCCCGCGACCACCAGCAAGATGAACGTGCCGAGATATTGCTCCTTGCTCATACTCTCGGCTGCAGATGGGTTGGAGTGGACCAGCATGCTGATGAGATCGTTGCCCGGATGGGCGAGCCGATCGCCCCACAAGCGCAGCGAATATTCGGCCATCGCGCGGAGGTCGCGAGCGGTGGCTTCGGGGCTTTTGCGCAGCTCGGGGTCGTCCTCGGCGATCAGCGAGTTGGACCAATCGAACAGCTTGCGACGATCCTCATCCGGCACGCCGAGCAACTCGGCGAGCATCTGCACCGGCAGTTCGGCGGCGACGTCGGCGACGAACTCGCACTCGCGGCGATTGCCGAGGCGGTCGAGGATGGCGCAAACGCGAGCGTGAATCCGCTCCTCGAGCGGCTTGAGCCGCAGCGGCGTGAAGCTCGGCGAGAGCATCCGGCGAAAGCGGTTGTGCTCGGGCGGGTCCATGCTGATCATCGGAGCGTCGGTCTGCTCGACGCCGACGCCGGCTACGCCGACGACGTTCTCGTCGAAGATGCGATGGCCGCCATGCGCGCGCGCCGACGAAAAGACCGCCGGGTTCTTCGAGATCGCGACGATGTCGTCGTATTTGGTGATGCACCAGAAGCCGCGGCCGCCGGGCTCGGGATTCCAGTGGACCGGATCCTCGTGGCGGAGCCGCGTGAAGAGCTCGTGCGGCGCGCCGGCGAGGTAGAGGTCGGGGTTTTTAAGATCAACTTCGTCGAGCGTCATCGCCGTGTTATGTCCTCTAAATAAATTTCGCGCGGTTAGTCATCCTCAACCCTTCGCTGCTTTGAACCCTCACCCGCGCGACGGCGCGGCCATCGCTTGCCCTCTCCCTTGGACAAGGGCGAGGGATCAAGAAAGCGTTGCCAATCACCAAGTTCTCATTGCGAACCCGCCGCCGGTTATCGCGCCTGCCAGTGCCAGGGCGGTCGAGGCAGCGATGCTGGGGCAGTCGACCAGGCGGAAAAGACCGGGATTCTTCGCGCGGCAGCCACGCGCGAGAATGACAGAAGAGCGCTTCGACACTCAAGCTGCTTCATAACGAATGCATCGCCGCAAGGACGAGCGTTCGGACGGGCGCTTTATCGCGCCTGCCAGTGCCAGGGCGGTTCGAGCGTGTTCGAGAGCATGAACAGCAGGCGCACCGAGTGGGAACTGGCGCGATAGTTCGGGTTAGTGGCGTACTCGACCGCCGCCCGCCCGGAGAAGCCGGTGAGCAGGTTGAGGCCGCCGAAGCTGAGCGACTGCGGCAGGCGCAGCAGGTCGATTGCGAGGCCGCCGCTGCGCGCTTTGCCCAGGGCATAGGGATAGAACTGCGCGGGGTAGGAAGTGTTGGTATCGAAGCCTGGCGCCTGTTCGGTGTAGAAGAAATCAAAAGAAATTTTATTCGACAACTTCTTCTGGAGGCCAAACCAGCGTCCGACCTGGAGGTCGACCTGGGTGGCGTTCGGCCCGAGCGCATTGCCCATCAGCTGGCCGTCATAGGCCCAATAGAGCGAGTCGCCATGAATCGAATAGTTCGGTTCGAGCAGCGCGTACTCGAAACGAAGGTCGGTCGCGCCGTCGGCGGTGAGGCGCGGCAAATAGAAGCCGCCCTGATAGGAGACGGCGAGAAATGGCAGGAAGCGGCCGACGCCGGTGATTTCGTTGGTCAGATTGTCTTCGCCGAGAATCTCCTGGTAGACCTCGAGATTACGCAGTTTGGGAAAATAGAATTTCAGATAGATGCCGCCGCGCGAGTTAGTATTGCCGCTGCTCGCGCTGCCGGTCGCGAAGCCGGTGGCGCGGCCAATGAATCCAGTGGTGCTGTAGTTGTTGTTGTGCGTACCACCGAACATGATGGCGTGCGTAAAGCCGAACTCGAAGGTCGGCAGCGGTTTGAAGCTGAACATCTGGCCGTCGATCCAGGGATGCGAGAAGTAGCGCTCGCTATTGAGCTGGCCGAAGAAGCCCTGAAAGCGAAACTGTCCCAGATAGCGGAAGATTCCCGGCAGGATGATCGGATGGATCAACTGGATGCGGCCGGCGGGGAAGGGCGAGGCGGCGTTGCCTTGCGCCAGTGGTCCGAAATGACCGGCCCCCCACCACATTTCGTCGGTGCCCACCGAGAGCGCGAGGTTGCCCCAGCTCAGCACGCCGCCGCTGCCCAGCAATTGCACGCGGCTGTTGTCCTGGATGGTGCGTGAGAGCGGGCCGGCCGCGGCGCCCTCGGCGTAGGCAGTGAGAAAACCGCCGAACCCGCCCCATCCGGCGGCGCGCAGGATCTCGTTGGCGCCGGTCGCGGTGGGTATCGCGTCGTTATAGGGGAGCAGCGGGGTGGATTCCTGGGCGTTGATGCCCGCCTCGTTTTTGGTCTGGATGTCACTCGTACGCCATTGGCGTTGCTCGCCGCGCGAGTAGAGCAACTGGGTCTCGACGCGCTGGATCGGATAGGCCATCGAGGGGAGCTGGTCCTCGATGCCCTGCTCGAGCCAGCCGACTTCCTGCGGCAACTCGGCGCGCAGGCTGTGGACCAGTACGTCGGCGAGCGCGTCGCCGCCCGAGGGCGACTGCTCGAGATTTTTCTCGGCTTCCAGGGTCAGACGTGCGGCCTCGACCCGGCTGATCGGCTTAATTTCGCTCAGCCAGGTGTCGAGGTAGCCCAGCCCGTTGAGGGTGTCGAGTTCCTCATACACCGGACTGTCGAGCGGGATGAAGACCACATAGGTCGAAGCGTGGAGGGCCGCGGGCGCGAGCGCCGCGGCGACAGCCAGCAGGAGCAGGCGGCAGGCAACGCGGCGGATTGAGTTGCTCAACTGAATCTCGCTCGAGCGCCGCGTTGCGGCGGACTCAGGGTAAGGCGGCCGATTGAGACTGGGCGCGCGCGCCCCGGATGCGGCCCAACTGGGCGAGGATTTCGGCGTCGCTGTCCGGCCGCGGCGCGCGTGACGACGGCGCGGCGGCCGCGCCGGTGACGGGCCGCATGGTGCGCGGCGGTTTGAGGTCGGCGAGATAGAGCATCAGGACCGCGCGGACGTAGTCGCGGGTCTCCGCGTAGGGCGGGACGCCGCCATAGTGCGCGACCGCAGCTGGGCCGGCGTTATACGCGGCGAGGAGCTCCGCCAGCGGCAGCGTGCGGTCGCCCTCGGGGCCGCTCTGCAGTTCGGCGAGAAACCTGGCCGCCCCGAGCGCGCTTTGCGCCGGATCAAAGGGATCGGCGACCCCGAAGCGCGCAGCGGTCGCGGGCATCAGTTGCATCAGGCCGGCGGCGCCGGCGGGCGAGACCGCGCGATCACAATTGTGCGATTCCACCCAGGCGATCGCGCCCAGGAGGTCGGCATCAACCCCGGCGATATCGGCGGCGGCTGCGGTGACGAACCAAAGTCGGTCGGGGTCCACCCGGCAGCGCGCGGCTGCGCCCGCCGGCTCCTGCGCGGCGCTCTCGCGTGCGGGCAGCACGGCGCAAACCAGCAGGCTGGCTAATAGGGCGATCCGGATCATCGGGAGCTTGCAGCGAGCTACCTTACAGCGAGCTTCCGAGAATACCAACCACGGCCAGCGCCGTCGCGCTGTTGGCGACAATCTGCGCAACATCGGTGGTGTATTGCAGGGAGCTGACATAGATGAGCTTCTCGGGGACGTAAATCGTATCGCCGGGCCCGAGCCGCTTACCCATCAAGCCGCCGGAGATTGACGGGAGCAGGGGAAAAAACTTATTTTTGCCCGCTTGACGGACGCCCTCTTCGGTCAGGACGTCGCCGTTGGCCTGAACCACATAGATGTGATCGGAGTCGCCCTCGTCGGTGGGGCCGCCGGCGCGGTTCAAGTAATCGGCGACGGTCAGCCCGGGCTGATAGACGATGGCGTTGGGGTTATAGACCTCGCCCAAGACCTGCACTGAAATCGGCTGCGCGGGAATAACCAGCCGATCGCCGTTTTCGAGCACGACGTCGCTCGGGGAATTTTCGACTTTTTCGAGTGCGCCGAGGTTGATCGCGACGCGTCCGACCGCCTGGGTGGCGTCGGTCTGGTTGAGCACGCCCTGGATGGCGGTCAGAGCGTCGCTAGTCGGTGGTTTCTGACCGGCCTGCGGCGGCATCAGGGAGAGCTTGGCGACGTCCTTTTGCAGGCGCGCGCGCGCCGCGT
>JBOHWF010000366.1:0-12402 GCA_050736455.1 Binataceae bacterium (SeqCode) | reverse complement strand
GCCATCGTGGACGCTTCGCGCTCTCATGCGCGTGTTACCTGCTCGCCTGGAGCATGGGTCCGCTCGAAATCCTGATCTATCTGACGCTGCTTCATCAGCCGTTGAATTGGACCACCCCGCTGCTCGTCGAAGCATTGGGCCTCTTAATCGAACGTGCGACCTTCCTGATTCCCGGCAAGCTGGTCAGTCAGGAGGGGGGCAAGGCGCTGATCCTGGCAGTCCTGGGTTATCCGGCGGCGATCGGTTTCGCGATCGGGTTTTTACGGCGGCTCAAAGAACTGGTCTGGGTGCTGATCGGGCTGACCTGGCTCACCATTCATCGATTGGTTGGTGAAAAGCGGCCGGTCGTCACAGTGCAGTCCAGCCGGAATCTGGTTAAGATGCGCAGGGCGCACGAAGGGGAGATTTGATGAGAAATTTTTTAGCCGCTCTAGTCGCGGTTCTGATGCTCGCGGCCAGCGCGCGGGCGGGCGTGGTCGTCGAAGAGCAGCAGGTGAGCGATCGCGGCGGCGGCGCGCCGATCACCCACAAGATCGTCGTGATGGTTCAGGGCAACAAGCAGAAATCGGTCATCGACGACGGCAAGCAGTCGCTGATCACCGATCTCGATCAGGGCACGCGGATGATGATCAGCGACGCGCGCAAGATGTACGTCGAGATGCCCTTTCCGCCCAAGGGCATGCCGAAAACCTCCGCCGCGAACCCGTCGGCCTTGTCGTTCAAGAAGACCGGCGCCACGCAGACCATCGCCAGCTATTCCTGCGATGAATACACCGGCGCCGGCACGATGAGCGGCAACGCTATGACCGTCACCGGATGCTTTTCGACCTCAGCGCCCGGCGCCGACGCTTTCACCAACTTTCAGAAGGCGATGACCGACAAGGTCAAAGGCACCCCGATGGCGTTGATGAGTGACGCGCCCCCGGGCGTTCCGCTCAAAATCGACACCACCATGAAGGTGACCCACATGTCGATGCCCGGGCTGTCGCCGCAGCAAATGGAAGAAATGAACAAGCGCCTCGCGGCCGGCCTCTCGATGGTGACCCATATGACCGTGACCAAGGTCACCGCGGAGGACCTGCCTGCCGACACCTTCTTGCCGCCGAAGGGTTACACCAAGCAGCCCATGCCGATGACGGGTGCGGGTATGATGGGCGCACGCCCACCGATGGGCCCCGGCCAGCGGCCTAACTCCGGCGGGCCGGTAGTCGGAGTTCCACCGCCGGCGCCCGCCGCCGCGCCGAACAAAGTGCCCGAGTAAAGCTTCGCGCAGGCGCTCAGCGAGCCTCTCCCGAAGCTTGGAAGAGGCTCGCCGCGATTATCGGGGAGACCGCAGCCGACGTATCGCCCGGATCAGGCGCCGCCCGGTTCTGCTCAGGCAGGAGCTACCTGCAGCGCCTGCATCTGCGCCTCAAGATCGGCAATGCTCATGCCGAGAGGGGTCTTGCCGCCGTTGCCGATCCATGAGTTATCGGCGATCGCGTAAACCTCATCGACAAACTTGGAGAAAAACTCCCACGTCATCTTGTAGATTTGTCCCCACGAGATCAGCGTGGCGGTGTTCGTGTCGTAACCAACCAGCACGATCGCGTGGCCACCGATGCTGTTCGAGTTCGCCGGATCGACCGTCCACACTGCCGGCGGCTCCCCACCCTGCGGCATGATGTTCTGCGGTACGTTGAAGCCGATATAGGCAACGCCGCAGTCGTTGATGGTGCGCTTCACGTCGTCGAGGTTACGCGGATCGACCTCGACAAATGCCACGATCTTGTCACGGCTCGACCCGTTGGGGCCGAGGGGCGCCCCCTTTTGCAGCAGAAATTTCAGCACGGTCTGCTCATTGCCGCCCCGATCAGTGTTCGGGTTGTTGGGCTTGTAGCCACAGGCCTCCTCGTAGAGCTTTAGAACGTCGGAATCCGGCTGCGTTGCTTCAGCCCCCTTGGCGTTGAACGACCACACCTGCATCGCGTGATAGACCGCAGCGCAGGTGCAATCACCTAGTTGATCGTTCAGCATCATGCCGAAGTTGGCCGGCATCTTGCCGACATAATCGACCGCCGGGGGTGGCGGCGGCAGAGTCTTGCCTGCCGCCAGCGCGCTCATGTGTGGGACGCGGGGATCGAATGAACGCGGCATACGGCCGAGCTTTCGAGTTGGCATCTCAGTTCTCCTTTGGATTTGGACCGGAAGTGGCCGGCATGACAGGCGTGACACGATTTAGCTATTCGTTCAACACCGTTGAACCGGAAGACCGGGGTTGAGCGAAGCCGTCGGCCGGCCGCGCGGACGCGTTCAGCCTGCGCCTGGTGGTGTTCGACTCGCCGTCAGGCGCGAACTTCGTAGAGCACTGAAAACGCGTCCTTGATAGGCAGCCGCTTGAAGCGCGTGAAGCCGGCCTCCTGGGTCAGCTCTTGCGCTTTTTGTTCCCCCATCATCGCGCCGATTCCGGCTCCGCCATGTGCGAGCGACACCGTCATGCAGTAGAGCGTGCTCGCCGAGTACATCATGCGCCCCATCGGATTGATGTTATCCTCGGGCTTGTTCGAGACGTTGACCTCGACCATCAGGTAGGCGCCGCCGGGCTTGAGCGCGCCACGAATCGACTTGAGCAAGCCGACCGGATCGACTGAATCGTGAACCACATCGAAGGTCGCGATGAAATCGAATTTCTCAGCCGGTAGCTTCGTGCAATCGACCACGTCGAAGACGACCCGATCGGCGACACCCGCCGCTTTGGCGTTGGCGCGCGCCCGCTCGACTGACCCCGGATGGCCGTCGTAGCCGAAGAGCTGCGCCTTGGGATAGGCCTGCGCCAGTGCGATCACGGCGCGTCCGCTGCCACAGCCGACGTCGAGCGCGACCCCGCCGCTGTTCAGCGCGGCGACCACCTCGGGCATCGCGGGCATCCACTTGCGGACCAGCGAATGACGATACATCGGCGCCGAGCCGCGCTCGATACCCTCGAAGACCTCGGGCGGATATTCGCTCTGCGGGATGCCCGTGCCGGTGCGGAAGGATTCGAGCAGCTTGGGGGCCATCCCGACTTCGGGCGCGACCATCTGCATAAAGCCGCCCATGAAGAATGGGGAGGTTTCATCTGCGAGGATCATGGCGTGCTCACGTGGCATCGAGTAGCGGCTGCTCGCCGGATCGTAGCTAATATATTTCGCCGCGGTCATCGCGCCGAGCCATTCGCGCAGATAGCGCTCGTCGAGGCTGGTTTTCGCGGCAAGCTCGCCGCTGGTCACCGCGCCGGCGTCGGCCAGCGATTTGAAGATACCGAGGCGGTCGCCGATATAGCTGAGCGCCCCCTGCATCGCGGCGCCGAGGTCATTGGTCATCAGGGCGGCGAATTCCTTCACCTTGCCCCAGTCGAGGTTTTGTACTTCTGCCATCGTGGTGATCTCCGGTGCGATCGCTGACGGACTGTCTCTCTATATCAGGGTTTCTAGCCGTTCCGCCAGTTTTCGCTCCCGACTGGTGAGCACTATTCGGGAATGAGCAGATTGTACGACCAATTGAGCCCAACTTTACCGCTCAGCGTATAGGGGCCGTAGACGACTCCGCCATTCTGCACGGGCGTATCGGCGACCAGGAACGGAATCGCTCCGGTGCCGAAAGAACTCAGAGGAGTTTCCGCGGTGAGCCCAGGGGAACCAGTAGGAGTTGCGAATGACCAACTATCTTCACCACTCTCATTGTCGTTGTTCAAGACATTGTTGACGAAAAGGGTCATCAAGATCTGCTCGCCCGCCGCCGGAGTCAGCTTCTGAGTAGTGATCGTCGCGCTGTCAGCGGTGGATAAATATCCGTTGAGAATGTAGATTCCTATATTGGTGCTGGCGCCCCGATACGCCGCCATCCAGCCAGCTACTTCGGGACCGTGCGTCTGGCGCGTAAGGCTGAAGTCGTACATTCCAGTGTCGCCCGACTGGTTGCCATAGATGTAAGTGGCCAGAAACGAGGTGGCTACATTACCGCCCGCATCAGTCGAAACTAGACCTTACCATTCTGGTGGTTCGCAAGTTTCATGAGCGTCCAGCCGGATGGGGCGTTAAAAAAGCTTCCATTGCTGGATTCCCCGATTGCGATGATTGCGACCAGCAGATCACCGGACTGGGCTCCGCTCGGCACGGTGTAAGTGAGATGACAGTTCACTGCCCCTGAGCAGAGTTCGTTTTCGCCGGGGTTTCCGTTGGGAGCGACAGGAATGCTGTAGCCCGCGAAAAATGGCAGCGGGTCCTGCAGCGGCGCGAACTGGGTCGATTGATTAGAACCGCCCGTTGTATATTCCTGCACCGTCCAGAACGCGTCGCTCTCGTTGGGGCTTGCAAAATTGGGGTCCCATAGCGTCGTCATGTAGTCACCCCAGCGCTGAAAGGTGCTGCTTGGGATGCACAATTGCTGTCCAATGTATGAGCCGGCGCTGTTGGCCGAGTAGAGAATCCCGGATCCGAGGAACGGGGGCCACTGAGCCGGTGCAGTTGGCACGAATCCCTTGGTCGTGAACCAGTTCGGATAGATCGTCGAATTTGGCGCAAAGGTAGTGAAGGTAAAAGCCTCGTCGAGATCCTTGTCCATGGTAATTGTAGGGTAGGCTGCCCAAAACCCCGGGCCGTCCGCGTACAATTCGTCCCACAGTGCAGAAGTAGCGAAGCTGTCAGTCTGGCCGATGAACCACAGCGCCTGCGCAGTACTGTTGGCCTGATCGCCAGCATGAAACGATGTGAGCAGATAGTGTTTGCCATCATTTCCAGTTTGGAGAACGGGAGCGTTCGTTATTCGATCATCAAACAAACGGATTACGCAAGTCGAGCTGACACCGCAGTTGTCGTGCTGAGCATCCGTAATGTTAAAATAACCACCCGTAGGGACGCCGTTAATTGGGCTCTGAACGATGCTCCCGCCAGGCCCGGGGCCGATCAGGTTGCCTCGCGAGTCAATCGAGGTGACCTTGACGAAATCAGCCAAGCCTGGGCTGTTGAGGGGCCCCGAACTCACGAGAAAAATGTTTTGCCCGGCGCTTCCTGAAGGGTCGCGCGAGGGTCGCGACGCGAACCATCCGTCGGCTAATGTCCCCGTCGGTCCCTGTTCCTGGATAGCGTTAAGGCGGGCCGGATGCAATGCGATGACAACATGAGGAATAAGGAGGAGTTGATCATGATCAGTTAGGGGTATTCCGCTGGGTGTGAAGCAAGAGACGTCGATCACCACCCATCTTTGGTTGTAACCGAGTATTTCCTGATCGGGTCCAGGATAAGTATTGTTCACTGCGCTGCAAAAGCGCGGAAAGTTGTAGATAGTCCAAGCGCCCGTCGCGTCAGTCGTATTGGAAATCGCGAAATACAAGTCGCCATTGTCCCCCTTGGGAGTATTGGACAACGTAGTAGTCATCCAGCGCTGCGCGAGTGGGTCATAGGCTACCTGGGTGTCGGTCAAAATATTCGTCGGAGGAGGCGAATTTGGAGCCCAAAAAGTCGCCAGCGTCTTCGGGTAGCCCGACTGGACTTGACCTTGCTTGTTGAACACCCATATGCCCTGATTCAACATTTGCACGACTTGCGTCGCTGAAACATCTGCTGCGACGTCGGGTGGCTGCTCACCCCCACTCGCGCATGCGTCCGCGCCACCGCCAGCAAACGACGTCCCGAAAGGCCCCGCCGAGGAGCTAGGGTTGAGTGACTGCGGGCTGCTCGGATTCCCCGGGGGTGTAGGTGTGGGTGTGGGCATAAGCTTTAACGTAGCCGGGTTTCCTTCAGGTGCGGCCGGCTTGTGGAGTCCCGGATTATCGGATTCGAGTTGTTCGTGTACCATCGCTCTGATGCTACCGCACTCTAGCCATGCACTATGATCGACGGGCTGATTCTGATATTGCCTGTCCGCGACTTCCTGGCACATCCTCAGTATCCTGGCCCACACGTCGGGCTGGCGATAATATGACGAGCGCGGCGGCGGGCTTGACGGAATGTCCAGAGGTATATGCCCATCGGGGCCAGGCGTAACTGTGACCGTCGGCACGGCTGGCGGCTTGGGCCGTTGCTTGACCGGATGAAAATAAGCCCCCTGCTTGGTACAGGCGTCCGCGTAGCCGTAGTCGCCTGATCCCATTGGCAGGTTCGCCGCGCTCATGTCCGCGACTTCCTGGCAGCGCTGACGGAAGGTCGCCCAGGCGACGGGATCAAAGCCGCTTGGTGCCTCAATCGGTAGCGCGATCGGCACGTGAGTCGTGGGTGCAGGACCCAAGGTCGGCTGCTGCGCCGCACCACCGGCGGCAAAAAAGGCGACCACACAAACAACTGCCCATCCGATTAGATTCGTTCGACGCAGTGTCATAATCCGACCTCTGAGACTGACCCAGGTTGTTCTACGACAACTCGTCGGTGTCGGATTTATCCGCAGGGGCGGCGAAGAGATCCTGTTGGGCCGAGTCGGCGTCGGCGGGAGGGTCGAGCTCAGCAGGCGCGAAGAGGCCGTCGCGCTCGACGAACGGGCGGAATTTTTCGTAGAGGTCGGCGAGCTTGGCGAGGTAGTATTCGACGTTTTCGTCCGGATGCGCCGGGTCGTAAGCCGATGCCATCCTGGCCGCAATCGCGACCTTGGCGCGCGGGCTGGCCCCGGTGACGTAGTATGAGATTTGGTCGCCGCTCAGATATGGGCGTTCGGCCTTGAGCGCCAGCTCATACGCGGCGGCGACGTTGCGCCGGTTGCCGCCGCGTTTCTGCCGATAGGTTTCGATCGAATCCTGCAGCGTCTCGGTCTTCATCAAGTCAGCGATCTCGATGGCGTGGCTGGCGATCCGCTCGCGATAGGCTTCATAGAGGCGCGGCACTTCGCGCGCGCTACCAGTCAGGAGCAGCTTGAACATCTCTTCCATGAAGCGGCGCTGGAAGCGTTCGAGGCCGCGCGATTTAAGTCCGGAACCGCGAATCGTCATCTCCTCTTGATCATCGAGCAGCACGTAGTTTTTCATCTTGTAACTGAACATCGCCGGATAGCGGCCATCGATTTCGAGCCGGATGCCGGCCGGCATCGAGGCCCCGACCTCCTCAATCAACTGCTGCGCCGCAGCCTCGTCGCCGAGCGCAAAGGGCGCGACGAAGTAGATGCCGTCGGTGTCGACCTCGACGACCTCTGCGCCGCGCGCCTCGAGCTCGACGATCGCGCGCTGGATCAGCTCGCGTCCGCGCCGGGTGACGGTGTTGGCCTGAACGAAATCGTTGAAGTGGCCGAGCGCAAAACCGAGATAACCATAAAATGAATTGATCAGGATTTTGAAAGTTTGCTGGAGCGCTTCGAGATTGCGCCGTTCGTTCCCCTCGAGTTCCCGCGCCGCATTCTTGGACTGCACGCGGAAACTGCGCAGATCAGCAAGCATCCGCAAGAAGACACCGAGGCGGTCATTGCCCGGCGCGTGGCCGCCCTCGAGCATCAGCGAGGGATACAGCGAGGTGACGTCGCAGTGGAGGACGTTGCGCGCCACTCCGCAGCGGCGCATCTCGGTGTAGCCGCCGGCGACCTCGCTGGGCTCGTTGGGAGCGGGAATCGAATGGCGTTGACGGAGATACGCGCGCATCAGCAGGGCGTCGATTTTGGTCGCGTTCCCGCGAATGATGACGTTCTGATAGGAGTAGGGAAAAATCTGCGCCTGCACGAAATAGCTGGGTGCGAGCGTCGCCGCGAGTGCGCCGGCCTCACGCGCGTCGTCGAGCGCATAGGCCATCAGCTCGTCGGGATCGTTGTCGAAGTAGTGACTGACGCGCGCCGCGTCGAGGTAGACCCGTCCCGGGCGCGCGACGCCGAAGTGGCGCGCCAGCTCCTTGAGGCCAAAGCCTTCGAGCTCGCGACTGGCGATATCGTAATGCTGCGCGAGGAACCAGGTGTCGACGAGGTTGCGGCCGTGCACGTCGAAGCGGCGATAAGCGATGACGCGTTCCGCGATCTGCATCCGCGAGGCGCGCGCGCGGATGACGCTGCCGTCGCGGCCTAGCGCCAGTGCGACCTTGTGCCGGCGGGCGCGGGCTTCGAGGTACTCGAGGTCGAAGCGGAACAGGTTATGGCCCTCGATGACGTCAGGATCGCGCTCGCGGACGAGGCGCACCAGTTCGAGTAGCATCGCGCGCTCGTCCATCTCGCGGGCCGAGAGCACGCGCGCGAAGCCGCGCGAGTCGGTAAGCGCGATCGCGATAACGCGATCGCCCTCACGCGCAGCCGAGGGAAACTCGAAGCCTGCGCTGATGTAGGTCTCGATGTCGAGCTGCATCCGATGCAAATCGTCAAACTGCATCCCCATAAAGGACGTTGCACCGGAGAGCATCAGATGCTGCTCGACCGGGTCGGCGAGGATCAGGTAAGGAGCATCCAGCGCGCCGGGGGCTTTGCCGCTGACGCGGCGCAGATGGCGGCGCGCCGCTTCGAGGGCGTCAAGCGAGGCGAAAGTCGCGAGATAGCCAAGAGGAAAATCGCCCGCGAGCCGGGTGATTTCGTGAGAGACGCGCAAACCCGCGAACAGATCGCGGTCGGCGGCGAGCGCAAAGAGCTGGATCGGCCTGCGCTCGCGTTCGAGGCGGTCTGCGGTCGTGCGCTTGAAGACCGTGACCTCCGTAGGCGAAGCGACCTCGACCGCGACGACCCGCTCGTCGGCGGAGTCGCCGAACAAGAGCCGATTGCCGTAGAATTGGCTTGAGATCGCGGCGTAACCGCCGGCTGTCGCCTTCATCGAGCAAGATTCTGCTCCGCCGACCGCCGGTTTAACAGTCGGCGCCTCCAGGAAGTCGCGTCACGAACGCAATCAGGCGGGTCGCAGGAGCCAATCCCGTCGAAATATGTTAATATGGGGATGTGGGCGGGGCGGCCAACTCGCCGATGATCGCGCACTCATCAACTACGAAGCTTCGTGATTACATTTGTGTTGCCGGCAGCATCTTAGTAGAAGAGCCGTCGCGTTGGGCGGAGCTGTTTTGACCTTGGGCGAGGTTTTGCTTATACTAGTAAGGTTGCGCAGCAACATTGTCAGATTTGCAACTTTGTCCCCGGAAAACTTCGGATTGTGCGGCAAACAGCGCAGGTTTGCCGCAGCGAGTGGCGCACTAGCTTTCTTTGAGAAGCTCGTGTTAGCACTGGCGTCACCTTTGCTGCTTGCGAGGACGGGAACCGATTAGCATGAAGCAGAAGTATGAAGGGAAAGATCTCCAGGGCCTCGTCGATTTGGGTCGCGAGCAGGGTTACCTGACGTTCGATCAGGTCAACGACTTCCTGCCGCAGGACGTCACCTCACCCACCGATCTGCGCTCGGCGCTCGAAAGCTTCGAGGACATGGATATCAAGGTTCTCGAGGACGTGCCCGTCGATGGCGCTGACGGCGAAGTCGAGACCGAGACCAAAGAGGAGCCGGAAGAGGCGGCAGAAACGCCGGCGGTGGTGGATTCGCTGGGCGAGTCTTCTGATCCGGTTCGGCTCTACCTGAAAGAAATGGGCAACTTCCAGCTCCTGTCACGGGAGCAGGAGGTCGAGATCGCCAAGCGCATCGAGGCGGGCGAGAATGAAGTCGAAGACGAAGTCCTAGACTCGCCGGTGACGCTGGATTTTGTCATCGAGTTGTCCGACCGGGTCGAGGTTGGCGAAGCCGATCTGCGGGATATCTTCGAGGAGAACGACGAGCCGAGTGACGCGGAAGAGGAGCGCGGCCCGGAGGCTAACGAAAAGCAGCTCAAGAAGCTCCTGACCGCGGCCAAGAAGCTTAAGTCCCTGCACGGCCGGATTGAAACACTGGAGAAGCAGGCCAAGGAGCGTCATCGGCCGGCGCTCAAGGGCAAAATCGACAAGTCGATTCGCCGGCTCAAAGAGGGCGTAAAGCGCGAGCTGCGTTCACTCGAGCTGTCGCGCCACTTTCAGGATGCGGTGATCAACGAGATGCAGCGCCTGCTGCTCGAGACCTCGCACGCGCGCGCGCTGATCGAGCGCTATGAAGAAGCCACCGGACGCACCAAGACCCAGCTCCTGCGTGAGGCCGGCGAGGCGGAAGATCGCCGCCACGTGCTGAAGGTCAACGGGACGCGCGAGAACCTGCTGGATATCGCGATCCGGATCAAAGACGCACAAAAGGCGGTTCGCGAAGTCGAGCGCCGGGTAAAAGCTGACGCTGAGGAATTTGCCCGCTCGCTCGAGACCGTCGCCTCCGGGCAGGACAAGAGCCGGCGCGCCAAGAAAGAATTGACCGAAGCCAACCTGCGCCTGGTGGTGAGCCTGGCCAAGCGCTACACCAATCGCGGCCTGGGTTTTCTCGATCTGATCCAGGAAGGCAATATCGGCCTGATGCGCGCGGTGGATAAGTTCGAGTATCAGCGCGGCTACAAATTTTCGACCTACGCGACCTGGTGGATTCGCCAATCGATGTCGCGCGCGATCGCCGACCAGGGCCGCACCATTCGCATCCCGGTCCATATGGTCGAGACCATCAACAAGCTCCTGCGCGTGACGCGCCTCCTCGTGCAACGGCTGGGACGCGAGCCGGGGCCGGAAGAGATCGCCGAGCAGATGGAGATGCCGCTGGACAAGGTCCAGAAGGTCCTCAAGATCGTCAAGGAGCCGATTTCGCTCGAGACCCCGATCGGCGACGAAGAGGAAAGCTCGCTCGGCGATTTCGTCGAGGACGAGTTGGCGCCGTCGCCGGTCGAGGCCGCGATCCAGGGCAATCTCGGCGAGCAGACGCGCAAGGTACTGGCGACGCTAACCCCGCGCGAGGAGCAAATCCTGCGCATGCGCTTCGGTATCGGGCAAAAAACCGACTACACGCTCGAGGAAGTCGGCAAGCAGTTCGCGGTCACGCGCGAGCGGATTCGGCAGATCGAGGCCAAGGCCTTGCGCAAACTGCGCCAGACCGGCCGCTCACGCACGCTCGAAGGGTTCATGGAACGGGAAATGTGAAGAGCTGACGGAGGCGTCGACGGACGCAACTCGAAGGCGCGAAGCTTACGGCTTCGCGCCTTTTTCATTTCTCGCTTTTCATTTTCGGTTTTTCGTTTTTCGTTGGTTCAGCTTTGCGTTTTTTCGCCGCTGCAGTGATGGCCGCGCTCGGTAGGCCGGACACTAGCGGAGCAAAGCGGAGCGAGCAGGCGAGTCTGCGAGCTGCGTTCGGATAAAGTTCAATGATGCCCCCGATTTCTGCGCTGCAGCCGCTTTAGCTTCACCGCGTTCCTGATCGGATGATCGGGCGGCTGGCCCTGGTTGAACATCTTCGCGATCGTCCACGAGACCTCGGCAACATAGATATTGCCGTCGCCATCGACGCAGATGCCGTGTGGCGCGGTCAGCTGATCCGGCGCCTCGCCCTGCCCGTTGTCGCAGAGCTTGGCTAGCAGCCGGCCGTCGAGACTCCAGATGCTCACCCGCGGCCCCATCGTGCGCGCGCCGTTCCAGATCGGCCAGAAGCCGGACGGTCCGATGCCGCCCCACCAGGCTGAACTCAGCTCGCCGATGTAGCACAATTGCTCGGGGCTCGCGGTGTCGATACACATGCCGCACGGCAACGCCATCCCGGTCCAGATGGCTTCGAGCCGGCCGTGAGGCGTGAAGACCTGGACGCGATGGTTGTGGCGATCGGCGACGTAGACATAGCCGTCGCGGTCGGTGCAGATATTGTGCGGCAGGCTGAATTGACCGGGCTCGTTGCCGGGCTCACCCCACGAATAGAGCAGGCGGCCGTCGGGCGTGTACTTGTGCACTTTGGCGTTGCCGTAGCCGTCGGAGATGAAGAGCTCGCCGGTATGCGGGTGAATCGCGACGTGGGTGCATTGATAGAAGGGCTGCCCGCTCATCGCGGGCGCCGGGCGGCCCGGGGTTCCGATCGTCATCAGGATTTCACCCTCGAGCGTGCACTTGCGCACGGTATGGTCGAAGGTATCGGTCAGCCAGATGGTGTCGTCGGGACCCATCGTGACGGCGTGGGCGTTGGGGAAAGTCTGCTTGTCGCCCCAGCTATGGAGAAATTTGCCGTCGCGATCGACGATGATGACCGGTGAAGCGCCGCGGTTGAAAAGGTAGAGCCGCTCCTTGCGGTCGATCCCGATGCCGGCGATGTCGTAGTTCCAGGCATTAACTCCACCGGGCATCTGCGCCCAACTCACGACGATCTCGTAAACGTAGTCGCCCGCGCCAGTCTGTAGCGCCATAGCTGAATCCTCCGATGCCACTGCATAATAGATACCTCACTCTTGCCGACTCGCCCACCGCGAGTGAAACCGTTGGCGGTTTGCGGCGCATTTTTATAGGCTCGCGGGTGACTCCCAACGCTGCTCGCGAACGTGCAACGAGCGCGACAACGGAGCGCGGCCTCGCAATCCCGTGAAAAAAGCGAATTTCGATTTGAAGGACCGCGCCGCGATCGTCGGCGTGGGACAATCACCC
>JBOHWF010000365.1:0-4313 GCA_050736455.1 Binataceae bacterium (SeqCode) | reverse complement strand
GCGCGACTCGGCCGGCGTCACCAATCCCGTCAGCCTCAGCCCGGCCTTTGCTTCCTGAACGATAGCTCAGTCAGCTTTGCCGCAGCTTCATCTGCGGACGGCGAATCCGGTGTTTAGCCTGACGCGTGCGGCGGCGCGCTCGCCGCTTAGTTGAAGCTCAGACGCCGGCGAACCACTCGTAGCCCTGATCTTCCCAGTAGCCGCCAACCTTGTACGGAATGAAATTGACCTCAGTCACATACTTGACCATCTTGTAGCCGAGCTTGATTGCTGAATAGAGCCGCAGCGGCGCACCATGCTCGGCGCCGAGCGGATGGCCATTCATCTCATAGGCCAGCAGCGTCTGCGGATGCATCGCGCTGGCGAGGTCCCAGCCCGAAAAGTAGGCCTTGTCGAACGAGCGGAACTCGACGTACCTCACGCTTGGATCGAGTCCCACGCGCCGCGCAATCTCACTCAGCCGGACGCCCCGCCATGCCGCCACCGCCGACCAGCCTTCGACGCAATGATGCTGCACCCGCATGGCAGTCGCCGGCAGCGCGCCCAACTGCTCGAGCGTCAAGGTCAGCGGATGCTGAATCAGGCCTCCGACTTTGAGCGTCCAGTTGGCTGGCGCGATCGGCATTGACCGCGAGATGAAGTATTGGGGGAAATCCTCTTCGTCAGTCTCCGCGGACTCGGGTAATTCCGGCGCGAGGCGGGTCGGCGAGAACATCAGCTCCTCGGCCTTCTCGTTCCACGCGCGCATCAGGCCGAGAAACGCTCCCGCCGGGCGGCTCTCGCATCCGGCCAGCAGCGAGAGCGCCGCTGCGCCCGTGATGAACTTGCGGCGCGCGATCAACTTACCCACGCTCGCCTCCCGTAACCATCTTGACGATTTCGCGCGGATGGCTGGCGACCAGGATCAGATGGGTGACGACGAATATGACGAACAGGCAGAGCCCGGCCAGATGAACCACGCGCGCGCCGTCGTAACCGCCGAACAAGAGGGTCAGAAAATGCAACTGCACGGGCTTATAGATCGCCAGCCCGGACACAGCCATCACGATCCCGAAGAGGATCACCGAAGTGTAAGCGAGACGTTGCAGGCCATTATAAAAATCCGGCGGCGGCGGGCTTTTGCGCAGCCATAGATAGTAAGCGAACTGCCGGAAAGCATTGGCGATGTCGCGGCCCGGTAGGAACAGCCGGCGGCGCCATTCTCCGCTCACGAACAAGTAGCCGAGGTAGAACAACCCGTTGAGGATGAAAAACCACGCGATCGCAAAATGCCAGTGACGGCCGCCCGCCAGCCATCCCCCGATGGTCGACCAACCCGGCGGCGGCGTGTCTTGAAACGGATACCACCAATATTGATCGCCCTGCGGACCGAGCGACGGATAGGCCGAAAGAATCTGCAGGCCGCTGCCGGCCATCAGCATGAGGAACAGCGCATTGCACCAGTGGGCGACGCGAATCGCGAGCGGCTGCTCGCGGCGATGCGCCGAGCTTGTCGAAGCGGCTTTCACCTTCTCACCGAGGCAATCGCATAGCCCTCGCGACGACCGATCAGGACGGCGCGTTGATAACGGCGATGCGAAAAGCGAAGAAATTCAGCGCCGCCGAGTTCATGCAGTAGCGCAGTCCGGTCGGCGGTGGCCCGTCGTCAAAGACGTGGCCGAGATGGGCGTCGCAACGCCGGCACAAGACTTCCGTGCGCACCATCAAAAATGCGTGGTCGCTCCGCGTCGCGATATTCTCCGGCGCGATCGGCGCCCAAAAACTCGGCCAGCCGGTGCCCGAATCGAATTTCGTTTCCGAGCTGAACAACGCCGTGCCGCAACCGACGCAACGGTAGATTCCACCCCGATGCCACTCGTCGTACCTGTTATGGAAGGGCGGCTCGGTGCCGGCCTGGCGGGTGACTTCGTATTGCTCGGGCGTGAGCCGCTGACGCCATTGCGCGTCGCTTAAGACGAACTTGTCAATCGACACGCGCCCGCGATTCTCGCCGGTGTCCGAAAAATCGATTAGCGTAACTTTCGCTGCGTCGCTTGCGGCCGCGCTGCGTCGAAGCCAGCCGCCGAGTAAAAACTCGAAACCGAAAGCCGCGGACAACGCCCCCGCGATCTTGAGAGCCTCGCGACGCGTGCGCCGCGAGGCTCCTCCCTTCAATACAATATCGTCGCTCATGGCCGATGAGACGGCCCAAGCCGCCGTTCTATTCGACGCCGCCGGGGGCGGCGGAGTCTGCGACGCGCGCCCAGGGTTAAGACCCGCCTCTACAAGCCCAGCATCGCCTTGGATTTGCCGATCGCATCCTTGAACGACGGCCGTGCGAACACCCGATCGAGATAGGCGGCAAGCTTCGGCCAGCGTTTCGCGTCGGGCGCTTCGCCGGCCAGCGTCAGTTGGGCGAGTTGCGTTGGAACGCCGATATCGGCAACCGAGAACTGTCCGCCCACCAACCAGCCGCCCGCGCCGAGATGGCTTTCGAGATAATCGAACATCGGCGGCAATTCCTCATCGACCGCTTTGCGCACGACCGCTTCGTCGGTCGGCTGCTTGAAGAGGCGCGGTCCGACGATCTTCTGGAAAAAGACCTTCGGGCCAACCAGCGGGCTCAGCCCGCCGTCGCCATACTCTTCGAACCAGAGCGCGCGCGCATAATCCTTCGTGTCAGTAGGATAGAGCGACGGCGTGGGCTTGACCTTTTCGAGATACGCGATAATCACCGACGAATCGGGCAGCGTGAGGTCGCCGTCTTGATAAGCGGGTATCTTGCCGAGCGGACTTATCTTCTTGTACTCCGCGCTGACGTTGACCGGGATAACGTTCTCGTGTTCGTAGGCGATCCCCTTTTCGGCCAGCGCCACCAGCACTTTGCGCACGAACGGCGAGGCTGGAGCTCCATACAGTTTCGGCATTGCATTTACTCCTTTGATTGCGAACTTCTTTGATTCGGACGGGTAACCTCTCGCAGCGTAATCTCTTCTCTTTCTCGACGCCAACCCGCCGCGCTCCAGCTCTAACCGAGCCGCCAGTGGAGCTGCGTTCTTTCCCGATCCCTCGCCCTAATCCACTAGTGGCGGCGCGTTGCGCGCCGGAGCGAGCAAGCCGAGTCTGCGACCTGCTTCAAAAATCAGGCAGAGGGCAAGCGCCGGCGACGCCGCCGCGCGGGTGAGGGTCAATTTGCAGCAACGGCGTTCCTTCCTGATCCCTCGCCCTTGTCCCGCTAGCGGAGGCGCGTTGCGCCGGAGCGAGCAGGCGAGTCTGCGAGCTGCGTCAGGGATAAGGGAGAGGGACCAAGGGTGAGGGTTCTATCACTGGCTCAACTCCTCGAGCAGCGCCTTCGCGTCTTTGAGATCAGCGCTAGCGGAGCGCGGTTGCCGCGCGCAGCGAGCAAGCGAGTCTGCGAGCTGCGTCAAAATTCCTAATCACACCGCCAGCTCATCGAGCAGGGCTTTGGCATCAATCAAGTCGGCGGTGTCGAAGCCCTCGGTAAACCCGCCGTAGATCTCCGCGAGCTTCACGCGCGCCTCCTCGCGACGGCCCGGTTTCGCGAGCAGCCGCGCGAGGCTCGTCGTCGCACGCAGTTCCAACGTCTTCGCACTCTGCTTCCGCGCACTCTCGAGCGCGCGCTCCATCTGCAGCGCGAGTTCGCGGCGAACGCGCTCAGCGTTATCAGGTAGTTGGTCGAGCAGTTCGAGCGCCGCGCCATAATGGCGCCGCCTCGATCATCGCATTGCGTGAGGCTGCCCGTTCTCCGGCGAGCTGAAAATAAGTAATCGCATTATTACTGCCACTGGCGCGGGCGTAATGATTCGCGAGTCCCGCCACGATCTCGCCCGCGCGCTCGCCGTAAGCCTGCTCCTCTCGCTCGGCGATGCGGCGATGCTGCTCCACCCGATGCGCGGGTGGCAGGCGATCGTACAGCAGATCGCGATGGAGCGCGTGGAGGAAGCGGACGTTGGCCGCGACTACGGCCGCCGAGACCTCCGCGCCGACTATGCTCGCCGCTTCGAGGATGCGCTGCTCGTCCGCCTCGAGCCGCTCGAAGTTGCGCCGAGAAATCGCTCCAGTGTAGGTCTTCGATCAGCAATACCAGCGGCGCTTCCGCGGCCATCGCTTCGAGCGCCTCGGCTATCTCCCGCAGCATCCGAGCGCGCGTCGCTCCCTGCGCCTGACCTTGCAGCCGGAGGCGATCCTCGGCGCTGACCAGATTCGGCATCTGCGCCAGCCAGGCCGGCGCCAGCCGATGCAGTGTCGCGAGTGGGCGCGCGCCACCGGCCGCGCGGCAGAGCCGCGTAAAGGCTTCGAGCACCGGCATACAC
>JBOHWF010000364.1:0-2269 GCA_050736455.1 Binataceae bacterium (SeqCode) | reverse complement strand
CACCGGCTCCTCGCCGCAGGTGCGCGGGGCCGTCAATGCCAATTACGCGATCACGCTCTCGGCAACTTTTTACGTTATGAAGTGCCTCGCCGCCGAAGCCGTCCCGGCCAACGAAGGGCTGATGCGTCCGATCAAGCTGATTGCCCCTGAAGGCTCGATCGCCAACGCGCTTGCGCCCGCGGCGGTCGCCGGCGGCAACGTCGAGACCTCGCAGCGGATCGTCGATGTGCTGTTTCGCGCGCTGGCGCAGGCCGCGCCGGAGCGCATTCCGGCGGCGAGCTCAGGCTCGATGTCAAATCTGACGATCGGCGGGTACGACAGCTTTCGCGCGCGCCATTTTTCCTACTACGAGACGATCGCGGGCGGCGTTGGCGCCGCGCCCGGCGCGCCCGGCGCCTCGGGCTTGCATACCCATATGACCAATACGCTCAACACGCCGATCGAGGCGCTCGAGGCTTACTATCCGATTCGCGTCACCGAGTATCGAATTCGCCGCGGCTCCGGTGGCCGCGGCATTGCGCGTGGCGGCGACGGCTTGATCCGCGAGCTCGAATGCCTGGTCGAATCTGAAGTTAGCCTGCTCACTGATCGTCGCGTGACCGCACCCTGGGGTCTCGACGGCGGCGGCGAGGGCGCAGTCGGCGCGAACTATCTCATTCGCAAAAGCGGTAAGCGCGAGAAGCTGCCGGGCAAGACCAACGTGCGGCTCGCCCCGGGCGATCGCATCAGGATTGAGACTCCCGGCGGCGGCGCCCACGGCCGGGTGAAGTGAGCGCTGCGTCGAAAGGATTCTTCGCCTTCCTTGACATTATCTGAACGCAGCTCGCGGACTCGCCTGCTCGGCTCCACTTCGTTCCGCCTAGCGTATAATCTTCGCTTTGCGCAGGCGGTGACGCGCCGCGATATCGATGCCCAGTTCCGCGAGAATCTCGTCGGTATGCTCGCCGAGCTTGGCCGCGCGGCGGCGGACCCGTATCGGCGTGCGCGAGAATTTCGCGGCGGGACCAGTAATCGGTACGGTCTTGCCGTCCTCTTGCTCGATCGGCTGCAGCATCTCGCGTTCGCGCACGTGCGGACTGCTCGCCGCTTGCGCATAGGTGCGCACACCGGCGACGGGAATCCCGGCCTTGGTGAATTCGCGCTCGACCGCCGCGACGGCCTGAGTCTTCATCCAGGCCGCTACCGCGGCGTCGGTCTCGTGGCGATGATGATGGCGCGCTTCCATCGTCGCGAAGCGCGGATCGTCGACCATCTCCGGCCGCTCGATTATTTTGGTCAGCGCGCGCCAGTGGGGTTCGAGCAGCACCGCCAAGAAGACGTGGCCGTCAGCACATTCAAACGCGTTGACCGGCGCGCTGAACAACGAGCCGTTGCCCAACCGCTCGAGCGGAAAACCGATCGCGCCCAGCGTCAGATAACCGTTCGACTGAAACAAAATGGAATCCATCAGCGAGACGTCGATATGCTGCCCCTCGCCGGTGAGATCGCGATGACGCAAGGCGGCGAGCGCGCTCAGCGCGCCGTGCAGGCCCGCGAGATCGTCGCCGAGATAGGTCGCGCAGCGGACCGGCCCGCCGTCGGGCGAGCCGTTGAGCGACATGAAGCCCGACGCGGCTTCGGCCACCGGATCGTAGCCCGGGCGATCGTGCTCCGGACCGAACAGCCCGAAGCCGCTGATCGAGACATAGACGATGTCGGGTTTGACCGCGCGGCAATGCTCGTAACCGAGGCCCCATTTGTCGAAGGTGCCGGGCCGGAAATTTTGGATCACGACGTCGGAGCGCGCGGCGAGTTCGAGAAAAATTTTGCGGCCTTCGGCGCTGCGCAAATCCAGCGTCAGGCTGCGCTTGTTGCGATTCACCGTCGCGTGCAGAAAGCTGACGGTGCTGCCTTCGCCGGTCAGGAACGGCCGGACCCGCCGCCCGACCTCGCCGTCGGTGGCCTCGACCTTGATGACGTCGGCGCCGAGGTCGGCGAGCAGGCATCCGCACATCGGGCCCGCCCAACTGGTCGTGGCTTCGAGCACGCGCACGCCGTGCAGGGGCCCGGCCAGGTCGTGGCGCGCGTCGCGATAAAAATCCCGTTTCTCCATTCAGAACGCTCCTGAAAGTTGCTTCTACCGTCGACCAAAAACCTATTGTCATTCTGAGGGAGTCTGCGACCGAAGAATCCCGGAAACAACAGCGCACACGTCGGCCCGATTTTCGACGAAGGCCGGGATTCTTCGCTGCGCTCAGAATGACTTGACTCGGCGAGCACTGCGTAAAGC
>JBOHWF010000363.1:0-4664 GCA_050736455.1 Binataceae bacterium (SeqCode) | reverse complement strand
GGACGGAACGGATGGCGCTCGGCATCGGCCGGCGTCAGGCTCTTATAGAGTTCGCGAATGTTGCGGCCATGAAAAGTATAGACCAAATCCTGAATGTAGGGCCGGTAAACCTCTACCAGCGAGCGCGCCAGCTCGGCATTGTCGGCGATATTATCGATGCGCCGTTCGAAGCCGCGCGCGGCCGAAGATTCCGGACCGAGCATGGTCTTCGCCAGAGCGGCGGTGTGCTTGAGGACGGTCGGCAGCGTCTTGCTCGCAAGCTCGTAGGTGTTTTGCGAGACCACCACGGCTTCGAGATGAGCGGCGAGCTTGCCCATCGGGCCGCCCCCGCGCCGGCGATGATCGAGGCGGTTGGCGAGCGCGGTGAGCTCGACCAGCCGGCGCATCGGGAGCGGATTAACGTCGGAAGTGCAGAGCTGATAAATCGGCTGATGCCGCCGCGCAATCAGCGCCGCCAGAATCGGGATCATCGCGTGCGCGGCCAGATCCACCGGCAGCACATCGAGGACGAGCTTCGCTTTCGCCGGATAGAAGCGGTAGCCGCGGCCAGCCATATAAGTGAGCGGCGCGCTGGTATTGACGCCCTGGTTCCAGCCGGGAATCGGGTCGCGGAGGGCGCCCTCGATCACCGACGGGCGCGCGACCGTGACCGCAATCTGATCGGCGGCGGCGAGGACCAGTTGCTCGCCGATACTCTTCGTGTAGCTGTAGGTATTCGGCCAGCCCCAGCCAAGCGCGCGTTCGCGGCCAACCTGCTTGAGCCGCTCTTCAACCCACTGCTTGCGCCGCGCTTCGCTGGCGCGCTGATGCGCGCCGTCTTCGTCGGCCAACTCGCCGCCGTCGCGGCCGGCCGCGGCGAATTCGGCCTGATGAGCATGATCGCGGGACTCCGCCTCGATCCGCTCGCACGCCGCCAGAGCGTCGCGCACTTCGCGCTTGAGGTTGAAATCGCGCTGATGTCGCGGGGCCCAATCGATCGGCACGTCGTCTTCGTAGCGATGGCCGTCGGCGGCGCCGGCGGCGTAACAGGTCGAGACGTGCAGCAGCGCGGCCGACCGCAGCCGGCAGAAATCGATCACGTGATTGACGCCGGTGACGTTGATCGCGAGCGCCTTTTCGAGCGACGCCTCGAAGTTGACGAGTCCGGCGCAGTGGATGACGGCGTCCAGCCGAGGCTCGCCGATGACCTCCGCGCCATCGGTGATCAGACCGGGTTCGGTGATGTCGCCGGCGACGACGGCGACGCGCTGTTCAACGAAGCGCTCAAAGCGCGCGCCCAGATACTCGCGCAACGGACCCAGCGCCGGCGAGTCGAGAATCTCGCGCTGGAAGCGCAGCCGGCTCGATTTGCGATCGCCGCGAATCAGCAAAAAGATGCGCTCGATCTCGGGATGATGGCGCAACAGGATCGCCAGCAGCACCTTGCCCAGAAAACCGGTGGCGCCGGTGATCAGGATGCGCCGTTTGCGCAGGATCGTTTCGAGCGGGGGCATCGCACTTGTGCGCGGCGAGACCGTCCCGGGCGCCGGAGCTTTGCCGTTGCGGACGCCGTTACTATTCGACATCGGCCATCACCAGGGGAGGCAAGTGCAGATACGTGATGGAGGCGGAGCGCCCGTGATCCGCGGTCGCCATCGCGATCGCTTCGTCGAGCGTATCGGCCGCCTCCCAACCGAGCCGCGCCGCCACTTCGGGCTCTTCGCATCCGGCCGCGATGACGCGTCCGCAATGCTGGCGCGCCGGCTCGCCCCAATACCACATGTAGAACGGATGAACTCCGTGATAGGCGTTGCCGTAGCGGTACATATGGGTGTAGGTCGGATTGTGCGCGAACTCCTGCTCGAACTGCTGCTCGAGCTCGAACGCGTCCGTGGTCTCACTCAGGCAGCGATGAAAAAATTCGATGTAGCTCGGATGATGCTCCGGGTGAAACTCGTCGCGCAGCGGATGGCAAATGATCATCGTGCCGCCCGGCTTCACCAGCGGCTTGTTGCGAAACATGTTGAACAGGTAGCCGAGCCCGGTGCACTGCACGAGCACCGGATTCATGATCGAGTTGACGTTGTAGGGGCAAATGTATGGGACGCCGACGATCAGCACGTCAGACTGGCCCTTGACCGGCACTGCATATTGCTGGAACACCCGCGCGAGCGCCTGCTGATGCACCGCTTCGGTTTCGCCCGCCCATACGCCGGTCATGCCATACGGGGCGGCGTACTGATGGAGCATCTGGCGGCGCAGATCGTTTGACATCGCCCCCAGCGTCCAGCGAAAGCCCTTGAGCCGCATCCGGTCCCAGTCGGTAAAGCGGTCTTCGTTTTTCTGCAGAAAATCCAGCATCCCGCCATACATCTGCGTGTTGACCGCAGTCTCGATCGAAAAGACATTGAGCTGATCGTTGATCAGCTTGCCCATCCGGTTGGCGGAACTGTGCAGCGCCGAGCGCGTCGGATCCATATAGGAGTGGCAGTCGCGCAGCGTCGCGGGATTGTGATGATGGCGCAGGCTCTGATAGGGCGCGAGCCCGACCGCGACCGACTTGTGGCCGCCGTCCATCGGCACCAGGTTGAGGTTCAGGTAGATCACGAGGTCGGACTCGGCCGCGCGGCGCGACAGCCAGACCTCTTCGCCGTGATCGGTCTTGCCCATCTTGACGATTTCCGCGCGGTTTTCGGCGTCGAAGTTGTAGAGCCGCTCCGGCCAGAACTGCTTGTAGGCGCGCTCGCCGACCATCCGGCGGATTTCACTCTCGGTCATGCGCCGATGGAGTGACGTCGCGATAATCAGATGGACATCATCGACGCCATAGTCGGCGAGCGTCTGCAGCACCGAGTTGAGCAGGCGTTCGCGAATATCCGGCCGGCGCATCGGTGGCAGCGGCAGGCTGATGTCGTCGATCGCGATCGTCACGCGCATGTTCGGATTGAGCTGAGCGAACAGCGGGTCGGCGTTGAGCGGACGGAGGAGGGCATAGCGGATCGCGGCGTCGGGGTCGGGCAGGGCGTCGAGCGGGGGCGGCGGATAGATCACGCGTGTACCCGCGGGCAGCTTCTCGTACATGAAATCGTCGCCGTAGGAGATCAGGCGCGGGGCCGAGCGCCGATTGAGCGTGACGACGAGGTCGCGCCGCGCGCCGACCTCGTGCCGCAGATCCGCCGGCTTGAGTTCTTTGAGCTTGGCTTCAGGCCGCGCCATCAAGTCTTCTCCAAATCCAGTTTTCAGCCTGTGCGCGGAACTCCCGTGCGAGCGTCGCGCGCTTGCCGTTGCGGCCGAAATAGACCACCGGCCATTGGCGGCTGCGCGCCGTCGCGCCGAGGCGCCGATCCGGATTGACCGTCACCGGATGACCCATCGCGGCCAGGAATGGCAGATCGTAGTACGAGTCGGCGTAGCCCCAGCAGTCGGCGAGGTCGAGCTGATTGGCCGATGCGTATTGGACGCACCAGGCCGCCTTCTCGTCGCCCGCCATCACCGGCGGGCGCAGGCGTCCGGTCGCCAGCCCGCGATTGTAGACCAGGCGATTGGCGGCGAGATCGCTGATCGCGAGCCGGCGGGCCAACGGCGCGGCGACGAAATCGGGCGAGCCGGTGACGAGCACCGGCGTGATTGCGGCCGCGCGGTTCGCCTCGATCATCGCGCGCGCCTCGGGATAGAGGTTTTTCATCAGGACGTTCTCGCAGTACTCGTCGCCGAGCTCTTCGAGACGATCCCGCGAAACGCCCTTGAACAACTCGAACAGCACGACGTTGAGCAGATGGCGATCGCGCTGTTCGGCGGCGTACAGGGCTGGCAGACGCGCCGCGAAATTCAGCAGATACCGCGCCCGCCCGCTCCACTCACCCAGATTGGCGAAAAGATAGAGCGCCAGATGGATGAGATTGAGGCCGGCGAGCGTGCCGTCGAGATCGTAAAAGGCCGCACACTTCGGCGCTACGCGGCCGTTTTTTGTCCTGACCGGATGATGCACTGACATGTCAGTCTAGTCCGTGCCCGAGTAACCCGTTGGCCGCAGCGAAACCCAGAAGCTCCGGCCGGCCGACGCCGCGCAGGCCGAAGTCGAGAATCTCTTCGGCCAACGGTCCGATATCTCGCCGCCGCGCGCGCGAGGCCTGCGCGACGACCTCTTTGATTCCACCAAGGATGCAGAAGGCCGCGACCCGGGTATCGCAGCGGCGCACCAGATTCATCTCGATCCCGAGATCCAGCGAGCGCTGAATCTGATCGATCACGCGTTCGTAAAAATCGATAATCTGCAGATCAAGATCGCGATCAAAGCCCATCGCGTGGTTGAGCAGAATGTCGGTCAGTTCGCGCTCGGCCAGCACCAGCCCCAGCACGCGGCGCAGGTTGGCGCGGAGCTGTTCGATCGGGTCGGGCTCGCCCGGTCCCAGCCGCAGGCGCCGGATGCGCAGCCGTAATTCACCGAGCACTTGCGCCAGCAGTTCCTCGAACAGGTCGCGCTTGTTGTCGAAATATAAATAGAAAGTGCCGCGAGCGATCCGCGCGCGGGCGATGATCTCGGAAATATTGGTGCGATGATAGCCTTTGCGGGCGAAGATCCGCTTGGCGTGACGCAGCACCTGCGCTCGCCGGGCCTGCTTTTCCATCTCTGTCCGATCCCGCGTCCGAGACTAGTTTTACCCGATAGATGCTGTCAAACCGCG
>JBOHWF010000362.1:0-15645 GCA_050736455.1 Binataceae bacterium (SeqCode) | reverse complement strand
CATCAGTGTCTGGTAGTTGCCGCCACCCAACTCGTGCACCTGCCGGCGAAAGTGTTCGAGTATCTCATTGTCGACCCGGATCGTGATTTTAGTTTTACCGGGTTCCGCAGCGACCACCGCCCCGCGCTTGCCCTTGCTGAAATCGTATTCGCGTTTCATGACCGCGACTCCTTGTATTGCGCGCGTTCGCGGCTGGTAGCTCGCCGCGGGGAAATAATTCTGATGAGTTCGCCGCGCACGGTATAAGCCACAACCAACACCCGACCCAGCGCATCCATACCAAGGGTCACGTAGCGGTCCTCGGCGGAGTCGTCATCGGCGACCGTCACGGCGAGATCATCCTGAAAGACCGCAGCCGCGTCGGCGAAATCGATTCGATGCTTCTGCCGGTTGGTGCGCGCCTTATGTTCGTCCCACTCGAAAGAGAACTTCACGTTTCTCTGATATACGTACAATTGTACAGCAGGGTCACGTCATCGTCCAACCCACAGACCACTATCCGGTCTAACAGGCGGGCACCCTGATTCTTCGATGATGACGCACGCCGGCTTGGTGGACGCTATAATGGCGCGATGGCATCCGGCGCGCCCAAGCCGCCGATTAGCCCCCCTCCGAAACCCTCCCTTGTCCCGCCAGTGGAGGCGCGTTGCGCGCTGCAGCGAGCAGGCGAGTCTGCGAGCTGCGTTAAGAATGCGGGAGAGGGCTGGGGTGAGGGTCTCCTCCTTCTACACCCTCTCCCTTGTCCAAGGGAGAGGGCAAGCGACAGGCGCGGAGCGCCGAGCGCGGGTGAGGGTCAACGCGCATGCCGCCTTCGCATCGATCTTTGCGATTCACGTGCGCGCCGCCGCGTGGTGGACGCTATAATGGCGCGATGGCATCCGGCGCGCGCAATCCGAAGCGACCCGCGACTGATGACGATCGTTCGGCGGCGCGCCGCAACCTGCCCTCGGTAGAAGCCTGTCTCGGCGCCGCCGAGCATGACCCGGCGCTCGCACATTTCAGTCGCGACTATCTGAAAACCCTGATTCGCCGCGTGCTCGCAGATTTACGCGGAGAAGCCGCTGCCCTTGCCGCCGCGATGGCCGCCGGCGCGCCTCTCGTCGACGAAATTTTGCGCCGCGCCCGCGGCGCCGCCGCAGCCGGCGACGAGCCGCTCGCAACCGTCGTCAATGCGACCGGCGTCGTGCTCCACACCAATCTCGGGCGCGCGCTGCTCGCCGAGAGCGCCATCGCGGCGATGGTGCAGGCGGCGCGAGCGCCGGTCAACCTGGAATACGATCTCGAACGCGGCGAGCGCGGCGATCGCGACGACCTGATCCAGGAAAGCCTCTGCGCGCTGACCGGCGCCGAGGCCGCCACCGTGGTCAACAACAATGCCGCCGCGCTCCTGCTCGTCCTGAACACGCTGGCCGAAGGCCGCGAAGTCATCGTCTCGCGCGGCGAGCTGATCGAGATTGGCGGCTCCTTCCGCCTCCCCGAGCTGATGGCGCGCAGCGGCGCGCGCCTGCGCGAGGTCGGCACGACCAACCGCACCCATCCCTCCGACTATGTCGCCGCCATCGGTCCCGCCACCGCGCTCCTGATGAAGGTGCATCCGTCGAACTACCAGGTAACCGGCTTCACGGCCGCAGTGGGGCTGGCGGAGCTGGCCGCGATCGCACACGCCCATGAGCTCGAGGTGGTCGAGGATCTCGGCGCCGGCGCGCTGATCGATCTGAGCGCGCTGGGTCTGCCGCGCGAGCCGATCGTGCGTGATCGGGTCGCTGCGGGCGCCGCGCTGGTGACCTTTTCCGGCGACAAGCTGCTCGGCGGTCCGCAGGCCGGAATCATCGTCGGGCGGCGGCAACTGATCGAACGGCTCAAGCGCAATCCGCTGTGGCGCGCGCTCCGCTGCGACAAGCTGCGGCTCGCCGCGCTCGCCGCGACGCTGCAACTCTATCGGCGCAGTCGCGCGCTCGCCGTCGAGCTGCCGACGCTGCGGTTACTGCTGCGGACTCCCGCCGAGCTCGCGATCGTCGCCGAGCGCGCCCGCGTGATCCTCGCCGAGCGGCTCCGGCCGCCCTTCGCGATCGCGATCGTCGAAAGCGCAGCGCAAGTCGGTTCGGGCGCGCAGCCAGTCGCGCGGCTCGAATCCTGCGCGCTCCGCATCACTCATCCGAACTTGAGTGCGGCGGCGATCGCCGCCGGCTTTCGCCGCGCCAAAGTGCTCGGCCGGGTGCACGACGACGCCTTCCTGCTCGACCTCCGCACCGTCGAAGATGCGGCGCTCCTCGCCGTAACGCCGTCGTTCGGCGAATAGTCATTGGCGCTTGCATTGTGACGGCGGCTAGAGCGAGACTCCGGGTCTCAGGCGGCTGGCCTGAGGAAGGAGCCGTGCGATGTCCGATAAAACCTACAAAATTGTGGAAGTCGTCGGCGTCTCGAACGAGAGCATGTCGCATGCCGTCAACAATGCCGTGACCAAGGCGCGACAGACCCTGCGCAACCTCGATTGGTTCGAGGTCAAGGCCGTACGCGGCTCGGTGCACGCCGGCGAATTGCAATATCAGGTCGAGGTCCGCATCGGCTTCCGCCTCGAGGGCGATCCCGTCTGAAGCGCCATGCTGCGCAGGCGGCGGATTGGGTCGCACTGCCGCGCGTGACTTGGTTTTCGGCCCCGGCCCCACGTATCATCGATCGCTCGCGATCGAGGACTTCGGGGCGGAGGCCGACGAACGATGAAGAGTTGCCCGCGCTGCGGCAAAACTTACCCTGACAGCGAGACCTTCTGCGAGGCCGACGGCACCGCACTGAGTGCCGTTCCCGCCGGCGGTGGACGCGCCACCACCGTGATGACCGGCGCGGAAGCCGAGGGCGCCGTCGTGAGCATCGAATGCCCGGTGTGCGGCGGCAAAGCCCAGCCCGGCGAGGTGATCTGCAATTTCTGCGGCACCCGCCTCGCGCCCGATGAGAGCGGGTCGGAAGCTCCGTCGCGCCCCGGCGCCGCGGCGCAGACCCGCGTCAGCCCCGAAGCCTTCGTCCCGGCGAGCGAACGGCCCCGATCGCAGCCGGAGCCGCGGTCGAACGACGATGACGAAGGCTCAACCGGACGCAGTATCCTCAGCCTGCTGGGCTTCACGCTCGCCGCTATCGCGGCCCTCGGCGCGGGCGTCTGGCTCGCCATCTATCTGAGCAACCGGCATCAGGCGCCACCGATAGCGCAGAACTCGCCGGCGCCAGCCGCGATCAGCTCGCCGACCGTGACGCTCGCCAAAAACCTCGCGATTCAGGTAACCGGCGATATGGCGGGCGTGATGCAGCGCGATTCCAAGAGCATGGCCAAGGTCTTCGACGACAACAGCCCCGGCCTCGATAACGTCTATGGCGACGCCCGCGCGTCGAGCCTCGCGCTGAGCGACGGCATGATCCTCCGGCTGCACGTGACGGCCGACGGCACGGTGACCGACGGCTCGGTGCTGCTCTCGACCGCGCCCAATCCAAGTCTCGACGCCGCCGTGGTCAAGGCCGCCAGCGGATGGAAGTTCGCCCCCGCGAGCGGCACCGGCGTTGACGCTAACTTTCCACTGATTTTCGCCAGCACCGGCGCGGAGGCCGCCGCGATCGAGGCGGACCTCAGCGCGAAATACGCGAGCCTCGCACCGAACGCAACGCCGGAGTACGCGCTCTCCCCGGCGCTCCCGGCAAGTCCGGCTGAAGCCGCAGCGACGCCGGCGGCAGCGCCCTCACCGCCAGAAGCGGCCGCGATTCCTCCTCCGGTGGTGGCGCCCGCGCCCCGTCCGGTGCATCGCAAGCCCGTCGTGCGCAAGCCTCCGCTCATCGAGCGCGTCAACGACACGCTGCGCGCCAATCGCAAGCTGCGCCGCGTCCAGGCCTACACCAACGGCGGCAACCTCACGCTCTCCGGCAAGGTCTTTGACGACAATGATCGGGCGCTCGCCGAACAGACCGCCCGCGGGGTCCACGGCGTCACCTCGGTAACCAATAATCTCACGACCGACACCGCGGACTGGGCGCGCAACGCGAGCAATATCAATCAGCAGTTGCAAGGCGCGGGGCTGACTGGCGTAACCGCCAAAGTGATCGGCAGCCGCGCCTATCTCAGCGGCGAGGTTAAAACCGATCTCGACCGCGAGCGCGCGGTAACTATCACTCAGTCCGCGGCGCCGGTCGTCGTCGGCACGAATCTGATCCGCGTCGTACCCGGAGGTTTGTTTGGCCCATAATTGCTCGGGATCGACCGTCCGACTTTGCTATTGACAATATTCGGTCAGCCCGTTTATATGAATTGTAAGGCTGCTTATCCGCTCGTCCCACCTGAGAGGTCAGTTAAACCAACATGGCAGACGCGCCGACTTCGTGTCAGGAAGTGTTCGACAACATGGCCCCTCGTCTGAACAAAGACGCGGCCAAGGGCTTGAACGCGATCTATCAGTTCGACCTTTCTGGCGATGGCGGGGGCAAATGGGCGGTGCTCATCAATAACGAGCAGTGCCAGGTGCAATCTGGCGCGCACGCCTCACCCAACATCACGATCTCGATGGCGGCCAACGACTACCTCGATATGGTTAACGGTAAGCTCAACGGTCAGATGGCTTTCATGACCGGCAAGCTGAAGATCGCCGGCGATATGGGCTTGGCGCTGAAGCTTCAGAGCCTCTTTACTTAATCGCACAATCCAACGCCCGTCTTGGCTCGATTCGTCCTCCTAATACCCAATCTGAGAACATCTTCTGTAAAGGAACCTTCCAGTCAGATCGCTCCCGGATATGATCGGGTGCGCGATCGCAAACCAGATTCAACACGAGACCAGCACGATGCTCTGAGACTCCGCGCGATTCGGTGTTACACGATCACGACCAAGCAGTAATCGTCGGATTGTAGTGGTTGAGAGCCATCTCGCCGCAAAAGTCGCGGGACGAACGTTCTTCAGGACTTATTCTCCACGGACCCAATTTCCAAAGACGAGTGACAGCGCAAGGAGACGAATGACCCAGCAGGACACTGCCGGCAACGGCCGGCCAGCGAACGGCAATCAAGCCACCACCGAGCGCGAGAACGATTCGGTCGCCGACAAGCTCAGCAAAGAACTGACCAATTGGCGGCAACGCCGCACCAATGGACGCACCAACGGACTTCCGCGACGGGATGAGCCGTCCAATGGCGATTTCCAGTCGGACGCCGCCCGCACGATCAAGGTGCGCGGGCACGAAACTCTCGTGGTGCGGAAGTCCAAGGTCGCGCCCAAGCCGGCGACGACCAACGATTCCAGCCGCTGATTTCCCGTTAGCGCAGCCCGCGCCGCTAACGCCTTAATCGGCGCGATCGTTCAGGAGCGGAAGATCGCGACCGGCAACTCGCGCGCGGCTTGGCGCGCCGGATACAGCGCCGCTATCCAGCATAGCCCCAGCGAAGCCGCCGCGACGATCACGAAGCTCAAAGGATGAGCGTCGATCGGTAGCGTCCCGATACCATAGATTTTCTTCTCGATATGGATGAAGTGGTAGTGCGCCAGCACGAAGCATCCAAGTGCGCCAAATAGCACTCCCGCGCCCGTGCCGATCGCGCCGACAATCAGCCCCTTAAGCACGAAGATGCGATGGATGCTGCGCGGCGTCGCACCCATCGCCATCAGCACCGCGATATCCTTGCGCTTCTCCATCACCACCATGATCAGCGTGGCGACCAGGTTGAACGCCGCGACCCCGATAAGCATCAGCAGCACCAGCGCATAAACGCGTTTGAGCAGTTCGAAACCGGCCGCCGCCGCCTGGTTGTATTCCGTCCAGTTGCTGACGCGAAAGCCTTTGCCGAGGCTCGAGCGCAGCGCGAGGGTGACCCGTGCAGTGTCGTCGAGCTGGTTGAGGCGGACCTCGACGCCGTCGGCGCGCCCCGCCCGCCCGAAGAATTTTTGCGCGTGGCCCAGCTCGATGAACATCAGGTTCTTATCGACCAGCGCCACCCCGGTTTCGAAAATCGCGCCCACCGTGAAGTGTCCGGTGCGGCTGGTCAGCTCGCCGCTCGCCGCCACAATCGGAACGATCAAGTTGACCGGATCGCCCGCCCGTACTTTGAGCTTTTCCGCCAGGGTGGCGCCGATTGCGACGGTGCCGTCGTTCGCGCTCGTGTCATGCGCGAGGCTCGCGAGCGAACCCTGCAGCATATAGTCGCGAAAGCGCGCGACGACGACCGGATTCTCCGGGTCCACGCCGCGAACATACACGCCGCTGAGTCCGTGCGCCGACGAAGCCATGCCCTGCGCAATGACGAAGGGATCGGCGCCGGCAACGCCCTTGACGCTGGCGGCGCGCGCCTGCACCTCGCGGTAGTTGGCGATCGCGCCCGCGTAGCTCTGGATCTCGACCTGCGGCGTCAGGCTCAGGATGCGCTGGCGGAGGCTCAGCTCGAACCCGCGCATCACCGCCAGCACGATAATCAGCGCGGCCACCCCGAGCATCACGCCCACCGCGGTAAAGACGGTCGTGACCGAGATAAAGGCGTCGCGTCGCCGCGCCCGCAGATAACGCAGCGCAATTTGCAGTTCGTAGTTCAAAACTAACGGAGCCGACGGCGCAGCGAGCACACCGGGCGGCCAAGGCTGCGCGGCGCGGTCACAATCCGACTCCGCGGGCTGCGTCCAAAATTAAGTCAGCGTTACGAGGGATCCTACAGTGTAAACGCTAGAACACCACTTTGTCCTGTTTGAGCTGCTCGATCTCCGCCGCACTCATCCCGAGCATCCCGCCGAGAACCTCGTCGTTGTGTTGTCCCAGCGTCGGCGCTGGAAAGCGCAACTCACCCGGCGTGCGACTGAGCCGATGCTCGAGGCCCTCATACGGCGAAGGTCCCATATGCGGATGATCGAGCCAGTGCCAGAAGTCGAATGCCGCGAGGTTCTCGTCGCGATGGAGGTCCATGCAATTCTGCACCGGATAGGCCGCGACGCCCGCGCCTTGCAGCGCGACCGTCAGTTCTTCGGCGCTGCGCTCGCGGACCCGGCCGCCGACGAGTTCGTCCACCGCCGCTCGATTCGTGAGCCGTCCGCCCAGCGTCGCGAGACTTGCGGGCGCCGTGGCGTCGCCGGTCACACTCAGCAGCGCGCGCCATTCCTCATCGGTCGCGACCGCGATCGCGATCCAGCGCTCGTGGCCGTCCTCGTCGGCGCAGCGATAGGCCCCGTGCGGCGCGTAGCGATCGGATGCATTTGCGCGCGGATCGAGCACGTTGCCGGTGGCGAAGTAGTCGGTCAGCGCCGGCGCGAGGAAGTGCAGCGCCGCTTCGTACTGCGCCATGTCGATATACTGGCCCTGGCCGGTACGCCGCTTGTAGTCGAGCGCGGCCATCAGCGCACAGGCCGCTAAGCGCGGCGCGATGAAATCCGTATAGGCGCCGTAAGGCGGAGCCAACTCCGCCGCCGAGTAGCCGGCAATATGGTAAAAGCCCGAGAGCGCCGCCATCAGATTGCCGAAGCCGGGATAGTCGCGATGCGGTCCGGTCTGCCCCTGCATACAGGTCGAGAGCATGATCAGGTCAGGCTTGATCGCGCAGAGCCGCGCGTAGTCGAGTTCCCAGTTGCGCAGGGTCTTGGGCGTAAAGCTCTCCGTCACGACGTCGGCCCACGGCATCAGCTTGAGAAAGATTTCGCGCGCCCGCGGCTTGCTCATGTCGAGCGTGATGCCCTTCTTCGAGGTGTTGTAGCTGGCGAAAAACTGACTGTTGTTGACGCCTGGTTTGGCGTCTTTCCAGGGCGGGGCCTGGCGCAAACCGTCCAGCCGCGACTGCGACTCGATCCGGATGACGTCGGCGCCGTTGTCGGCGAGATACTTGACCGTCACCGGCCCGACGCCGTACCAGGTGAAATCGAGCACGTGAATTCCTTCGAAGGCGTAGCGCTTCATCAGCTTTTCTCTCCCGGCGTGACTCAGATCACGCCCGCAGCCCGCAGTTCGCTGAGCCGGGTTGGCGAGAGGCCGAGCAACCCGCCGTAAACGTCCTGGTTGTGTTCGCCGATTCTAGGTGCCGCGCGCGACGGTCCTACCGGTGTCCGGCTGAACTTCGCGAACGCGCCGGGGATCGTGAGCTTGCGCCGGAGCGGCGCAGATTCGACCTCGACGAAATACTCGCGCGCTTTGAGCTGCGGATCCGCGGCGATATCAGCCACGGTCGCCACCGGCGCGGCCAGGATGCGCCGCTTAAGGATGTTGTCCCAGATTTCGCGCTTGGTTTTGGTCGAAAGAAAACTCTCGACCGCGGCCTCCGCCATGTCCAGCTCTTTGAGGGCCTCAGCGCCCGCGGTCATGAAGCTGCCCGGCGTCAGCACTTTCAGGCCGCCGTCCTTGATCAGCCAGTCGGGCGCGGCGCCTTCTTCTTTCATCCAGCCGATCAATGCATTGGTCGAGGGCAGATAAGCGCCACCCGCGATCAGGCCCGAGACAAACCCATCCTTGCACTTGAAGACCGTCTTGCGCCGACCCCCGATCGCGCCGGTGAAGACGCCGCTGCGGCGCAGATAATCCCCGTGCAGCATCGGCATCGCCTGTTCGTTCATCAGCGTCCAGACCACGCAGGCCTGCATGTTCACGATAGCGTGCTGGCCGCGCCCTTCGATCTCGCGCGGATAATGCGCGATCAGCGAAGCCACCGCGGCCTCGGCCCCGGCATGGAGTCCCGCCTGCGGCTGCGCCATCTGGAGCGGCGGGCGACCCTCCTCGCCCATCAGGAACATCATGCCGCCGGCTGCCCAAGTAACAATATCCGCCACTTTGTAGTCTTTGGCCGGACCCTTGTCGCCGAATGGAGTAATCGATGTATGAATGATGCGCGGATTCAGCCGCTCGAGCGCCGCGTAGCCCAAGCCCATCTCGTCGAGGTAGCCGAGCGGAAAGGACTCGACCAGGAAGTCCGATTGTTTGACCAGCTCTGCGAGCAGGCCGCGGCCCTCGGCCGATTCGAGATTCAGGGTGATCGAGCGCTTGCCGGCGTGATACGCGATGGCGTAAAGGCTGCGGTCGGGTCCCGCGACGCCTTCGAGGAACGGTGGGATCCGCCGGGTCGAGCAACCGTCGCGCGGCTCGACCTTGATCACCTCGGCGCCCATATCGGCAAATATTTTGCCGCAGAGGGCGCCCTTCTCGTCCGTCAGGTCGAGCATCCGAAAGCCCTTCATCAGTTCAGAGCCCATCAATGCCTCCTCGCAGGCTCGCTCGATTTACGAACGCCTCGGCCGTCGCGACTAGTCGCTGTGGGGCGGCACGGTTGCGGCGCGCGCCGCGCCGATCGCGGTCGCATAATCGGCGTGCTCTGGAATGATGAAGCCACCGCCGAAGACGAAATTCAGCCGCTTCGCCCGCTGCATGAAGCGGAAAATCCGCGTGAGCTTGCCGGTCAGCACGATGTCGTGCTGCCCCGACGCCCGCGCCGAGGCGATACTCAGCACCGAGACCACTTCGACGATCATGTTCATGATCGCCAGCGCCTTGTCGTCCGAGGTCGCGTCGGCGCCGAACTTGCCGAAATTCGCCGCGGTCGTGCCCGGCGGCAGATCGCCGATCGCGCCGCCCGCGATGTCGCGCACGGTCAGATCGACCCGCGACAGATCCCCGCGCTCGGCCATCGCTTCGAGCGTCTCGAGCGACGACACCCCGAGCATATGGCGCGCCAGCCCGCGCAGCGTCCCGCCACCCAGTCCGGTGCCGCTGACGTGTGCGATTTTGTCGCCGGTCACCGAGACGATCGCCGTGCCGGTCCCGAGCGAGACCACTAGCGCATTCTCCTTACCCGCCAGCGAAGTCCCGCCAATCCCGATTGCGCGGAACTCGTTCACCTTGATCACCGGCAGCGCGAACAGGTTCTCGCCCAGCGCCCGCGAGCCCGCGCCGGTCGCCGCTACCTGGGTCAACCGGCTGAGCGGAATTCTGCAAGTCTCGATTAGCTTGCCCAGCGCGCCGGCCGCCGCCGCCACCGGGTCGTTCGCTTCGATCGTCACCACGTGGATATTCCCGTTATCGAGAATGACCGCGTCGGTAGTCGATCCGCCGATGTCGATCCCAACTATCATAGTCGCTGTCCGGCCTCGATCTCCTCTGGATTGCCGAAACTAGAACATCGCCGATCCTTAGCGCAATCGCGAATCGTCCGGGCGGCGTTCTCTGGCTCAGGGCTATGCTAGCTTGAATCGATGGCGCGGCGCAGTGACGAGAGCAGCGGGCCGGGACTCTTCAAGCCCCGGCGCAACGCGGGGCAGCCGCTGGCGGATCGGATACGCCCGCGCACGCTCGACGAGGTCGTTGGCCAGGCGCATCTGCTCGGCCCGGGCAAGCTGCTGAGCCAGATCGCGGCCGCGGGGGCGCATCATTCTCTAATCTTGTGGGGTCCGCCCGGCACCGGCAAGACCACGATCGCGAACCTGCTCGCACAGACCTCCGGCGCGATCTTCAAAACGATGAGCGCCGTGACGGCCGGCGTCGCTGACTTGCGCGACGCGGTCCGCGACGCCCGCCACGCCCTCGATTTCGACGGCCAGCGCACTGTGCTCTTCGTGGACGAGATTCATCGCTGGAATCGCGCGCAGCAGGACGCGATCCTCCCGCACGTCGAAAGCGGGCTGATCACGCTGATCGGCGCGACCACGGAGAATCCCTCGTTCGAGGTCATCGCGCCGCTGCTTTCGCGCGCCCGGGTCGTCGTGCTTGAGCCGCTGTCCGAGGATGCTATCGCGACCCTGCTCGAGCGCGCGATTAGCGATCGCGAGCGCGGACTCGGCGCGGCCGGCGTAACTCTCGGCGACGCGGCGCTCGCGGAAATCCTGCGTTTTGCCAGCGGTGACGCGCGCCGCGCGCTCAACACACTCGAGCTTGCGGCCGAACGCGCCGGTCAGGGACGGCGCACGGCGATCACGGCGGAGGACGTCCTCGAAGCGGCGCAGCATAAGGCTCTGCTCTATGATCGCGCAGGCGACGAGCACTACAACGTCATCTCAGCCTTTATCAAGAGTATGCGCGGCAGCGATCCAGACGCGGCGATATACTGGATGACGCGGATGATCGAGGCCGGCGAGGATCCGCTGTTCATTGCGCGCCGGATGGTGATTTTTGCCGCCGAGGACGTCGGCAACGCCGATCCGCGCGCGCTCCAGCTCGCGCTAGCGGTCAAAGACGCCGTGGATTTCGTCGGGCTGCCTGAAGGGATCATCCCGCTCGCGCAGGGCGTCGCTTATCTCGCCAGCGCGCCGAAATCCAACGCAGCGTATCGCGCGATGGTCGCCGCGCGCGAAGACGCCCGGGCGCTCGGCGCGCTGCCGGTCCCGCTTCATCTGCGCAACGCGCCAACGCCGCTGATGCGCGGTCTGGGCTACGGCGCCGAGTACCAGTATCCGCACGATTATGCGGATGCGATCGCAAACCAGTCATATCTACCGGAGAAACTCGAAGGCAGGATTTACTACACGCCGACAGATCGCGGCGAGGAGCTGCGACTGCGCGAATACCTCGAAACCGTGCGGCGGCGGCGCGTGCAGCGAGATCAGAACGCCGCGCCTCGCGCTGCGGTCGTGAGTGGAGCCTCGGGGAAGCCGCGCGACCCCAAATAGACGAGGCCGAAGCTTGACCCTCGGCCTCGCGAAATAAGTTTTTGCAGGCGGACTCTTAGCGCGCGCCGAGCACAGCGTCCTTCAAGGCCTTCGCCGCGGTGAAACGCAGCCGCGTGCGCGCCGGAATCTTGATCGCCGCGCCAGTGGCCGGATTGCGCCCCATCCGCGCCTTGCTCTTGCGCTTGCGAAAAATCCCGAGTCCCGCGAGACGAAGCGAGCCTTCTTTCTTGAGCTCCTTGACTACCAGGGCGGAAAGCTCGTCCAGCGCGGACTTCGCCTGCTTCTTGTTGATCCCGACCTTGTCGGCGAGATGTGTGGCGACCTGCGACTGCGTCATCATCCTCCTCCTTACGGTCCAAAAAGGACCGCCATTTCGAGCGTGAACCAGCTTACGGCCTTTTGCAAGTAGGGATACCGGGAAAAGCAACGTTTTTCCTAGAAACCACGATGATTTTTGCACAAGGCGATCAGTTTTCCACTGGCGCATCGGCTCTTTCGCATCCGCCAGCGCCTTTCAGCCCTGCCGCGCAGTGTTTCCAGCGCGTCAATAGCGAACTTCGACCAGGAAAAGTCCGTGCGCCGGCGCGGCGCCCGGCGCCCGCGCGCGATCGTGCGATCTCAGGATCGACTCGGCGGCGGCGGGCGGGAGTTTGCCGCGGCCAATCTCGACCATCAACGCGACCATCGTGCGCACCATGTGACGCAAAAATGCGGTCGCCTCGACTCGATAGATCAGGCGCGCGCCGGCCTCGGCGCGCCACGCACTCGAATCGATCCGGCGCGTCGTCGTCTGCTCATCCGAGCCCAGCGTGCGAAACGCGGCGAAATCATGTTCGCCAATCAGCGTCGACGCCGCGAGATTCATCGCCGCGAGCTCGAGCGGCTCGCCCACCAGCCAGGCATAGCGGTAGTCAAAGGCCGACCGCGTCACGCGATTCAGCACGTGATATTCATAAACTCGGGCGATCGCCGCCCGTCGCGGATCGAAGTCCTCACTCGTGGCGGCGGCTTCACGAATCGCGATATCCGGCGGCAACAGAGCATTGAGCGCGCGGCGCAAATCCGCCGCCGCAAAGTCGCGCGGCGCGTCGAACGCCGCGACCTGGCCTGTCGCATGAACCCCGGCATCGGTGCGTCCTGCGCCGTAAATCCGGATCGGCGCGCCGAATAGCGCCGCCAGCGCGGCCTCGAGCCGCGCCTGAATCGAATCCTGACCGGCCTGCAACTGCCAGCCGGCGTAGTTCGCGCCGTCGTACTCGAGGGTGAGCCGGAAACGCATGGTAATCGCGCGCACCCGCCTTCGCGCGCTTCAGATGCTGACGGTTTCGGCGATCCAGATAGCAGTCAGCGCCGCCAGTCGCGCGGCGTCAAAGACGCACCAGATAGCCGCGCCCGCCGGCGTGATCGTCAGCTTCGCGATCACCGCCTCCTGCGCGGCCGCATCGATGAAGCCGGAGGCCTCGGCGGTTTCCACCAGGATTATGCCCGGGGCCGTGCGGAGCCGCATCGCCCATTGCGCGGACTCTGCGCCGGGTGGGAGAAACAGCGCCACCGCGGCGCCGAGGAAAGCCGGCGCCTGCGCGATCTGCACGATCAAGTTGGGGCCGCCGACGACGAGCAACGTCGCGACCTGCGCAGCAATCACTTCGGCCAGCTCGTCGGCCGCGGGCGGCAGGAAAACGTTGAACGCGGTTTGGGTCTCTTCATCGCCGAGCTGGAGCCGCGCGTTCAGCAACTCTGCCGACTGATTGAACAGGCCGCTAATCGCTTCCCGGCCGCGGCTGCTCGCGCCCAGCAGAATCGTCGCGGCCGCGAAGCCCGAGCGAATCTCCAGCGCCTCGAGGATCGCTGCAATAACCTGCGCGCCCGGATGCGGCACGCCGATGATGCCGGGCTTTTTCATTGCGGCGATCCGCGCGGGTGGGGTCAGTCCCGGCGCCGCCAGCACGATCGCGTCGAGCGGCCGCCGCTGCGCGGCGCTTAGATCGATCAAAAGCGGTCCCGGCCTCGCCGCTGCGATCTCCGCGGCTCGTTCCGCCGGAATTGCCAGCAATGCGATGTCGAACGACGCCAGTTCGCTGACGGCCTCGAGCTCCGCTACCGGCAGCGTCTCGCGTCCGGATTCGACCCCCTCCGCGTCGGCGCTGCCAGCCGCGCCAAACAGCTTCAACTCCGCGTGACGGGCGTCGCGCTGGCCGATCAATTCCGCGATTTGTACCCCGACCATCCCGCGCGCGCCGACCAGCGCAACTCGCGGGCGGGGGCCGCTGCGCTCCGCCATCAGTCGCCCGGCAGCAGGCTCTCGAGCCGCTCCCGCACCAGCCGGCCCATCGCCATGCAGCCGGTTGCGCGCGCGCCGCTGCCGCCCAGATCGCGCGTCCGATGGCCGGCGTGAACCACGCCCTCGACCGCCTGGGCAATCAACTCCGCTTCCGACCGCATGCCCAGCGAATGTTCGAGCAGCATCGCCGCCGACAGGATCGCGGCCAGCGGATTCGCCTCGTCGCGGCCAGCCAGGTCCGGCGCACTGCCGTGAATCGGTTCGTAGAGCCCGATGCGAAAACCCGCGCTGTTGAGCTCCTCGCCGAGCGACGCCGACGGCAGCATGCCCATCGAACCCGCCAGCACCGAGGCCTCGTCCGTGAGGATGTCGCCGAACATGTTCTCGGCGACGATCACGTCGAAGTCGCGCGGGCGGCGGACGAGATGCATCGCCATCGCATCGACCAGTTGATTCTCGAACGCGACGTCTTTGAACTCCGCGCTGAGCTCGGTCGCGATCTCTCGCCACAGCCGCGACGACGCCATCACATTGGCTTTGTCGACCGAGGTCAGCCGCCTGCGCCGTTCGCGCGCAAGTTCGAAGCCGTAGCGCAGCACGCGCGCGATCTCGGCCTCGGTATAAAAGCAGGTGTCTACCGCCTCGCGGCCCGCGTCGCCGGTCCGCCGCTCGCTCGGCTGGCCATAATAGATGCCGCCGGTCAGCTCGCGGATAACGACGAGATCAACCCCATTGATCAGTTCGGGCTTGAGCGGCGACGCCGCGATCAGTTCCTTGACGGTTTTCACCGGGCGCAGATTGGCGAACAGCCCGAGTTCCTTGCGCAGCGCCAGCAGACCGCGCTCCGGACGATCCGGCGCTTGCGGATTGTCCCATTTGGGACCGCCGACCGCGCCCATCAGGATGGCGTCGGAGTCCTTCGCCAGTTTCAACGTCCGCTCGGGCAGCGAGCTGCCGGCCGCGTCGATCGCGTGCCCGCCCACCAATGCGTCTTTGAATTCGAGCTTGACCGCAGCGTCGCGCGTCGCAACTCGCAGCACCTGCAACGCCTCGCCGACGACCTCAGGACCGATCCCATCACCCCTGAGAACTAGAATTTTGTAAGCCATGCACCAATTTCAGGCGTCTGCCGCGAACGCGGCGAAGCGCAATCTACATCCGAGGGGAAAAAACACCACCTGCGATCGCTAGCACTTAATCCCTCGACGCTTCAACCCGCCTGCCGGACTGATGCTACGGCCCTTCGCTCGCACGCCGCAGACCGGCGCGCCCGCGCGCCTCGAGCCGATTGAGCGCATTCACCAGCGCCAGCGCGCTCGCCATCACGATATCGCTGTGCGCGCCCTGACCCGCCACCGTCATTCCGTCCTCGCGCACCAGGCACGAGACTTCGCCGAGCGCGTCGGTCCCGCCGGTGATCGATTTCACCGCGTAGCGCTCGAGCGTCGGATTGATCCCGGCGATTTTGTAGATCGCCTTGTAGCAGGCGTCCACCATGCCGTCGCCGGTCGCCTCGGCGACCCGCTCCTCGCCGCTGACGCGGATCCGCACGGCCGCGCGCGGCTCAACCGTGGTTGACGAGCTCACCTGCAAATCGACCAGCTCGAAGGTCTCGGCCCCGCGCCGCTCCTCGTTGGCGATCGCCAGGATATCGTCGTCGTACACAATTTTCTTCTTGTCGCACAGCGCCTTGAAGGCCGCGAAGGCCTTCTGCACGTCGAGCGCCGCGGTATCAACTCCCAGCTCCTGCAGCCGGTTGATGAAGGCGTGGCGTCCCGAG
>JBOHWF010000361.1:0-6976 GCA_050736455.1 Binataceae bacterium (SeqCode) | reverse complement strand
ACGTGAACGCCCTCCCCCTTTAGACCAAACCGGCTAGGCGCAGGATACGAATCGTATCAGGACGCTGCCGGGGCAGGAGCGGCCGGCGCAGGAGCTGCCGGGGCCGGAGCCGCCGCGCCACTATCGGCCGGCGCAGGAGCTGCACTCGAACCGGCGGCCGGCGCCATGTGATGCACGTGATGCATATGATGGTGCATATGGTGCACCCAATGATGGTGGTGATGCATGCTGCCACCACCCGAAATCTTCGCGGAGATGGCCTCAGCGCGATCCGCCGCCGCTTTCGCGTCCGCCGCCGCTGAATCAGTCTTGGCCGCCGCCGCCTGCGCCGAATCTGCGGCCTGCTTGGCGTCAGCCGCAGCCTTATCCGCGCGCGTGGCCGACTGATCGGCCTGAGTCGCGGCGTTGGTCGCCTTGGTGACCGCATCGCTTGCACAGCCCGCGGTCAACGACAGCGCTAACACCGCGCCTGCGAGGCCAAGCAGTTTAGAGAATTTCACGACTGATCCTTCCATCCTTTTCCTCCTTTAAATTCGTGCGGCAACGGCGCCAGTTTTCAACGCCGCGCTTTCTCCTCGTCTCTTCGCGCCCATACTGGCCGTAGCGAAAGGCAGCATACAGTATCAGCGACAACGTCGCAATCGAACCCCCTCATATTAGCGCGGCTGTCCGTGACTCGCCGGGTTTTTGGCTAGAAATCGTCGCCGCCCATACCCATATCGTCCATCCCGCCCATTCCACCCATGCCGCCCATGCCTCCCATTCCGCCCATGCCTCCCATTCCGCCCATGCCGCCCATGCCTCCGGGCGGCATCGCGGGGGGCGCGGCTTTTTTCGGCTTCTCGACAATGGCCGCTTCTGTGGTGAGCAGCAGCGACGCCACGCTGGCGGCATTTTCAAGCGCCGAACGCACGACCTTCGCCGGATCGACGACGCCGGCCTTGACCAGGTCTTCGTATACTTCCGTGCTGGCGTTGAAGCCGAAATCGCCTTTGCCCTCTTCGATCTTATTGAAGACCACCGCCGGTTCGTGGCCGGCGTTAAATGCGATCTGACGCAGCGGCTCGCCCATCGCACGAGCGACGATTCCCGCGCCCGCCTTGCGTTCGCTGTTGAGCCGCAGGCGCTCGACCGCCGGGATTGCGCGGACCAGGGCGACGCCGCCGCCGGCCACTACCCCCTCGTCGATCGCCGCCTTGAGCGCATGCACGGCGTCATCCACCCGCGCCTTCTTCTCTTTGAGCTCAATCTCGCTCGCGGCGCCGACCTTGATCACCGCGACGCCGCTGGTCAGCTTCGCCAGCCGCTCTTCCAGCTTCTCGCGATCGTAATCGGAAGTGGTCTGCGCGATCTGATTGCGGATCAGCTCGACGCGCCCTTGAATTTCGCCCTTCTTACCCTGGCCGCCGACGAGCGTGGTGTTGTCCTTGTCGATGACCACGCGGCGGCACTTGCCCAACTGGTTGAGCTGGACGTTCTCGAGCTTGCCGCCGAGTTCTTCGGCGATCACCTGGCCGCCGGTCAACGTCGCCATATCCTGGAGGTTTTCCTTGCGCCGATCGCCAAACCCGGGCGCCTTGACCGCCGCGATCCGGAGCGTGCCGCGCAACTTGTTGACGACCAGCGTCGCCAAGGCCTCGCCCTCGACTTCCTCCGAGATAATCAGGAAGGGGCGGCCGTTGTGCATCACCTTCTCGAGCAGCGGCACCAGATCGCGCAGATTGGCGATCTTCTTTTCGTGAAACAGAATCAACGGTTCCTCCAGCTCGACCGTCATGCGGGCCGGATTGGTGACGAAGTACGGCGAGAGGTAGCCACGATCAAAGCGCATCCCCTCGACCAGTTCGAGCGTGGTTTCGAGGCCGCGCGCCTCCTCGACTGTAACCACACCCTCCTTGCCGACCTTGTCCATCGATTCGGCGAGGATTTTGCCGATGGTGCTGTCGCCGTTGGCCGCAATCGTCGCGACCTGCTCCATCCGCGTGCGGTCTTTGACCGGCCGCGCCATCTGCTTGATCTCCTCCACTGCAGCGCTGACCCCGGCCTCGATCCCGCGTTTGAGTTCCATCGCCGGGACCCCGGCGGCCAGCAGCTTGATCCCTTCCTGGACGATGGCGCGGGCCAGCAGGGTCGCGGTGGTGGTGCCATCGCCGGCAACGTCGTTGGTCTTTTGGGCGACTTCGCGAATCAGCTTGGCGCCAAGGTTTTCGAACTTATCGTCCAGCTCGATCTCCTTGACCACCGTCACGCCATCCTTGGTGATCACCGGAGCGCCGAAACTTTTCTCGAGCAGCACGTGACGACCCCTGGGCCCGAGCGTCACGCGGGCCGCCTCGGCTACCAGCGTCGCGCCCTTGATAATTCCGACCCGCGCGCGTTCGTGTAACTCAATAACTTTCGCTGCCATTTTAGCCTTTCTCCAACTTAATTGACGTTAATTAGCAATCTATCGTGCCGATAGGTCTTGAGTCCCCAGCTTGACAGGTTAATCACTGAAACATTTCTCACAACCTGTTCCATCGCTTTCCGCTGAATCCCGGAGGTGTAGCATGGAACGCATGAGCATCAGATTGTCGCGTCTCGATTCTGATCATCCGGTGGCTGCAATCGCGGCGTCGCTGGGTTTGGCCATCTCTGTCCTGATCGCGGCGCTCGTCACCCTGCCCGTCAGCCCTCGACCGCTCGACGCCGCCACGGCTCTCATTCCCATTAGCACTCTGACACAAGCGAGTGCCAATAGCGAAGACGACGACGAGGTACCTCCTGAGCAGGTTGAAAAATATATCGCGGTCTATCGCGCGATGCAGCTCGATCACACTTTAACCGTCGAGCAGGCGGCCTCGCAGCATGGGATGACCCTCGAGGCCTTTCGCCAACTCGAGAACCGCGTCCAGCGCGACGACGCCGCTACAGAGCACGTCCGCGACGCACTCAAGGCGTCGTCGGCGAACCCCGCACCCTCCGGATCACCGACCCGTGCAGGTCCCGCAAAATAATCTGGGCTGGCGAGAGAGCGCGCGCACGTCCGCGGTGGGCGCCCCCGCAGCGCCCACCGCCGACGTCAGATGCGCTTACTTTATGACTGAGGCGTTAAAGGCGGCTTCAACGCGGGCCGCCGCATCATTCGCGCGACGGGCCGAATCTTCCGCCGACGCCGCATTCTGATCGGCCTTCTGGTTCGCGGCCTGCGCCTGCTGCGCGGAGGCTTCGGCGTTGGTCGCGTCCGAGGCCGCTTGCGTAGCAGAGTGTTCCGCCTTGTCGGCCTGGAGGTTTGCGTCCGCGGTGCAGGCCGCGGCGAATGCCGCCAGCGACAAGGCTCCAACTAGAACCGCCAATTTCTTCATCATCCGAGCCGCCTCCTTGATGTTTCGCCAGAATCTACGGGTTCAAGTTTATCGACTACTTGGGGTACGGGAACCCGGTCGCGCGCGCCAAGTTGCGCAAATAGTTGCAAATCGACTTCGCTGAGGCAAGGCGCTCCCCGACGGATCGATGCGGGAAAGCGGCTTGAAGAAAATTACCTCGCGCTTTTTCCAAAAAAAGCGCGCGATCGCAGATCCGAGCAAAGCTCATCGCGGTCGCCAGCAATACAGGTAGCAGCTCCTTCGTTTCCTTTCATGCTCGCGAGCGGGCTTGATACTCAACCAAGCTTCACGATGTGGCCGGGGTTTTTCAAAGCTAAAGGACGAAGCCTTTTTTTTCGGCGAGGCGCTTTTTGATGCCGTCGCGCAAGCGGGTGGCGTCGACCCCGGGATTCTGGCGCGCGAGGGTCTCGGCTTGACGGTCGGCCTCATCCTCGAGGCGCGCCGCCTCCTCGAAATTCGCCGACATCAGCTCGGCGACGCAAGCGACCAATTCCTTCTCATCGGCTAGCGGCTTGATCACGCCGCGCGCTACCAAGCCTCGTACCAGATGATTGGCGAGAGCGTCGATCTGCGCTTCGCTGACGGCGGCCATCCAATCTCACTACCGTCGATCGCTACCGAGCCCGTTCACGCAGTCCGCTGAAAAAAAAAATATCACGATCGGGGGTATCATGTTGCGCTAACGCGCTGTCCGCTAGATTCTTCGCTTCGCTCAGAATGACATCACGGCGCTAGACGGAAGTTCCGCAATGTCTAGGCTGGGGCGGCGGCGAAGCGATCGCCCTCGCCACGCAGGATCGCGTCGAAGCGCAGGCCACCGAGATAATGCCGGCGCGCCTCCTCGTCGGTGATGATGTTATTGCGCCGCACGTCGCGGCGCAGAATCTGCCAGACCCCGCCGACCATCGGATGGCGCCCCTGGCGATAGCTGAAGAAGTAGTAGGTCCATTGGCGCATCAGCGCGCGCCGGGTCTCAGCCGCGAGCCCGCGGCCACCGCACACCGTGAAAACCGTGTGCAACAACCGCGCGACCGTATAGAAGCCCGACGAAGCCTCGCGATAGGCCTCCATCCACTGATGGCGGTCAAGCTTGTCGTGCTTGAGGGTCACATGCTGCGAGTCGAGATTGTTGAAATCCCAGTCGATGATCTCGCCGTCCTTGGCGTAGCGCACCTGATCTTCGGTGCCGGGCAGCGGCGTCATGATGAAGAACGAGACCATATCGAAGCCGAGCCTCTTGAGCGTCTTGGCGGCGATGCGTCCGCAATCCGGGCCGTCAAAGGGAAAGCCCAGCATGTAGCCGGCGTGCACCGAGACGCCCACGCGATGCCAGTTCTCGACGACCCGGCGGTACTTGCTCAGCACGCGCAGGCGGGCGTCCTCGAAGGTCATGCGATGCTGCCGGTCGTCGGTGTTCTGATACTTGGTGGCGTGATTGAGGTTGTCCGGGTTGAGCGACTCGATCCCGACAAAGGCCTGATAGCAGCCGGCGCGCGCGGCCAAGTCAACGAACTTGCGGCTGCGCCGATGCTTGGCGGTCTCGCTCTCCCCCGCTTCGAGATTCGCATAGCAGGAGGCGTCGACGTCCACCTGCATCATGAACGAGAGCTTGGGATACTCCTGTTTGACCTCGACCAGTCCGGTCAAAATCTCTTCCCAGCGCGGACTGCGAAAGAAGTCGTCATCGACGAGGAACAGCGATTCGATGCCGTGGTTGCGGATGGCGTCGCGCACCCATTGCACCACCGCGTTGGGCTCGCGCGAGCGCATCGTGCGGCCCATCACGTTTTTCACGCTGCAGTAGGAGCAGGTGAAGGGGCATCCGCGCGAGGTGTCGAGCGTGGTCAGGGTGTGGCTGAAAAAGCGCGTCAGATAGCGGTCGTCGATCTTCGGCAATTGCGCTTCCGTGATGACCGGCACGATGATGTCGTCCTGGCCGGTCTTGGCGCGAATCCCGTCGGACACCTCATAGTTGAGTTGCAACTCGCCGCGCAGGAAATCCTCGATGATCCGGCCCCACAAATTTTCGGCCTCGCCGACGATGGTGCTGATGCCGCAGCTATGGAGAAAATCTCGCGACTCCGGGTAGCCGCTGACATGAAATCCACCCATCATCGTGGTCATGCCCTTGGCGACGAACTGCAGGCCGAGGTCACGTCCGCGTGGATACTGATTGGATTGCACTCCCGCCAGGCCGATCAATAATTCGACGCCGTCTTCGGTGGCTTTCTCCTTGATCGCCTCGATGGTCGCGAGACTCACCACGCCATCGCAAAGTTCGTCCCAGATGACGGTCTCGATGTGGATGTTCCGCTGCTCGCTGACGTAGCGCTGGTTAAGCGTCTCGCTCAGCGCGCGCAGGACGGTCAGCGTGTTACTGGGCTGCACGCCGTAGCGGAAAAACTGAACATAGCCCTCCTCGTCGTAGCGCGAGGGCTTGATGAAATAAACGCGGACCGTGCGGCAGGGCTCGGGCCGCAGCGCATCGGCCTTGATTGCGCCCTCACCATGGCCGAGCTGAAGCAGCTCCGCGCGATGGTTCTTACCGTAGCGCTCGTGGCCGATCATGAAATAAAGCAGTGCGCCGGCGCCGGCCGCGATCAAAGCCAAAGCTGCAAAAACGATCATCCTGTACCCCTCTTCCCCTACCTGGCAGGCAGCTCGCAAATTCCTCTGCGGCTTCGCCAGTGCCCGAAGTATGACAGACTTCGACCCTAATTTCTAACCGAACGGTCAGAGGAAATTAAGTGGGTCGCAAATATTAATAATGCTTAATTAACAAGAGTTCCGATCTGATGAAAAGCCGGTCGTCGGCCTAGCGATACATCTCCAATAAACTGATTAAACCCAAATCACGATAACGCTCGATTAAATAACCTTTAATCTCTTTTACATTCGCCATTTGCATCACGTCGCGCGCAATCCGTCGTGCCGTCTCATAATCCGTCTCCCGCACCAGTTTTCTTACGACTGGAATGAACAATGGACTGAGACTTAGTTGATCCAGCCCCATCCCGACCAGCAGCAGCGTCGCCATCGGGTCACTCGCCAGCTCACCGCACAGGCAAACCTCTTTACCCGCGCCGCGTGCGACGTTGACGATCTCGACGATCGCGGAGAGCACGGCCGGATGCAGCGATTCATAAAGGTGCGCGACGCGCGGATTGTTGCGGTCGGCGGCCAGCAGATACTGGATCAGGTCGTTGGTGCCGATCGAAAAGAAATCGACTTCGCGAATCAGGCGCGGCGCCAGCCAGACCGCGGCCGGAACCTCGACCATGGCGCCGACCTCGATCGCCGGGTCGTGTTCGAGGCCTTCCTTGTCGAGCTCGGCTTGCGCCTCGTCGAGAATCGCGCGCGCGCTGGCCAATTCTTCGAGGCTCGAGATCATCGGGAACAGCAGCCGCACGTTGCGATGAGCGGCGGCGCGCAGGATGGCGCGGAGCTGGACCTTGAAAATCCCGGGAAGTTGCAGGGAAATCCGGATCGAGCGCCAGCCCAGAAACGGATTGTCCTCACGCGGCACACGTAGATACGGGGGATACTTGTCGGCGCCGATGTCGAGCGTGCGGATTGTCACCGGACGGTCGCCCACCGCCGCGAGCATCTGA
>JBOHWF010000360.1:0-2485 GCA_050736455.1 Binataceae bacterium (SeqCode) | reverse complement strand
GGGTAAAAGACGGCACGTTTGTGCCGTTTGAGATCAATCCGCGGTTCTCCGGGTCGGTCTTCCTGCGGACCCTCGCAGGCTTTAATCACGTGGATATCTTCTTGCAGTACTTGCTGTCGGGAAACTTCGAACCGCCGGGCACTATAAACTCTGGCTATTGCTTTCGCAGCTTAAGTCAGGTGTTTATCAACCGAGACGCGCTAAAATCGTGATTGCCTGGATCACCTCCGGACTGGCGGTCGGGCCTTTTGACGAAGCGGAAGCGTTGCCCGGCGTCGCGATCATTGATGTTCGCGACCTCACCGACGGCGCCGGAAATCGGCCAGAGCAGGTTGAAACCAAGCTCAAGTCGGTGGTTGCTGCGGCGGCACAAGGCAAGACCGTAGTCTGCTGCGACTACGGCATCTCGCGGAGCAACGCGATCGCTGCGGGCGCGCTGGCGCGCATGGCGCATATCCCGTTCAACGACGCCGTCCGCCGAGTTGCTGCGGCCACCGGTCGCAAGGCTATCCAGATTGAGATGCTACTGACGGTCCGTCAGCTCGTGGACAATCCGGGCGTGCGAATTCCGAGGGCCAATCGCGCTGATAAAAATATATTGGTAACCGGCGGAAGCGGAGCGATCGGGCGGGCGTTGCTTCCGGTACTGGAGCGGCGCTTTCGGGTTTTCGCTCCATCGCGCCAGCAGCTCAATCTCGCAGAGGGACCGTTGGACCTGGAGTTGCTGGTCAACGAGAGCGAGAGCAAGTTGGACTTTTTGATCCATCTGGCGAATCCGCGGATAGAAGGCCCAAGCTCGGCGCTCGGCGAGAGCGTTAATATGTTCCACAACGTTTGCGAAGTCTGCGCGCGGCATAGAATTCACTTGCTTTGGTTCTCATCCTGGGTGGTTTACAACGGCTATCGCGCCAACCATTTGCTTGCCGACGAGGCTTTGCCGATGTGTCCTCGGGGCACGCCTTCCGAAAGCAAGTATCTGTGCGAAACTCTATTGGCGCAGTGCAAGTTTCCTTACACGCTCCTCCGGCTCCCGCGGATTTACGGTCCGCATATGGCTAAGCCGAAATTTCTGTATAACTTTCGGCAAAAGGCGAGGCTTAACGAAGAGATCCAGGTTCACCGATACCTAAATGGGTTGCCGTTTCTGGATATGCTGTACATCGATGATTTGGTTCGACTGGTAGTCTGCTGCCTTGAGCGCGAGCTCCAGGGCGTGTTCAACGCAGGTTCGGGGGTCGCCTCGTCCACCACCGAAATCGCGCAACTGGTGATCGCCGTGCTCGAATCCCGCAGCGCTATCCATGAATATGAGATTGACGGTTACACTACCAACATTCTGATGGACGGCAGCCGCGCCTCCGAACAACTCGGGTGGCAGCCAGCGGTTGGCTTCGCTGACGGCCTCAGAAGAACATTGACCGTGATCGAGGCGGCGTGACTCTTGCCTTCTCGAGGATTGCACTTAGGACTCGCGCCGACGATGCGCCGCTCCTAAACGTCACCGAACACTGCGAATACTGCGAACACTAATCGTGGCGCGAATCACAACGCTCATTCCAACATATCGCCGTCCGGCTTTGCTCCGCCGGGCGCTCAATAGCGTATTGGCGCAAACCTTCACGGACTTTGAGGTTCAGGTTTGGGACAACGCTTCGGGCGATAGCACCCACGCTGTCGTCGAAGAGTTTATGCGTCGAGACTCCCGCGTCCGATATTTGTGCCATCCCGAGAATGTCGGCATGTCGCCTAATCATCGAATCGCAGCGGAGAGTGTAAAGACGCCGCTATTTAACTTTCTGAGCGACGATGACATGTTGCTGCCTGAGTTTTTCGCGACCGCGGTAAAAGCGCTGGAGCGAAATCCCGCGGCTCAATTCTTCATAGGTCTGCTTTTATTCGCAAATGACGACGGCGCAGCACTTATGGCGCCGCTGTTTCCCTGGCGGAGCGGCCTATACCCTCCGTCTGCATTGACCAGGCTGGCTAACGCGCAGACCTGGATGAGCATGATGTTCCGCAGCAATGTGTACTCGGAGGTGGGCGGTTTCGACCAGAGGCTGGACAACGCCGGCGACGTAGATTTTCTGCTGCGCGTACTGGTTAAGTACTCTTGTGTGATCGACAAGACGCCCTGCGCGGTATTCTCTCTGCACTCAGGTTCAAACTCGACAGCCGGGCCGAGGGTCAATTTAGCGCGTGATGTTCTCTTGACTATAGGCAATGTTCAACGGAGCAGTTCGATCGCAGCCGGGGTGCAAAAGCGGATCGTTGAGGACCTCACTAGATCATATATTCGGCTTGGCCTTGAGGCTGCAGATTTAGGTCAGAGGGAGGCGGTGATGGAAGTGTCCCGAGACCTGAGCGGGACGCTGGACCGGCCGATCGTAGGAATGCTGATGCGGGTAATGGCGGGCAGGTCGATTTCGTCAGCACTTTTGAAAACGACTTTTCGAACGCTCGAAGGACTGAGGAATCGGCGCAGAAG
>JBOHWF010000359.1:0-21841 GCA_050736455.1 Binataceae bacterium (SeqCode) | reverse complement strand
GCGCCGCGCCTGACGTGGTCTTCGAGTGTATCGGCGCGCCGGGGACGCTCGCGCAGGCGATCGACTATGCGGCGCGGGGCGGGCGGGTCGCGGTCCTGGGCGCGTCGATGGAGGACGACGGTTTTCCGCCGGGCTCCGCGATGAGCCGGGAACTAGATCTCCATTTCAGCCTCGGGCTCGAGCCGGGCGAGGTCGAGACGACGATCGCGGCGCTGGCCGCAGGACGCATCGCGAGCGAAAACCTGATCACTCGCACGGTCGGGCTCGGGGAGCTGCCGCACGCCTTCGCCGCCCTCGGCAAGACGGGCATGCCAGGCAAGTTGATGCTTGAATTTTGAGCGCCTCGACCGCGCAGTGGCGAACCCTTCCGGCTTAACGCTTTTCGAGCGGGCGGCGGCGCAGCAGCGCTGCTATTATCGAGAAGCCTCGCTCCCCTTGATGAGGCGATCGCGCAGTGACGCGTTCGCCGCGGCGTCGATCGCAGTCCAAGCCATCGCGAGCGCGCCGTCGAAGACCGCACGGTCGGCCTCCGCCTTGATGCAATGCGCGGTGAATTCCGGTTGATGATTCACCGCCGGCATCGAGCCCAACCCGATCATCGGATGAATCGACGGGATGCGCAGCGAGACGTTGCCCATGTCAGTCGAGCCTGCGGCGCGCGAGAAATCCGACTTTGCCGGCACCTGCGAGGGGTCGAGCAGCTTGCGTCCGAGCGCGGTCGCGTTCGCGCGATAGAGTGCCAGCAGATCCGCGTCGTGATGCATCTCGGCGTAGGGCTTGTCGCCGCCGGTGATTTGCAGCTTGGCGCCCGTCGCTACGGCACCGGCCTCGAAGCATCGATGGACCCGCGGGATAAGTTGATGCAGCTTTTCGAGCGTCTCGGCGCGCGCGATGTAGCGGGCCGCGCTGTGCGCCGGAACCACGTTGGGAGCGTCGCCACCCTTGGTAATGATGCCGTGAATGCGGTCGGTCTGCCGGATATGCTGGCGCAGCAGCCCGATCGCGGTCTGCGCGATCGTCAGCGCGTCGGCCGCGTTAATTCCACGCTCGGGAAACGCCGAGGCGTGCGCCTCCTTGCCGGTGTAGGCGACGTCAAACAGCGCGGCAGCGATGATCGGCGGCTCGGCGAGGTCAAACGGCGCCGGATGGACCATCATGGCGGCGTGCACGCCCGCGAACGCGCCGCGCTCAAGCAACTCGACCTTGCCACCGGCGTTGCACACCTCCTCGGCCGGCGTGCCAATCAGGCTGATAGTCAAGCCAGCGTCGTCGGCGATGCGGGCGGCCGCGATCGCCGCGCCCACTCCCATCGCAGCGATCACATTGTGGCCGCAGGCGTGGCCGATCGCTGGCAGGGCGTCATATTCGGCACAGATCGCGACATGGAGTGGTCCTGAACCGGCGCGCGCCATTACCGCGGTCGGCAAATCGAACGCGCCGCGGCGGACCTCGAAGCCCGCGTCCGCCAAGGCCTCTGCGACCCATGCCGAAGACTTCTCCTCCTCCCATCCGAGTTCCGGGCAGGCGTGAATGCGATGGCTCAGCGCGACGAGTGCGTCACGCTCCGACATTAATCGTTCACGAGCAGCGTCCTTGATGTCCATCCGGTGTCTCCTTGTCACGTTCGCGAGCAGGCGCGGCGGATCGCTTGTCGAACCGCGAGGCAGCCGCTAAGCCTGAATACCATGATCAAATGCGATCTTTGTGAGTTGACAGAATACACGCCTTGGTACGCGAGATTCACGCAGCCGTTCAAGTTCACGCTCCTCGATTGCGATTCCTGCGACACGCCGATGGCGGTACTGGGCGATCATCGCGCGGCGCCGACCGATGAAGAGCGCGCCTTCATGGTCGAGGCGCTGTCGCTGGTGGCGCGGCAGAAATACGGCGCCGACGGCTTTATCATCGATGGCGTCATGCGCCAGATTCCTGATCATTGCCATCTCCACGCGCGGCCCAAGCGCTGGCCCGGATGGTAAACCCCGGGCCCGGTCGTTCGTTCCCAATAAATCCTCGAGCGACGCTTGGTAAGACGGCGCGCCTGTGCTATATGCGCCGATTGGTGGACATAGGTCGTGGCGACTTGAGGGGGTCGTCCGCAGCCAGAGCTCTGGTCTTCGCAGGAGGTTCTCGGGGGACATGGAAAACGGCACGGTTAAATGGTTTAGCCCCAAAAAGGGCTATGGTTTCATCACTCTGAAAGACGGCCAGGAAGTTTTTGTCCATTACACCGCGATCGATGGACAGGGCTTTCGTTCGCTCGAACAAGGCGAAGAGGTCTCCTTCGAGGTTGCGGAAGGACCCAAGGGGCTGCAAGCAGCCAAAGTGATGCGGGCCTAGGCCCGCATCCGGCGCGCCGAGGCGTCTCTTGCGACGTCCGGCCGGGGTCCCTCGCATCGTCTGAGTTTGAACGCGCGCCGCGCCTGATTAAGATAAGGCGCGGATGGGTGACGGTGCGCCAGCTCGAAATATTACCTTCGACTCACGGCTTGCAGGCCGCTGCGGGCAAGCAATTGTTGCGCTCGGGCTTTGCGGGTTGGCGATCCGCCTCTATCTGAGTCTCACCAACTACTGCATCTCCGGCGACGGCGCGGCCTACCTTGCGATGGCCGGCGAATACGATCGCGGCGACTGGAAGAAGCCGTTGGGAGCGGTCTTTTCGCCACTCTATCCGCTGCTGATCGCAGGACTCCATCGATTGATCCCGGATTGGGAACTGGCCGGCAATCTGGTCTCGGCGTTCTTGGGTACTGGGGCGATCGTGAGCGTCTATCTGCTAACACGCGAGGTCTTCCGGCGTCGCGATCTGGCGCTCGGCGCAGCCGCGCTCACGGCAATTCATCCGGATCTGGCGGCGTATGCGGCGTCGGTCAGGACTGAAGCCGGCTACATCTTTGTGACTACCACTGCGGTTTGGCTGATCCTCAAGGCGCGGCGCGAAAACCGCGTCACGATGGCGGCGCTCGCGGGCGCGATCGCCGGAGTCGCCTATCTGTATCGCACCGAGGCGATTGGGCTGATTTTTCTGCTGAGCGCCTTTCTGCCCGTGGCGGCGCTGATTTGGCGCGATAAATCCCTGGCCAAGTCGCTGCAACTGAGCGCGACCTTCGCGCTGGTGGCGCTGATTTTCGTGACGCCCTACGCGCTTTTCCTCCATTCCAGAACGAACCACTGGAGCGTCGGACGAGAGTTTAACGCCGCGATGATGTTCGGGATGGGAAGCGCGGCGCAGAACCCGGCGCCGTGGCGGGATCTCGGCTTCTCGAAAAACGCCTCGCCGTTGGCGGCGCTGCTCGCAAACTCGAACCTCTATTTCGTCAAGGTGCGCGGCGACCTGCTCGTCTCCTGTTACAATTTCGCCCAGGCTGAAGGTTTCGTCGTGATGATCCTGCTGGGCGTGGGCTGGTGGACGCGCGGGCGGAAAATCTTCGCAAGTGCGCCCGAGGCCTTGCTTGCAATCGTAGTCGCTTTTTACTTCCTTGGTTTTACGCTCTCCTATACCGGAGTGCGGTTTATGCTTCACCTGATTCCGTATACTTTCGGATGGGTGATGCTTGGTCTCGAAACGCTGGCGCAAACGCTTGAGAGAATCTTAGCGCGGCGCGGCTGGGCGATGCCGCCGTGGGTTCCCGCGGCAACCTTGGGGTTGATCCTGATCCCGCAAACCTTCTGGCCGATCGGCTACGACATGCGCGGCGTGCGCTACGCCGGCGAGGCGATCGCTCACCGCGGCAATCCGGGCGCCGTGATTGCGCGCGACGGCCGCGTCGCCTGGTACGCTCACGCTCGTTTTGTCGCGCTCCCGTTGACGCCCGTCCCGAGTCTGTGTCAGTGGCTGGCGACGCAGTCCGACCCGGGCTATCTGCTGATTGGCCGGCATGACGAACGCCGTTTCGCCGTCACACCCGATACGTCCTGCCTCGTGTTTCTGCAACGGTATCCGCGTTACGGCGCCGATTACTACGATCTCTACGCGACGCGACGCGCTGAGCGCGCGCCCTGACATGGCGACGCCCGCACTCCCTGCGATCGCCGCCTCGCCGACCCGCGAGCATCCGCGGACGTCGCCGGTCGAAATCTCGATCGTGGCGCCGGTCCGCAACGAAGCTCAGGTCCTTGACGAGCTGCTTACCCGGCTGGCGAAGGTGCTCGCCGGACTGCAGTTGAGCTACGAAATTGTCTGTGTTGATGACGGCAGCACCGATGCCAGCCTCGAGCTGCTGTTGGCGCGCCGGGCGCGGATGCCTGAGTTGCGGGTGATCAGCCTCTCGCGCAACTTTGGCAAGGATATCGCGCTCACCGCCGGACTCGAACACGCGCGCGGCGCCGCGGTCGTGCCGATCGACTCCGATCTGCAGGATCCGCCCGAGCTGATCGCGCCGATGGTCGCCAAGTGGCGTGAAGGCTTCGACGTCGTCTACGCGACGCGTCGGGAGCGCGGGGGTGAAAGCTTTTTGAAGCGCGCGAGCGCACGTTATTTCTATCGCGTGTTCGATCGCATCTCGGATTTTCCGATGCCGCGCGACACCGGCGATTTCCGCCTGCTCGATCGCCGCGTGGTCGACGTCCTGATCCGCTTGCCCGAGCGCACCCGCTTTATGAAAGGACTGTTCGCCTGGGTCGGCTTTCGCCAGACCGCGGTGACGTTCGACCGCCCCGAGCGCCGCGGCGGCAGCTCGAAATGGAGTTACTGGCGCCTGTGGAATTTCGCGCTCGACGCGGTGACCTCGTTCAGCTCCTTACCGCTCAAGGTCTGGAGCTATCTCGGCGTCATAATCTCCTTGTTAGCATTTCTCTACGCCCTGTTTCTCGCCGGCTTGAAGGTCTTTCGTGGCATCGACGTCCCCGGCTACGCCTCGATCATGGTGGCCGTGCTGTTTTTCGGCGGCGTCCAGCTCATCTCCCTGGGCATCATCGGCGAATATCTCGCGCGGACCTACAACGAGGCCAAGGGCCGTCCGCTTTATCTGGTGCGCGAACGTTGGGGCTTCGACGACGAAGAACCGCGCTGACGGATGGATCCGAGTCTCTATCCGCGCATGGCCGCGATCGAGGATGCGCATTTCTGGTTCGCCGCGCGCCGCGCCATCTGCGCTCGGCTGCTCGACCGTATGGGCCTGCCAGCGACGGCGCAAATTCTCGAACCCGGATGCGGTACTGGCGGCAACTTTCCAATGCTGGCGCGGCGTGGAGAGCTCTTCGCGATGGACGCCGATGACGCGGCCTTGAGCTTTGCGGCTTCGCGCCACCTCGCCACGCTCGCGCGCGGCACGCTACCCGACCATATCCCGTTCGGGGATAAGCGTTTTGATCTGGTGCTGATGACCGACGTACTCGAGCATCTCGATGATCCGGCCGGAGCTCTGCGCGCCGTCCATACGCGGCTCAAGCCCGCCGCCTGGCTGCTGCTGACGGTGCCGGCGCTCCCGCGCTTGTGGAGCGAGCACGACCTCACGCACCATCATCGGCGGCGCTACCGCGTCGCGGAGTTGCGCGGAATCCTGATCGGCGCGGGCTTCGGCGTCAGTTACCTGAGCCACTACAATTTCGTCCTGCTGCCGGCGATCGCCGCTGCACGGTTAATCGGCAAAGTGCGCCGGGGACAGGCGGGCGCTGCCGCTGGCCGCCACGATCTCGCGATGCCGCCGGCGACGCTCAACCAGATTCTGTTTCAGCTCTTCGCCCTCGAGCGCTACGTGATCGGCCGCGTGCGCATCCCGCTCGGCGTCTCGCTAATCGCCCTCGCCCGCGCCTGAGCGGCGGCGCCCGCCTGCGGTCGAATGCAAATGCGCAATGGCCCCGGACCGCAGCGGATCGGCGTCGAGTCCACGGCAGTCTTTGTCGGAGCGCTGTCCATTCTGTTGACGCTTGGACCAGCGGCGCCCTTCACCAAAGAGCTCGGCGTGTGCGAATCGGGCGCGGTCCGCGACGTCCTCGCGGGCAACCTGATCTTGCCCCGTTTTATCCCCGGCCCGATGGTTCATGTCCCGCCGCTTTATTGGTGGAGCGCCGCGGTCGCGGTCCGGCTGCTCGGATGGCATGAGCTCGCGCTGCGGCTTCCGGCTTTGGTTCCCGCGGCACTGACCTGCGCGATCATCTATGGCTGGATATTGAGCCGGTTGAATCGTCACGCCGCCTTCTGGGCGGCCGCCTCATTGCTGCTCTGCCATTTCTTTCTCGACGCCGCGCGCCAGCCGCGCATGGACTCGATGCTTGCGTTGTTTGTCACCGCGGCGGCGGTTGCGCTCGAACGTGCGACGGCGACGCCGCGTCCGGCATGGGCGGGAGCTGCAGCACTTGCGATCGGCCTCGGCTGCCTGACCAAGGGCATCCTCGGAATTGCGCTACCCGGCCTCGTCATCGGCGTCTATCTGCTTGTGCGGCGACGTTTGACGGAACTGTTCCGCACCGATGTCATTCTCACCTTTGCGGCCGGGCTGGCGATTGGACTCGCGTGGTATGTCGCCGGCTACGCGATCGCGGACGGGAAATTCCTCCGCTGGCAGATCGGGATGAATCTCGTGAGCCGCTTTATCCCGGCCGAAGCGGGCGGCGCAAATTACTGCGTCCATCCGTTCTGGTATTTCGGCCCGCAAATCGTGGCGGGCTTCATCCCTTGGAGCCTGTTCATCCCCGCCCTGGCCGCGGCGATGTGGCCGCGGCGCGGACGCGCGATCCCGGAATCGATGGTCTACGCACTCTGTTGGTTCGGGGCGATTCTGTTGCTCTTTTCCGCATCGCGCGGGAAGTGCCCGGTCTATATTCTGCCAGCTTTTCCGCCGCTTGCCGCGCTAATCGGATGGTCAATCGCGCTGGTTCGCGCGGAGGAAACGCCCCCGCCGCCCTGGACGATGCGACTCTTCACCGCGGCGACCCTGACGATCGCGCTCGGCGCGATACTGCTGGCGACGGCAGGCGGCGCAGTGCTCGTCCGCGGCCTGCCGGATCATCTGCCCGTCGCCTTGCATCCGACTGACCGGCGTTATTTGACGATTTTTGGCGAGCTCGCCGCCGCCCGTCATTACGGCGTGCTTAGTTGGATCGTGCTCACACTGATCGGCGCGCTGGTGATTGTTCGGGGGGCGTTGCGGCGCTTTCCGGAACAAGCGGCGTTCGGCGTTCTGATAGTCGCGCTGGCCGGATCGCGTTTCTGGTTCGGCGTGATGACCCCGGCGCTGGCTGAGCGCGAAACCCTCGAACCGTTTGCCCGCGAGGTCATGGACGTGGTTCCGGCCAGCGCGACGATCGGCCATATCGGGATCGAAGACTGCGATCTCTATTTTTATTCACCGCGTCCGATCGCGCCGGTTTTCCATTTCCGCTGTGGCGCCGCCGGCGTCTTTCCGCCTTATCTCGTGATTCGCCGCAACCGCTTCGACGCGCTGCCCGCGGCCGATCGCGCCTGCCTGACGCCCATCCTCGTTTCCGATCCCGTCGATAGCAACGGCCCGCGCCTGCTCGTCGAGCAAAAACCCTAGTTGTGATCTTCGGCGCGGCCCGCCAGTTGAGGAAGTTGGGCGACGTAGTACTGCGTCCACAGCGCGAAGCTCAACCGCCCGGCGCGGAGCCGCTCTTCGAGCCATCGCGCAAGCCGCAACCCCGGCATGCCGCCGAACTCGGCGAGCAGCGGAAGGTAGAGGCCCGATTTGAAACGCTCGCGAATCTGCAAGCCCTCACGTTCGAGCGCCGCGGCGACTGCACCTGCCGTCATCAGGTTGATGTGTCCGGTCTCGAACACCGCCTCACCATAAATTCTGCGCACCAAATCGATGACCCCCGGCAAGAAGGCGACCTTGCACGCCAGCTCCATCAGGCTATAGCGCTGCGGGGTCGAGAGGATCAGGATTCCACCCGGCGCGAGCAGACGCCGCAAGCCCGTCATTACCGCGCGCGTATTCGGGATGTGTTCGAGCACCTCGCTGCAGAGCACGAGATCGAAACCGGCCGCGGGCAGTCGCGAGGCCGCGATGTCGTCAGTCGCGAGGCGCAAATTCGGATGGCGCGCGAGCAACGGGCGCGCGTGCGCGAGATGCGCCTCGTCGAGATCGGTCGCAACCACCTCCCGATAGCCCTCCGCCAGCGCCGGCAGATAGACGCCCGCGCCGAAGCCAATCTCAGCCGCGCGTCCCGGGCGTTCGCGCGCGGCTTCGCGGATTTTCGCGATAATCCAGTCGCGCCGCGTGCAATGCAGCCAGCGCCGCGTCGGGTTGCGCGAGTTGTAGAGCGTTTCCAGCAGCTCGAGCAACTCGGCTTCCGAGCTGCTCGCGGCTGCGTTGCCTGGCGCGTTGGCGGGCATCGTCATAATTCCCGCCCGATGCGGGATGGAACCGTTGTGCCGCAGCCCGCCATGGGACGCAAGCTGTTCGCGCCAGACCGGCGAATCGGCTAACGCTAGCGGAGGCGCGCTGCGCGCCCGAGCGAGCAACAGGGGGCGGCCGAGTCCGCGAGGCGCGGCCACCATTAAGTGTTTTGCGAGCTGCGTCAAGGTTAAGTGTTAGCCGCGATTGGGATGGAGGCGAAATCTTCGATTGGAATCCGCGACCGCGCGGGTCTCGCCGCGCTCGCGCTGTACGCCGCCCTCTCGCTGATCTTCTTCGGGCGCGCCCTGACCGGCGGTCCGGTCAGCTTTTACCTCGGCCGGGGCAGCGACGCCTCCTTCCTGATGTGGGCGCTCGCGTGGTGGCCATACGCGCTGGCTCACGGGCTAAATCCGTTCCTCTGCCGGCTGGTCTGGACGCCGGGTGGCTTCAACCTCGCCTGGTCGGGCGGGATGCCGCTCGTGGCCGTCGTCGTCGCGCCCCTCACCGCGATCGCCGGACCGGTCATCACTTACAATGTGATCGGTTTGGCCGCGCCAGCCCTGGCGGCCTGGTGCGCCTTCCTGCTGTGTCGGCGAATCGCGGGCGGTTGGGGACCGGCTCTCGTCGGCGGGTACCTGTTCGGCCTCTCGCCGTACATGCTCGGCCAGCTAATCGGCGGTCATCTGAATCTGCTCCTGGTCTTTCCAGCGCCGCTGATCGCGCTTCTGATAGTTCTCGCGAGCACGGACGCGATCGCGCCCGGAAAGTTCGTCGCGCTTGTGGCGGCGGCCTTCGTCGCGCAGTTTCTCTGCTCGATTGAGCTGGCGGCAACGACTGCGATCTTCGGCGCGCTCGGCCTCCTGCTCGGATGGCGCTATTCGGACGCCGCCAGCCGCCGCGCGCTCGTCCGCCTTGCGCGGTTGCTCGCCTACGCCGCCGCCATTTCGCTGATCGTCCTTTCGCCCTACCTTTATTATCTCTTCCAGCCGGGCCTGCCGCACGGCGCGATCAATTCGCCGGGCGGCTACTCCGCCGACCTCGTGAACCTGATCGTCCCGACGCGCACCGTCGAGTTGGGACGCATTGCGCTCTGCCAGAATCTCGCGAGCCGCTTTCCCGGCAATCTCGGCGAGCGCGGCGCCTATTTCGGCCTTCCTCTACTGTTTGTTATTTGTCATTACGGCTGGACGCGACGGCGCGAGCGTGGCGCGAAGCTGCTGGTCGGCGGCATCGTGGCGATAATAATCTGTGCGCTCGGGCCGCGGCTGCGGGTCGCCGGTTGGACCGGTTTCGCGATGCCGTGGAAGCTCATAACCCACGTCCCGATGCTCAAGAGCGCGCTACCCGGCCGCTTCATGAATTATGCGTTTTTGGCCGCAAGCCTGATCGTCGCGTTATGGCTCGCGGATCGGAGGATTCCGCGACACTGGCGGGTTGCGGCGGCGGCCTTAATCCTGGTCTCGATGCTGCCCAATCTGGACTCTGGAATCTGGGCGGCGCGGATTGGCGTCCCGGAATTTTTTCTCCATCGCCAATATGCACAGACGCTTCGCCGCGACGAGACCGTAATTGCCCTCCCCTTCGGAATCCGCGGCCATACGATGCTGTGGCAGGCGGCAGCCGGATTCTACTTTCGGATGGCCGGCGGCTACACCGGACTCACGCCACGCGAGTTTGAACGTTGGCCCATCGTCAACGCCTTCATGACCGCGACCCTGATTCCCAATGCGCCCGCGCAACTCGCCGCCTTCATGGCGGCGCATGACGCGAGCGTCGTGATCGTCGATGAGGCCCATCGCGAGCCGTGGTCCTCGACCTTATCCGCAATCGATCCGGCGCCGGAACACACCGGCGGGATCTGGCTCTATCGCGTGAATCCCACTTTTCTTGCGCGCTATCGCGAGACCCCGGCGCTGGCGATGGAGAAAGCCAACGCCGAGGCGCGCTTTGCCGCGCTGACGATCGCCGCTCGCAACTATCTCGCGGCCGGCAATGATCCGTCCGCGCTCACGCCGAAACACATGCAGGAGTTGCATCTGCTGCCGCCGAATTGGGTGACCGATCCCGATGTGCGCACCAATAACGGTCTTTTCCTCGGCCCCGGTCCCGAGGACAAAATCGCCGTCGGCGTCGTTGGCTCGTACGAAGCGCTCCAACCGTTGATCGCCAGGTATCGGCCGTTCGCGGCCAGAATCTTTTTCCCCTATCCGAAAGAACTCGCTGACCCGCCCGCCGGCGATACCTTCATGCGCCTGCTCGTGATGACTTTCGATCGCGGCGCGCTGGCCAAAATCGCGACACGCTAGCCGGCGTCTCGCGCGGGTTTATGCTTCAACCGCTTTCGCGCTAAGATGCGATGCATCCCAACCGGAGGAAGTCGCATGTTGAAACTGCACGGGACGTCGAAATCGCGCGCCGCGCGCTCGCTCTGGGCAATCGAAGAGATCGGCGTGAAGTACGAGCACGTTCCCACCGAAGTCGCCAAGGCCAAAAGCCCTGAGCACACGAAACTCAATCCCAACGGCCATATACCGGTCTTGGAGGATGACGGCCACGTGGTCTGGGAGTCGATGGCGGTAAACCTCTACCTCGCCGAAAAATACGGCAAGGCGCCGCTGTGGCCCTCAACCGCCGAAGGCCACGCCGACGCCTACAAGTGGAGCTTCTTCGGCATGACGGAAATCGAGCCGTCGCTCATGACCATCCTGGTCAACAAGCTCTTCATGCCGCCCGACAAGTGCGACAACCAGGCCGTAGAAAAGGCTACCGGCACGCTCAAGGCTCCGCTCAAGGTCCTCGACGATCAGCTAAAGAGCCGCCCGTACCTGCTCGGCAACGACTTCACGATCGCCGATCTTAACGTCGCCGCGGTGCTCAGCTTCGCGCAGCTGGTGAAGCTCGACATGAGCGCGACGCCGGCCGCGGAGGCATGGCTGCAAAAGTGCCTCGGCCGCGACGCGAATCAGCGCGTGCGCAAACTGGCGTAGTGCGTCGCCCTTTGACGGCGCGGCGCGAGCAGGCGTAGTCTCGCCCGTAGCGGAAGGGCGTTTCCGGCAAAAAACCAAAGGCAGGTGAGTTTTATGGGCGCTGCGGAGAACAAAGAACTGATTCGCAACATGTTCGCAGAATTGTCCAAAGGCAATGGCGAGGCCTTCCTCGGCGCGATGGCCGACAATGTCCGCTTCACGATTTGCGGGACCACCAAGTTTTCCGGCACCTTCAACGGCAAACAGGAGTTCGTCAGCAAGGTCCTGATGCCGTTGTCGGCGCAACTCGAGGGCGGCTTGGCCATCACTCCTGACAATTTCATCGCCGAGGGCGATTTTGTCGCGATGCAGGGGCGCGGCAAGTCGAACACCAAACATGGCGGTACCTATAACAACACCTATTGCCAGGTCTTCAGAATCGCCAACGGCAAGGTGCAGGAAGTCACCGAGTACCTCGACACCGAACTCGTCACCAAGGCCTTCAAATAAGCGCTAGTTGGAGGCGCGCTGCGCGCCGGAGCGAGCACAGGGGGCGGCCGAGTCCGCGAGGCGCGGTCGCAATTAAGTGTCTTGCGGAGCTGCGTCAAGAATCTTGAGATCGCAGCGCGTGCCCTTTGGAGTGGTGCTTCACGCCACCGCGCGATTCGGCGTGAAGCGCACCGGCATGTGCTTGATGCCCGCAAGGAAGTTCGAGCGCAAGCGCTCCACTTTTCCCACTAGCTCGATCTGATCGATGCGCTTGAGCAACGCCTGAATCATCAGGCGGAGTTCGAGCCGAGCCAGATGCGCCCCGGCGCAGAAATGCTCGCCCTTGCCGAAGGCAATATGCTCGTTCGGCGTGCGCGCGATATCGAAGCGATAAGGATCCTCGAAGACTTCCTCGTCACGGTTGCCCGAGGCCAGCCACATCGCAATGCGATCGCCTTTGCGAATAGGCTTCCCGTGCAACTCGCTGTCATCCGTCGCGGTCCGCGCAAAATGGGTGACCGGACTCGACCAGCGCAGAATCTCTTCGATCGCAGTCGGCATCAGCGACGGATCGTCCAGTAGCCGCTGACGCTCGGCCGGATGCTGAATGAGGGTCAGCAGTCCGCCTGAGATCGCATTGCGCGTGGTTTCCAGCCCAGCCCCGACGTAGAGCAGGCCGTTCTGGGCGAGTTCGCTGTCGGTCAATTTTCGGCCTTTGATCTCAGCGTTCCCCAGCACGGACAACAGATCTTCACCACCGTTGCCGCGCCGTTCCAATGAGCGTTTGGCGCAGTATTCCCCGATTCGTTGGCTGCCCTCCATGCGCGTATCGAGCGGCGAGCCCGATTCAAGCTGATATTCAGGGTCTTCGAAGCCGGCGACCATGTTGCCCCACCTGAACATGTCGGGCCAATCCTGGCGCGGGATACCCATGATTTCGCAGATGAAGGCCATCGGCAGGCGCGCAGCGACGTCCAGCACGAAGTCGCAGGCGCGGCGCTCGAGCGCTTCGTCGAGGATTTCCCGCACCAGCTGCTGGCCCGGCGTTTCGTACTGACCGACCGCGCGCGGCAGCATCAGGCGATTGAACGCCCGCCGCATCGCACCGTGCAACGGCGGATCGGTCATGAGCATCATTTCCCGAGCGCCCAACATCTCGGGCGTCGCCTGCTCCATCTCGGGACTCGTGGGGATGAAGAGAATGTATTCCAAAGAGTACAGATTCGGTTGGCTGAAGACCGTGATGATGTCGTCGTAACGCGTCACCGACCAGAAGCCGCGCACCAGACCCTCCGTCCAGTGGATCGGATCTTCGCGCCTTAACTGCTTCCAGAGCGGATGCGGATCATTGTCGACAAAAAAACCGGGGTCGGTCAGCGCGTTATCGATCTCACGATAGTTCATAGAACCCCTGCCTGTTTCCACTGAACGCCTTAAGCCGCGGCGCGATTTCGCGAGAACCGCACCGGCATGTGCTTGACGCCGCCCATCAGGTTCGATCTGAGACGCTCAACTGGACCGGCCAACTCGATCGTGTCGATTCGTTTGAGCAACGCTTGCAGCATCAAGCGCAGCTCGAGCCGCGCCAGATGCGCGCCCGCGCAAAAATGCTCACCCTTGCCGAAAGCGATGTGCTCGTTTGGCGTGCGCTCCAGATCAAAGCGATAAGGATTGTCGAAGATCGTTTCGTCACGATTGGCTGAGGGAAGCCAGAGCGCAACCCAATCGCCCTCGCGAATCCGCTTGCCACCCAATTCGGTGTCGCTGGTGGCGACCCGCGCGATATGTATGACCGGACCGCACCAGCGCAAAACCTCCTCGATTGCAGTCGGCATCAGCGCTGGATCGTTCGCGAGCTTCTCGCGCTCGGCGGGATGCTGAATCAGGGCGAGCAGTCCGCCCGAGATGGCATTGCGCGTCGTCTCGAGGCCGCCTGCGATGTAAAGAAAGCCGTTGTGGATCAGCTCCCCTTCGGTGAGCGGACGGCCATTGACCTCGGCGTTGCCGAGCACGCTCAACAGATCCTCGCCATCACCGCCGCGCCGCTCAAGCGCGAGCCGCGCGCAGTACGTCCCCAGATTCATGGTGCCCTGCTGACGAGTTTCCATCGGCGAGCCGGATTCGAGTTGATACTCGGCGTCCTCGTAACCCAGCGACATGTTGCCCCACTTGAACATGTCGGGCCAATCCCGGCGCGGGATGCCCATGATCTCGCAAATGAAGGCCATCGGTAGGTGGACCGCGACGTCCATCACAAAGTCACAGGCGCCGCGCTCGAGCACGCCGTCAAGGATTTCCCTCACCAGCTCCTCGCCCTTGGTCTCGTACTGGCCGACCGCGCGCGGCAGCATCAGTCGATTGAACGCCCGCCGCATCGCATTGTGCAGCGGCGGGTCAGTCATGATCATCATCTGGCCCGCGCCCATCATTTCCGGCGTCACCTGCTCCATCTCGGGGCTCGACGCAATAATCAGCCCGCGCATCGAACTGAAGAGATCCGGCTGGCTGAACACCGTAACGATGTCGTCGTAACGCGTCACCGACCAGAAGCCCCGCACCAGTCCCTCCGTCCAGTGAACCGGATCTTCGCGTCGCAGCCGTTGCCAGAGCGGATGCGGATCGTTGTCGACGAAGAAGCCGGGATCGGTCAAAGCGCGGTCAATGTCCATAGGCGTGGCTATCCCCAGTCGCTTTCTACAGTAAACTATTTACTTGGTAAATAGAACCGATACGGAGAGGGAGGAAGCTGCTGCCTCCTCCCTCTCCGGCTTATCGACCTTCAGAATCTGATCAACGGCCGGCAGCGGCTGCTGCGCTGTAATTAACCACCGCGTCGCGCTTGCCCGAGGCCGGCAACGGACGGGTGCCCGGCTTCTGCTCGAAAGGTCCCAGCAGGCCGAGCTCTTTCGCGATCTCGCGCACGGCCGGCATCACCTCTTCGCCGAGCAGCTTGAGCGTCGTGCGCCGGTCCTGAGCGCTCATCGGCCCGTGATGGTACCAGAAGCCGATGATCCCGGGACGCAGCGTCTCGAGCAGCGTCCGCAGCCGCTTGATTACGTTCTTCGGCGTGCCCGCGATAATCAGCCCCATGTCGCGCGAAGATTTGTATTGCGTATCGATGCTGGCTTTGACTTTCGCGACGTCAGTTTCACCCGGCGTGAAGTGCAGGATCTCTGCGCCTGTGCGTGGATCGGTGAACTGCTTGGCCAGGCGCTTGGTCGCCTCTTTCGAGTTGTAGCCCGGCGGGAACATCCATTCGGGCCGCGCGAACGCGCCGAAGCCACCACCGTACACGAAACCGCGGCCGAGCTGTTCGGCTTTTTCCTCGGTCTCGGCGACGGCGATCGTCTGCAGATAGCCGAAATTCTCCGGCCCCGCCTGATAGCCCATCCGCGCCGCGGTGTCGGCGTACAGATTCGACATTTCGACCGTCGGCTCGATATTGGTGCAGAGCGCGACGTAGGGATAGCGATGCTCCGCGCACCAGACCACCGTCTCCGGGCTGATCAGCCCCGGGATCCAGATCTGCGGATGTGGTTTCTGGATCGGGAGCTGCCACGGATTCACGAAACGATAGTGATAGTGCTTGCCCTCGTAGCGCCACGGCCCCGGCGTGGTCCAGGCCTTGATAATGAAATCGTGGGCCTCGTTGAAGCGCTCGCGATTATAGGCCGGGCTGATGTTGTTGGCGATCTGCTCGCTGCCCGCGCCGCGCACGTAGCCGGGCACCAGCCGCCCGCTCGAGATCATGTCGATCATCGACAATTCTTCGGCCAGCCGCAGCGGATCGGCCACCGGCAACGGATTGCCGAGCAGGACGATCTTGACCCGCTTGGTGATGCGCGCCAGCACCGCGGCCTCGACGTCCATCACCGAACCCATGCAGAAGGGCGTCTGATGATGTTCGTTGAGCATCACGCCGTCGAAGCCCAGCTCCTCGGCATAGACTCGCTCGTCGAAATACTCGTTGTAGAGCTGGCCGCCGCGCACCGGATCGAAGGCAGTGTTGGACAGACCGAAATAGCTGCTGCCGTTGCCGATGATGTCGTCTTCAGGAACTTCGAAGTACGGCCTCTCCGAAAAAGTCATTATATGCATGACGCTACCCTCCCCGAACGTTTCACGGTCTTCTGACGCAACTCTCGCTCAAATTCTTTCCTTTTTCAATCTTTTCGCCTCTCCCCAAATAGCGCATTCCGGACTTAACCTACTGATCAGGCCGCGCCTCTAGGATCGCTCTCCCTTGTCCAAGGGAGAGGGCAAGCGGCGAGCGCAGGGCCGCCGCGCGGGCGAGGGTCCATCCAAAACCATCATCCACCGAAATAGCTGCGCGGATTATCCACCGTCATGGCGCGGATTTTTTCCTCGCTGACCCCGCCTTTGCGCAGCGCCGGGATGATGTGCTTGCTGATGTGCGCGTAGTTCCAGTTCGGCGACGCCTTGATCATCTCCTCGGCGCCCTTGGTCATCCGCCCGAGCCAGCAGGCGACCGCGTCGTGCGACAGCATGATGCGATCGTAGCCCACGGCCAGCAGGCCAAACAGCGACGCCAGCCGCATCTTATCCGACGCGATCGGCTCGATCCCGAAACGATCGAAGCCCAGCCACGCGCCGCGATTGAGAATATCGAAGTAGTAGCGCATGTCACCGACGCCGCACGCATGCCCGATCAGCACGCGGTTGAAGTCCACGCCCTCCTCCTGGAAAACATCGAGGGTCTCGCGGCCGAACGGCGCCAGCTCGTTGTTGTGGCACAGAATCGGCGCGCCCGTCGCCTTGTGCGCCCGCGCCGCCGCGTGCAGCGCCTTGATTTCGAGCTTGGTGATGGCGGTGTCGTTAGTCCAGCCCGGCACCCCGCCGGTCGCGGTCTTGATGATCCCGGCTTTGATCCCGGTATGGCCGATGCCCTCGCTGAGCTCGCGCACATAAATCTCCGCCATGTCGTCGGCGCCGATCATCCGCATGTGCATCGGGTAGCCCAGCGCCTCGTTGTACACGCCGGTCGCAATAATCACCCGCATCCCGGATTTGTCCGCGGCCTCGGCCGCATACTCCGGATCGCGGCCCAACTCCATCGGGCAGGGATCGACGAAGCTGTTCACACCGAGCCCCTTGATCTCTTTGAGCTGCTCGACCAGCTTGGCCATCTCGCGTTTGCGGTCGAAGCCCGCGGTATCGAACTCGAAACCCGGCATCCCAGCGGCAAGATGTTCGTGGATCAGCGTGAAACCGAGATCGCGCGGCTCACATTTTCCCAAGACCGTATTGATCGACATTTAGCGCCTCCGTCGTAAATCGTCAGGGTGAACTGGTTCACGTCTAGTACAACTGCGCGATTTTCACTAGCGGAGCGCTGCCGCGCGAGTAACGGGCAGTGCGGCTACTGCGTTCACTCTACAGCCGCAGCAAATGAGCCAACATCGACGCGCGAGCGTCGAATTTCTGCGCGAAGCTCAAACTCAGCTTCTATCGTCCTCGCCGCGCGCTCCTGGACGGCCGCCACGCCAGCCTGGCACAACGAGGAAACAAAAAGGCGGAGCGCTTTCGCGCCCCGCCTCGAAGCTGACGATTTTTCGCGACTAGATTACTGATTGCGCGGACATCTGTCCGGCGGCGGGTTGCGGCGCCGCGCCGTTGAGTGCTCCGCATGCATAGTTGAGCCATTTCGCCGACGACAGCTCATCCTGGATGTAGAGCTTGAACAGCTCCTTACTCTCCTGGTCGTCTTGGATTCTCTCGACAAAATCGCACACCGGCTTGAAGAAGGCGTCAGGGTCGGGCGCCAGCGCATTCAGCCGCAGCAATTTCTCAGTGTCTGCAAGTTTCGCATCGCTTAGATACTCTGTGATCTTTTTGCTCTCGACGCTCACTCCGGCCTTGCACTCAAGCCCGAGGTCCTGCATCCGGCGCTCGAAAATTCGCGCATGATAGCCTTCTCGCTCGGCAATCATGCGAATTCCGCTGCGCACGCACTCGGTGGAGACCACCTTCGACCAGTTGCCGAAGGCGACCTCGCCATTAGCCTCGCCCGCGCGGAAACGATCGAGCATCGCCGCGACCGCCTCACGCTCATTCGCATAGGTCTTGCCCATCGCGCGGAACCCGCCATGGCTGCCGTTGCCCATTGCCGCTGAGCCGCTCTCGAGCGCTCCCATCTCGCACTCGAAGGTCTCTTCGGTGATGATCCCGGCGCGATAAGCCCGCAGTAACTGCTTGAATTCGAAGTCACGGTTCACGTTATGCTCGCCTCCCTGTGTCGTTTGCAAACTGGATGTCTCGGCTTTGCGCTGCCGCTTTCCAGTCACAGATTTTGACCGCTTGGATCGGTCCTTGTCGTGCTTTTTCCCCAAGATAAGATCCCGGCGGCCCCCAAGATAAACCGTCGCGCAAGAACGTGTCAACCTTCCGAAAGGAGGCCGCTGCCGGCCCTCTGGCGAGGCGCCGATGAGCAGTCATCGAGGCTGCGTGAAATGCAATATCGCTTCCATCAATACCTCACGTCGCAATGGTTTTATAAGATGGCCGTTGCAACCAACCTCGATCGATCTCCGCCGATCCCCGGCCATCGCGCGCCCGGTGAGCGTGAGGATCGGCGTTGAGTTGACTCCTTGCTCGCGCTCCCACGCGCGCATCGCGGCGATCGCACTATAACCGTCCAGCACCGGCATGTTCACATCGACCAACACCAGGTCGTAGCGTCGGGCCCTGAACATCTCGACCGCAACCCGCCCATTCTCGGCGGTGTCAAGCTGATGAGGGGTGGGCCGAAGGTATGCCGCCATCAGCAAGCGATTGTCTTCGGAATCCTCGGCGAGCAGAATGCTGAGCGGTTGCGGCTCATGGGCCCCCGGCTGGCCCTGCTCCGCGGCGGGCTTCCAACTTACGTTTTGATTTCTAGCCGCTACGCCCGCCACCGCGTCGAGCAACCGGGGTTTCTCAATCGGCTTCAACAGGTGGCGGTCGATGCGGGCTTCGCGGGCGGCCCGCGGGCCGCGCGGGTAGTCATCGCGGGTCAGCATCACGATCGTATTTTCGCGATCGGACGGGTCGAGCTCCCGGGCCAGCGCAATACCGTCGTCGGGCGGCATCTGCGCGTCGAGCAGGATCACATGGTAGCGAGAGCCGCTCTGCTGCGCACGGCGCAGCTCCTGGCGCGCCTGTGACGCGCCTTCGCAAAGCGACACCAGGGCGCCGGCGTCGCCGAGCATCGTGCCGATGACCGCCCGGCTGGCCGCGTTGTCGTCCACCACCAGCGCTCTCATTCCCGCCAGACGGAACCTGCTGAGAGCACCTCCCTCTACGCCACTCTGAACCTCGAGTCGGCAGGTGAAATGGAAGGCGCTGCCGATATCCGGCACGCTTTCTACCCAAATCCGCCCGCCCATCGCTTCGACGAGACGCTTTGAAATCTCCAATCCCAGTCCGCTCCCCTGGTGGCCGCCGGACATCGATGACGCCGACTGTGCAAAGCGCGAAAAGATCCGCGTCTGTTCCTCTGGCGCGATTCCAGGACCGGTGTCGGCGACGGAAAACCTCAGCGCGCCGGCCTGGCGCGCGTCGGCTTCAATCTCAACACGCATCACAACATCGCCCCGTTCGGTGAACTTGATGGCATTCACCAGCAAATTGAGGCAGACCTGTTTCAACCGCATCGGATCGCCAATCAGCTTAATCGGCGTTTCCCGGCTCACATCGAAGATAAACTCGAGGTCCTTGCGATGGGCCCGCAGCGCCAAAGCGTCCGCTACTTGATGCAGCAGTTCATTCAAGTCGAACTCGACGTGATCGAACTGCAGCTCTCCGGCCTCGATTCGCGAGATATCGACGATGTCATTGATCAGTCCAACCAAGGCGTCGCTGCTGGAACGGCAAATGCTGAGGTATTGAGCCTGTTCGGGCGTAAGGGTTGTCCCTTCCAGCACTTCCGTCATGCCGATGATCGTGTTCAACGGCGTGCGGATTTCATGGCTCATCGACGCTAGAAACCCAGATTTGTCCCGCGATGCCTTCAACGCGAGCTTCAGTTCCTCCAGTTGACGGAACAGTTTGCGGCGGTATCGATCAAGGAACGCGGCGGGAAATTCCGACAGGATGAGCACCGCGAGCAGCGCGATCCACTGGTAGTGAGCAAAGCGATCCGCCACCCCGGCGTTCAGATTCACGGCCACATAGGTGGCCAGGCAGACGAGGTTGAGCGCGCTCTGCCAAATCAGGCCCCAGGGCAGAAAGATGGCGCAGCCCAACGAAAACGTGATGATGGTGTAGAAATGCGGCGTGACGGTACCACTGAAAATGTTCATGGTGGCGCCGGTGACGTCCAGCAATCCGACCTGCACTAGAGCCAGCGGCTTCCAGTAGCGCCGAAACCATCGCGAGCGCGTCACGACGACTGCAAGAACTGCATCGACGCCGTTGATTACGTAGAACGGGAGATAAAAGTGCTGATCTTGCGCCATCGTCGCGCGGTCGGCGGCGAAGTATAGAAACTGGAAAAGAAAGACGATCGTCCCGACCGTACGAAAAGAGCGCGCCGCGAGCGCCGCATTCTCGGACTCGACCGCGAACGATTGATTAGCGTCGGCTGAAGCGTGAGAGTCGGCAGCGGGCGAACTTCACGCCATCGGCACAGCCGTTACCTAAGGTGGGTTACCAGGATTTTCACGAGAACAATTCTGACCTCCCCAGCCCCAAGAGCACGTCTAAGTTGCAGCCTGCCCACGAGAGCGCCTCCACCTTAGGGGTAACAAACCTGGCTGCGCTTTTACATGAGTGAAGTCACCCGCGAATCATCGAGCGACAGCGTCAAAATATATTTGCAGTCAACCGCGAGCGCGCCAAGCGGCCGATGGGTCATCCTGCATAAGGGCGCCCTTCAAAAGCGATCTTTCAATTCGCGGGTCTTCGCGAAGATCGCGACGCGATCGTCCGTTATCGCGGGATCGAGCTTCCTGAGATTCGCGCGCAGCTCCGCGCTGTCGGTCCGCAGAAACGGGTTGATCAGTTTTTCCTCGCCGATCGTCGAGGGAATCGTGTATTTGCCCGCGGCGCGCGTCTTCTGCGCCCAGTCGTACTTGGCTTTGAGCGCGGCGTTGCCGGGTTCGAGCGTCAGCGCGAAGCGCAGATTCTTCTCGGTGTATTCATGGCCGCAATAGACCTGCGTCCCGTCGGGCAGCGCCGCGAGCTTCGCCAGTGAATCGACCATCGTTTGCGCCTTGCCCTCGAAGACGCGCCCGCAGCCCGCGATGAACAGCGTGTCGCCCGTGAAAACCGCATTCAGTTGCGTAAAGTGATAGGCGACGTGACCGTTGGTATGCGCCGGGATGCCGATCACGCGCCCCTTGAGCGCCCCGACCGCGACGGCGTCGCCGTCATCGACCGCCTCCGTCTGCGCCGGGATCCGGCCGTGCTCACCGCGCGCGCCATAGACGCGCAGCCCCGCGATCGCGTGCGCCAGATCCTCGTTCCCGCCGACGTGATCGAAGTGGTAATGCGTCGGCAGCACGGTCGTCAGCTTAAGTCCGTGCTGTTTGACCGCGGCCAGGACCTTGTCCGCCTCGGCGCAATCGACCACGCCGCATTCCTTGCTGGCGTCGTCCACGACCAGATACGCGTAATTATCCGAAAGTTGCGGCACCGGAATGATTGCCATCGCGACTCCTCCCACCAAAATAAACCGGCGGTTACAGCCCCACGATATTATAACCCATGTCCACGTAAACCGTTTGGCCGGTGACGCCGCTCGACAGCTCGCTAAGCAGCACCGCGGCCATTTTGCCGGCTTCTTCGGGCTTCATCGCGCGCCTGAGCGGCGCGCGCTCCTCGACCTCGTGGGCCATCGCGTGGAAATCGCGGATCGCGGCCGACGCCAGCGTGCGCGCCGGCGCCGCGCTGAGTGCGTTGACGCGGATATTTTTAGGGCCGAGATCGAGCGCCAGGTAGCGCACGCAGGCTTCCAGCGCGGCTTTCGCCACGCCCATCACGTTGTAGTTCGGAATCGCGCGCACCGCGCCGAGATAACTCAGCGTCACGATCGCGCCCCCGCCGCGCGCTTCCATCAGCGGTTCGGCCGCGCGCGCCATCGCGACC
>JBOHWF010000358.1:0-6250 GCA_050736455.1 Binataceae bacterium (SeqCode) | reverse complement strand
GGATTACCCTTACCGCATCGAACGCGCGCGCTGCTCGAGGGGGCGCGCGCGGCCGGGCACGCGCCCGAACTGCTCGACATCTGCGTCTATACCGGCCCGCCGCGAAACAATCCGCACAGCGGATTGCCGCAATCTGCATGCGTGTATTGCGGGAATTGCATGCTCGGTTGCCACGTTCATGCCAAGAACACGCTCGACCTCAACTACTTGCCGGTCGCTGAGAAGAACGGCGCGGAAATTCGTCCCCTCCACGAAGTTGTCATGATCGAGCCGGCCACCGAGGGCTACAGGATTCATTTCAAGCAGCTCAACGCCGGGTCAGCGGGCGCCGCGGAGTCGGGTTCCGTGATTGGACGAAAAGTAGTTGTCGCCGCCGGAACTCTCGGATCAACCGAGCTGTTGCTCAGGTGCCGTGATGTCCATCGAACGCTGCCGCGAATCAGTAACGCCTTGGGCTCAAAGTTCTCCGGCAACGGCGATTCTTTGATTCCCGCGACTACCGATTTGCCGCAAGCGATCGATGCGGCCTGGGGGCCGAGCATCACCGCCGGCTTCGGGTACTCCGATGGCGCCGACGAGCTTTACATTCAGGACCTCGGGATTCCCGATCCCTTCTTCTGGACTTTGCAAGCCGGGCTGCCCAACGCCACGCGGCTCCATAACGTCTGGCGGGTGCTCAAAGACTATATCGCCCGGATGCTCGGACGCCCGTCCGGCAAGACCGAGGGTGTCGATTTTCAAAAACTTTTCCAAGGCGGTCTGCTTCATGCTCTGCCCTATCTCGGGATGGGCACCGACGCTGCCGACGGCACGATCCGGCTGATCAACGACCAGGTGGACGTGGACTGGAAGAGAACCAGCAGCCGCACAATGTTTGCCCGGATGGAGCGGCTGCTGCGTTCGCTCAGCGAATCGATGCATGGCCGCTACAAACCCAGTCCGCTCTGGGAGTGGCCGGTACGCAAGCTGCTCACCGCGCACCCGCTTGGCGGCTGCGCAATGAGCGATCGGGAAGAGGACGGCGTCGTCGACGAATTCGGGCAGGTACGGGGTTACGAAAACCTGATCGTCGCGGACGGTTCCGTAATCCCGACTGCGCTCGCGATCAATCCCTCGGCCACGATTAGCGCACTCGCGGAACGAACGGCGGCGCACATCACGAGCTCTGAGTAGGGCTTTACGCGGAAGAGAATCCCGAAATCCGCGGATGCGCTGGCGGAGAGGGGGGGATTTGAACCCCCGAGACCCTTTCGAGTCTACACGCTCTCCAGGCGTGCGCCTTAAACCGGGCTCGGCCACCTCTCCGCGATGCGGTTCAAGTATGCCATCGGACGAAATCGACTTGCCAGTATGCGCGCCGCAGCCAGGCGCGCCGCGGCCGGCGCCTCACCACGCGATCGCTTTGCGATCGCGGAAACAGCCGCCGCTCGGACTGCGGTCCGCAAGCGTTGCGAGCCAGACTGCGGTGTCGGCGCCCTCTTCCACCGAGCGCGGCGCGCCCGCCCCACCCATGTCAGTGCGCACCCATCCGGGCGACATCGCATTGACGAGGATGTTGCTTCCATGCAGATCGGCGGCCATCACGCGGGTCAGCGCGTTAAGCGCCGCCTTCGACACGCGATACGCCGGATAGCCGCCGGCGCTGAGCCCGTCGGCGTGCGCGCCCATATCGGACGAGACATTGACGATGCGGCCGTAGCGCTGACGACGCATCAGCGGGATCGCGGCCTGGCTGAGGAGCAGCGCGCCGGTCAAATTTACTTCGAGCGTCTGACGGAAGGTCGCGCCGTCGATATCGAGCGCGGTGTGCGCGCCGTCGAGGTAAACTCCGGCGTTATTGACGAGGACGTCCCAGCGCCCCAGCACGCTCTCGGCGTAATCCCGAAAGCGCGCGATACTCGCCGCGTCGGCGACATCGAGCGGATAAAACGCGACCTCGCGGCCCGACTTCGCGAGCCGTGCGCAGGCGGCCTGAGCTTTGGCCGCGTCGCGCGCCGTCAGCACGACCTTGAGATCGAGCGCGGCGAGCTGGCGGCAAATCTCGAGTCCGATGCCGCGGTTGCCGCCGGTCACGACTGCGATGCGCTGCGTAGCCATTGCTGCAAACTAGCAGAATTAATCCGTTTTGACCCAGATTCTTGACGCAGCTCGCGGACTCGCCTGCTCGGCTCCGCGCCGAAACTGCGCTCCGCCTAGCGTCGCGCGGCGAACAGAATCGTCTCGTTCGAAGTGCGAAGCTTGCCGTCGGGCTGGACCAAAGCGCGCGCGGCGTCCGTCACCGCGGCAATAATCCGATCGCGCAACTCCGGCGTCTGCCGCTCGAGGAGCGCGCGGAAGGGCGCCGCGACGTCGCGCCGGAACTGCGTAAAGGCCTCAGGCGACGCAAACTCGAAGACCACCTGCCGGCGCTCGACCTGCACCTCCTTGAAGCCTGCCGCCTCGAGTTCACGCGTCAGAATCGACGGGTCGGCAAGCCGCAGCGGTTCGAGCGCGTCGAACGGCGGCGAGGGCAACCCCGCGAGCTGGCGCACGAGGTCGGTGCCGATCGTGATCATCGGCACCTTGTCGCGAGTTGACCAGACCGCCGTCGCCAGGCGGGCGCCGGCTTTCATGCGGCCGCGAATTCCGGTCAGCGCGCGCGCGAGGTCGGGCAGGAACATGAAGCCCCAACGGCAGACCACGGCATCAAAGTCGCGCTCGCTCAGCGCGAGCGCTTCGGCGTCGCTTTCCTTGAACTCGAGGTTGTCGAGGCCAAGAGCCGCGGCGCGCTCCCGCGCGATCGCGAGCATCCCGGCCGACTGATCGGTCGCGATCACGCGGCCGCCCGCCCCGACCCGCCGCGCGGCCGTGACCGCCGGCTCGCCGTTGCCAGTGGCGATATCCAGCACGCGCGCCCCCGGCCTCACGCCGGCCAGTTCAACCAGCCGATCGCTGACGTGCTGCGCGGCTTGCTCGAAGATCGGCCACCATTTTTTCCAGCCCTCGGCCGCGGCGTTCCAATCGCGTTTCTGCTCGCTCTTCAACTTCTCGGAGTCGGGCTTCGCATCAGACATTTTACAAATACTCCGTGGTCGGCGTCGTCTAGTGTGCTCGTATCACGAGCCCGCGCGGATGCGCCAGCAGACGCGGGTAGCGGCGTGCGAGATCGGCCGCGTGCGCGTTGGCGTAGCTCTCCGTGACGATCACGACGGTGGGCAGCGGCTCACCTTCGAGTGGCTCGACCGCGGGCGCTGATCGCGCATCGCGCAGATAGTAGCGGACCACGTTTCCCGCATAGCGCGGCGCGACCCCGATCGCCTCGGCCGCGGTCAAATTGGTCGACGCAACCGCGGTCGCTTCGGCCCACTCGTCGCCGTGAGTTCGGCTGCTCCACGTGGCGTCGTGAGCGAGCGCGACCGCGACGAGCAGCGCCACCGCGCCCGGACGCAAGGCCGCCGGCCGAAGTTCCAGCACCCCGATCGCCGCCAGGGCGAAAAACGGCACAAAGCAGGAGAGCAGATAGCGCTCGACAAAGGCCGGATGGATCGCGAATGAAACGATCATAAGAACGATCGGCGGCGCGAAACTCCACAGCAGCAGATAGCAGATTGACTCGCACCGCTGGCTCCATCCGCGGGCGACCCCGGTGACGACGAGAATCGCGAGCAGCGGAAACCCATACGTCCCCGTCGCCTTGTTGAACAGCGCGATCGGCGCGCCGATTGAAGGCCGCGCAATCCAGGTCAAGAGCGCAGCATCGGCAGGACCGCTCTGCGTCCGCAGATAATAGATAATCAGAAACGGCGCCAACAGGAGGATCCCGCCGATGATCGAAGCGGCGCAACCTACGACGCGAGCCGCATTGCGCGCCGGCGACCGCATCAGCATCAACGCCAGGTAGAGGCCCTCCGGAATGAGCGCCAGCGCGGTGCTGAAAGTCGCGCTAATCGCGAGCGCGGTCAGCCCGGCGGTCGCCGCATAGTTGGCAATTCCGCCGCGCCGGAGCGAACGCAAGAAGACGCAAGCCTGTCCGAGCGTGAACGCGAGAGCGAGCGGATACATCCGGGCCTCGCGTGAATACTTGATCGTCACCAGATTGACGGCGAAGAGCAGCGCCGCAATCGCTGCCAGTAGCGTATTATCCGCGGCGTCGGGCGCGGAGGCTTCTACCCGTTGCCGATCGTCGAAGGGCGGCAGGCCGAGTATCTGAAGCGCAACCAGGAAAACCAGCACTATCGCGATCGTTCCGGCCGCCGCAGACAGCGCGCGCATCGTAACCAGACTGTCGCCAAACGCACCCATCCAGAGATGCAGCGCGACGTCGTGCAGCCCGAGTTTGCCTCGATTGAGCCGCGCTTGCAGGCGCAGCACCTCGGTGATTGACGGCGCCGCCGCGGCCGCCCACGACGCGCCCTCGTCGGCCGAAAGTTCCAGCGCCGCCAGATGTTCGAAGCGCAGATAGCCGCCGATCACGATCGCCGCGGCCAAGGTCGCGAGCGCCGTCCAACGCGGGAGAGTTGCGGCTTCGGCGGCGGCGATAGCGGGGTCAGAGCCCTTTCTTGAGCTTCGGCGCGGGCCGAAAGCCGACCGTGCGTGCGGCCGGAATCGTCATCGCCGCCTTGGTGCGCGGATTAAAGCCGCGACGGGCTTTCCGCCGGCGCACCGAGAAGGTGCCGAAGTCCGGCATCGAGAAGCGCTTGTCGCGGCGGATCGCGCGCGCGATCTGCGCGAAAGTGAGATCGATCGCGTTCGCGACCGCGGGGCGCGACAAGCGCGCCGCGCGCGCCACCGCCTCAATCAACTGCGCCTTCGTCATTGCGTTTCAGTCCGCGTCACGCCGCCGGCGAATTTTCGAGCTCGCGCCAGATCAAACCCCAGCGCACGCCCTGGTCGCTGACTATTACCTGATCCAGCTTGAAGTGCGCCATCACCCGCTCGAGGATCGCGGCGCCGGCGAAGATGACGTCTGCGCGCCCGGCCTCGACTCCGGGCATCTGCTTGCGCTGCTCCAGCGGCACGGCCGCCAACTGCCCCAGCGTGCGCAGGACGTCGGCATGCGCGAGCCGATACCCATGCACCCGATCAGGATCGTACTGGGCCAGACCGAGCGCCACCGCGCACAACGTCGTCACCGTACCCGCAATCCCGACCATCAGATCCGGCTGATAGTTCCAATGCACCGTGGCGAGCGCCTCGTCGATCGCGACGCGCAATTCCGCGGCTTCGCTGGCGTGCGGCGGGTCGGAATGGACCAGGCGCTCGGTCAGCCGCACCGAACCGATCTGCAGACTGACGAGATCGACCGCGCCACCCGGTTGCGCCCGAATCAATTCGGTCGAGCCGCCGCCAATATCCACGATCAGCAGCTTGCTCGCGGGATCCAGGTTCAACCCCTTGACGGTTGCGAGCCAGGCCAGATGAGCCTCGGTCTCGCCTGAGATCACGTCGAGGTCGAGACCGCTGCGCGCCTTGACCCGCGCGAGGAAGTCGGCGCCGTCGGCGGCGTCGCGCAGCGCCGCGGTAGCCGCCGTGAGGATCTTTTGCGCGCCCAGCGCCCGCGCCTGATCGGCGAATTCCGCGATGGTGTCGAGCGTCTTCAGCGCCGACGGCGGATCGAGCCGGCCGCTTGCATCGACGCCGCGGCCCAGCCGCGTGATGCGCGACCAATCCGCGAGCTGGCGCAGATGACCGTCGGCGTCGCGCTCAACCACCAGCATCAGGACGGTATTGGTGCCGACGTCGAGCGCCGCCAGTTTCATTGGAGGGCCTCCGCCGCGTCCGACGTCGGTGGTGGCGCCGCCTGCGCGAGCGCATCGCGTTCCATTGCCGCGATCCAGTCGTCGATCGCGCTTAGCGCGCGGAGGCCGAGATCGATTTTCTTCTGCCGGCCGCGTCCGGCGAGTGCGGGCATCAGGCCGTAGTTCGCATTCATCGGCTGAAACTCCCGCCGCGCGCGATCGGTGATGTAAGCGACGAGCGAGCCAAGCGCGGTCGTGCGCGGCGGCACGACGAGCGGCGCTCCTCTGATCAGGCGCGCCGCATTGAGCGCCGCCAGCAGTCCCATCGCGGCCGACTCGACGTAGCCCTCGACCCCGACCATTTGACCGGCCATGAACAGGTCGTCGCGCGTGCGCAATTGCAAAGTCGGGTGCAGAAGCCGCGGCGAATCGATAAAGGTGTTGCGATGGAGCGAGCCCAGCCGCACGAATTCGGCGCGCTCGAGCCCGGGGATCATGCGGAAGACCCGCCGCTGCTCGGGGTAGGTCATCTT
>JBOHWF010000357.1:0-2650 GCA_050736455.1 Binataceae bacterium (SeqCode) | reverse complement strand
AGCCTGAAGCATCGTCATCGGCGGCCGCCACCGGCATACGTCCCCATGTCTGGCGAGGACATGGCGAAGATTGCTTATTTGGCGGCAAGCTCCGGAACATCATGCTCATCGGGGCCTGCAACCGGCGCGTTGGTCATGCTCGCTGGGACTTGATATTACTTTGAAAGAAGCACACGCCGCACGAGCCTTTCGGCGACCAAGCTGACGGCAAGACTCGTAGTCGCAAAGGTGATGAGATAAGGAATATTGAGAAGCTTGTCCGGATAGTCCTCGTAATAAGAATAACGAATCCACTCGACGCATTGCAGCAAGGGGTTCAAAGCAAGCCACCGGTCATAAGGCTCGGGAATCGCGGTTGGATAGAAAATAATGCCGGAGGCGATCCAAGTCACTGGCATGGAAAGATTGAAAAACATGACCCAAACCGGGAGGACACGGGTGATCAACGCATTGGGAACACCAACGGAAAAGCTAAGATAAATTGTCGCGGCGACCGCGAACACGATCCCAGGCCAGTCGCGCGGCGAAAAATCATTTGAATAAACCGCCAATATGCAGACGAAAGAAACAAAAACAACGACAGAACCGGTCGCTTCCAAGATACCTCTTGCAAGGAGAATATCGAAAATCTTCACACGATTAAAATAGAGAAGCGGACGATTTTCGTTGAGCGACATGACGATCTGTCGCGCCAAATATACGTAAATCACAAAGGGCAAAATGGATAAGCCGAAATAGACCACCTGATCCGTTCCCTGCGGGGCAACGCGGCCAAAGATGCTGAAAGCCGTGACAACGATCAATACGTGCGCCAGGGGCATCAATAAAATCATCAAAAATCCCGTGTAGTATGGTCCGGCCCGCCGCTTAATGTCGCGCAATAGGATCGCCCCGACCGCGGCGGCGTTGATCGCGAGCGCGGACGCACGTGGCCTCCGCATCGGCTCTGTCACCGGCGTTGTTTCCATCCCCGCCTCCGAATCCGAGTGAAGTTTGTCACATTCCCAGTCCTCGCCCGGAGACGCCGGGCCGGGCACCCCTGACATCGATTGTACCGTCTCGAACCGGCGCGCCCGCCCGAGGTCATTCCCGCCCCGTTCGCCCTCTCCGGACTGGGGCGGCCTGCCGGGTAAATTATCAAAGATTTTTCCGGTAGAACTCTATCGCATCGTCGATGTGACTGAAAGCCACAAGCTTACCGCGGAATAACACGAGGCCGCGGTTACAATATGACTTAATCGTCCCGATGTTATGCGAGACCATGATCATGCTGCTGCGGCCGCGTTTTTCGTCGAACGCCTCCCGGCACCGCAGGGCGAATCTAGCGTCGCCGACGGCGGTGATTTCGTCGACGAGGTAGCAATCGAAATCGATAGCCATGGAGAGGCCGAAAGCGAGGCGTGCCTGCATGCCGGACGAATCGGTGCCGACCGGCATGTCGAAATAGTTTCCGAGTTCGGAAAAATATTCGACGAAATCGATCACGCGCCGCAGGTTGGCGCCGTATATCCGGCTAACGAATTTGATATTCTCACGGCCCGTCATCAGGGGATGAAATCCGGCGCCGAAGCCAAGCGGCCAGGAGATCCGGACATCGCGGAAGATCTGGCCGGAATTGGGCAGCTCGCTGCCGCCGATCAGGCGGAGAAGCGTCGATTTTCCCGCCCCGTTCGAGCCGAAGATGCCATAGGTGTACCGCTCATCGAACAAGTAGCTGACATCGTCGAGAACGACCTTGCGATGGTTCTCGGTTCTGTAAAATTTTGAAACGTGGGAAAGCTGGATCATTGCACGCCATCACGTCGCGAGCTTGCGGAGGGCAGCCCGCCAAAGTGCGATGCCAATCGCATAAAGCAAGGCAGCCGCGGCTATTCCAAGCAAGCTGAAAAGGACTCGTTTTGGATAGGTTGAGTTCTGCGCAAGTACCGGATGGACGAACGTCGCGAGATAAACGTGCTTTCCTTCCGCATTGACACGGGCGCGCTCGAGGGCGGCGGCGGCCAGCGTGTATTGCTTTTCGGCGATCTGCTGCTCCAGTTCGAACTCGTCGAAGCGCGTAATCTTTCCGGCGATTGTTCCGGGCTCGGTCTCGTCTCGCGAGGTCAAGAGCTGCTCGAGGCCTGTAATCTGTTCGCCGATCACATCGACGCGCGTGCGCATGATCTGAACCTGCGGCGCGGATTCGCTGACATCTCCCCGCTTCGATGCCGTTAGTTCCTGTTCGAGCCGAATTTTTTCCAGGCGGAGCTCCGAGATCAAGCGGCCAATTCCCTCGGCCGTGCGTTGCGGATCGAGCGTCGACTGCTGGTTACGGAGATCGCGCATGGTCGCGAGCGCATTGGTCAGGCGCGTTTCGGCGCGCGCGAGTTCCGCTTTCGCTTCGGTGACCGCGTCTTGACGCGCGCGGGCCGAGAGCCCGTTCACCAGGCGCTCGCACAAATCGACCGTTGCATTGGCGATTCTGAGCGCCTCTTCCGGCGAAAACGCACTCACCCGCATTGTCACGATCCCGGACGGCGCTTCGATCGACGTTTTGATTTGCCCTTTCCAATATTTGACGAGATCTTCGATCGGATCGCCGGCATTCAAGCGGGAACTCCAGTCGATTCCGTCGCGTCCAAAGATTGCGCGAAGGTCGAGCTGGCGATCG
>JBOHWF010000356.1:0-1890 GCA_050736455.1 Binataceae bacterium (SeqCode) | reverse complement strand
GCGGCGCTTTGGAAGGGACCCCCACGGATCAGCGGTTTGCCTACCTCGATTACAAAAAAAACTAAGCGTCGATTTTGGAAATGGCCGTCGCTTGGGGGGTCGTAAAAGCCTCATGGACTCGCGTATTGCGCTCGCCGCCGCAAGCGGCCGGGAGCGATATGTGCTCGCAAGTCTGTTTTATCGAAGGAGCCGGCAATGGGTTTCGTTGAACTGATTCTCACGGTATGCACTTTGACAGAACCCGCGTCATGCGAGGAGCGGCATCTTTCGTTCGTTGACGAAGGCTCTCTCGTGCAATGCATGGCGCAGGCGCCGCCCGCGATTGCCGAATGGGCGAACAGCCATCCCGGCCGGAGAGTCGTGAAATGGCGTTGCAGCTATCCGGGAACTGAAGGCAGTTCGCTTTAAGCTAGCGCTCGATCCTTGCCGCCACGCAGGTCATCTTCAAGCCGGCGTTGAAATCTAGCAGGCATGCCACCTAGCCGGATAATTCAGCTTCCTTATTCGCGATAGTGAACTTCCACCGCGAATTAGGATTGAGAGTCGCCCTCGCCCATGCTCTCGATATGCGGTAGAATAAAATTCAATGGTCTATGGTGCGGTGAAGCAAAGTTACGACGCGGATGTGATCATCGCTGGGGCCGGGCCGGCAGGGGCTGCGGCGGCGTGCCATCTGGCACGTTCGGGAACGTCGGTTATCCTTCTCGATCGCGTGATCTTTCCGCGCGATAAGGTGTGCGGCGATTTTGTCGGCCCATCCGCCCTGGTCGAGCTTGACAGCCTCGGCGTATCGCCGATGGGCGGGTACGCGCGGACCAATATCGCGCGTCGCGCCGCCCTTTATATAGCTGGCAAAGAGCTGATCTCCCGGCCTTTTCCGGAAATTGAAGGCGTGCCTTCCTATGGCCGGGTGATTCCACGACTCGCGCTTGACCAATTCATCGTCGATGCCGCGCGCAGCGCAGGCGCCCGGGTGATGGAGGGGTGCCGGCTCACGGGGTTCGCGGCCGGCCACGATGCGGTTGCCGTGGAGGCGGCTAGCTCGAACGGCCACCTCACGTTGCGTTGCCGCCTGCTGATCGGTGCCGACGGCAGCAGCTCGACGGTGGCGCGGCTCATGCGCGGATCGGCGCCGCCGCGGCGCGACCGGTTCATCGCCTCGCGGGCCTACTTCACCAACGTCGAGGGGCCTGATGACCAGCTCGACCTCTATTTCGACCGCAGCTGCTATCCGGGTTTCTACTGGTTGTTCCCCACCGGCAATGGCGAGGCGAATGTCGGGCTCGGCGTGGCGCTCGAAACCTGGCCCGCCCACAGCCTTACTCCCGCTGTTATGTTGCGTCGCTTAATGCGCGAAGATGCGGCCCTCGCGGCGCGCCTGCGCAACGCGCGTATGCGCGGCAGGATCGCGGGCTGGCCATTGATGACCTATAACCATCGGCTCAAGATCGTGTCCGATCGCGTCATTCTGATCGGCGACGCGGCGAGTCTGATCAATCCGCTCAACGGCGAGGGCATCCAATATGCACTGCTAAGCGCCCGCTGGGCAGCCGAGACGCTCGCGCCATGTCTGCGCGACGACGATTTTTCCGCGCGGGCGCTTGCGCCTTTTGCGGCGCGTGTCGAGAGCGAACTGCGCTACGACATGGCGCTCGCCCGGCTTATCGTGCAGTTGGTCAGCAACCGCGCGCTCGCCCCGGTGTGGATCTCGGCGTCAAGGATTATCGCGGAGCGCGCCCGCAAGGATGCCAACTATGCGCGCACCGTATCTGGACTCTTCGCCGGGCTAGTGCCGGCGCGCGACGCGTTCAAGGTGGTCGGCGGCACCATCGGCGAGGCAGCCCGCTCGCTCGCGAGCAAGGCGGTGACTACGAGCGGTCCGCGCGGAGG
>JBOHWF010000355.1:0-5638 GCA_050736455.1 Binataceae bacterium (SeqCode) | reverse complement strand
CCACCGCCGCGAGCAGCCCGCCATGGCGCGCCGCCAACTTGCGATCGGTGATCAGGTACAGCCGAAACAAAAGCGAAACCGGGGCGGCGCGGGGCAGTGATCGATCTAGCGAATCGTCCCGCTGAGCGGACTGGACGCAGTCGCATAGAGCTTCATCTCGATCCGGCCGGCGCGATACGCCAGCCGTCCCGCCTCAACGCCGAGCTTCAGCGCCCGCGCCATCGCGATCGGATCCTTTGCCGCCGCGATCGCGGAATTCACCAGCAGCCCGTCGCATCCAAGCTCCATAGCTTCGGCAGCATCCGAGGCCGTGCCGACGCCCGCGTCAACGATCACCGGCACCCGCGCCTGCTCCAGAATGATCCGCAGATTGTAGGGGTTGCGGATGCCCATGCCCGAGCCGATCGGCGCCGCCAACGGCATCACGGCCGCGCAGCCGATCTCGGCGAGCCGGATACAAGCGACCGGATCGTCCGTGATGTAAGGGAGCACCTTGAAGCCTTCCTTGACGAGAATCTTTGCCGCCTCAAGCGTTGCCGGCACGTCCGGAAAGAGCGTCTGCTGGTCGCCGATTACTTCGAGCTTGACCAGATCGCCGACCCCCGCCTCGCGCGCCAGCCGGCAGGTCCGCACAGCCTCCTCGACGGTGTAGCAGCCGGCAGTGTTTGGCAGGATCTGATAGCGCGACGGATCGATATAATCGAGCAGGTTTTCCTTGCTCGCGTCGGTAATATTCACGCGGCGCACGGCCACCGTGACAATCTCCGCACCGCTGGCTTCGATCGCCGCCTTGGTTTCGGCAAAATCGCGATATTTGCCGGTCCCGACGATCAGCCGCGATTGAAAAGTGCGCCCGGCCAACTCAAAGGAGTCATTTTTCATCATCAATCCTCGCAGGCGCGCTTTATCCGCCGCCGACAAAGTTCACGATTTCGATCGTATCACCGGGTCGTAGCACGACGCTGCTCCAGTCGGCCTTGGGGATCACGACTTGATTGATCTCCACGGCGACGCGGCCGCGCCGCAGCTTCAACTGGTCGATCAGCGCGGTCAACTGCGCATCGCCCGCAACCACGTGCGGTTCGCCGTTGAGCAACACTTCGAAGGCGTCGGCTTCGGATGACATGAGGCCGTTTCCCAGATCCTCCTGGGAAGCGGCCTCGGTGGAACACGAACGTCCCACGCAGTCGGCTTCCCTCCGCCGGCATTATCCGGATCAGGTTCGAGGGGTCCTCGAGCGAGTTCTCAGTGCTTGCGCACACCCCCAGCCTGCTTTTCTTATATCACCCCATCCGAAATTTTGTCAAAAATGATCCAAGGCCGCCGGAGGGAGCCTTTCCATGATGCGAGCGGAGAGCGGACGGCCGACTGTGGCCGAAATTGATCGGGCAGCGCTGCGCGCCAACTACCGCGCGCTCAGCGCCTATACGAACGGCGCGAAAATCATGGCGGTAGTCAAAGCCGACGCGTATGGGCACGGCGCAGTTGAGGTCGCTCGCGTGCTGCGGGATGAAGGCTGCGCGCATTTCGGCGTCGCCACGGTCGAGGAAGCTCGCGAACTGCGAAGCGCCGGCCTGCGTGATCGGCTTTATCTGCTCGGCGGATTCTTCGCCGCTCAAGCGGAGGCCATCGCCGAGCTCGACCTGACCGCGGCGATTTTCGATCCCGCGCTGATCGAGCCGCTCGATCGCGCGGCGCAGCGCGCCGGCCGCAGCGCCCTGCGCGTCCATCTCAAGCTCGATACGGGCGCGACCCGGCTCGGCCTCCTGCCCGCGGACCTCGATCCGGCGATCGCGCTGATGAGGCGCGCCACCGCGCTGCGCTTCGAAGGCGCTTTCACGCTGCTGGCCAATGCCGCCGACCCGGCGAGCCCGGTCACCGATCGGCAGTTGCGGATTTTCCAAGAGGCCGTCGCGCAACTGCGCGCCGCCGGCTTCGACCTGCCGGTAAATCACGCCGCCAATTCGGCCGCGATTGTGCTGCGCCCGGACGCCCATCTGAATCTGATGCGGCCCGGGCTCGCACTCTATGGCCTGCCGCCGGTTCATGCGGTTCGCGATCGCGTCGAGCTGCGGCCGGCGATGACCTTCAAGACCCGGCTGATGCAGCTCAAGCGCGTACCCGCACAGACCGGCGTCAGCTACGGTCATACTTTTACGACGCCGCGCGCGAGCGTGATCGGCGTGCTGGCGGTCGGCTACGCTGACGGCTACCGCCGCGGCCTGCAACACGGCGGCGAAGTGCTGATTCGCGGTCAGCGCGCGCCGGTGGTCGGCGCGATTTGCATGGACTTGACGATGGTCGATCTGACCGGCGTGCCCGACGCGCAGGTCGGCGACGAAGTAATTCTATGGGGGACCAGCGGCGAGACCCTTCTCAGCGTCAACGATGTCGCCCGCATCGCGCGGACGATCTCCTACGAGATGCTTTGTACGGTGGGCCGCCGCGTTGCGCGGGTGTATCTGAATTGAAAAAATGGCGTAAATGCCCTCTGACAAAATCCAAACCTCGGACCAAAGCAAGCTCGCAGACAAAATCAAACTGGGCCGGGCGCTGCTCGGCGTCTCGGACAAAGCCGGGTTAGCCGATTTCGCCCGCGCGCTGGAGCGCCACGGCGTCGAATTGATTTCGACCGGCGGGACCAGGGCCGCGCTCGAAAGCGCCGGGGTCAAGGTCAAGGCGGTCGAGGATTTCACCGGTTTCCCGGAGATCCTTGACGGCCGCGTCAAGACGCTCCATCCGAAAATTCACGGCGGTATTCTCGCGCGCCGCAGCGAACCCGCACATGTCCGGCAGATGGTGGAGCACCGGCTCGAGCCGATCGACCTCGTGGTGGTGAATTTCTATCCGTTCGAGCAGACCGTCGCGAAAGCCGGCGTGAGACTCGAGGACGCGATCGAAAACATCGATATCGGCGGCCCGGCGCTGGTGCGCGCCGCCGGAAAGAACTATGCCGACGTGGCGGTGGTGGTCGATCCTGCGGATTATAGCGCGCTGGCGGAAGAGCTCGAAGCCAACGGCGGCGCGCTCAGCGCTGCGACGCGCTGGCGGCTGATGCGCAAGGCCTTTGCCCGCGTGGCCGCGTACGATTGCGCGATCGCAAATTACCTGAGCGCGGCGGGCGACGCGGCGGCGGCGCCGCTGGGCGAGAGCTTCAGCCTCACGCTCGAGCGCGCGCAAGCACTCCGCTACGGTGAAAATCCTCATCAGCGGGGCGCGCTCTACGGCGACTTTCCGCGCATCGCCGAGCAGCTGCACGGCCGCGAGTTGTCCTTCAACAACGTCTTCGACATCAGTTCGGCGCTCAACCTGATGGCCGATTTCAGCGATTACCGCGAAGCGGTGGTCGCGATTCTCAAGCACAACACGCCCTGTGGAGTGGGCGTCGGCGCGACGCTCAAGGGGGCCTGGGACAAGGCTTTCGCGACCGATCCGGATTCGCCGTTCGGCGGGATCATCATCGCGAACCGCCCCTGGGATCTCGAATTCGCGCGCGCGGTGGACGAGCTTTTCACCGAGGTTTTGATCGGCCCGGATTTTCCGCCTGACGTGCTCGAGTTCTTGCGCAAGAAAAAAAACCGCCGCGTGATGCGCTGTCATCTGGAGCGGATCAGGCGCGACGACCTGGACCTGCGCAAAGTCGTGGGCGGACTGCTGGTGCAGACCGCCGATCTGAGCCTCGAGGACGCCCGCGCCGGCAAGGTCGTTACCAAACGGACGCCGTCCGAGGTTGAACTCGACGCGATGAATTTCGGCATCCGGGTGTGCAAGCATATCAAGTCCAATGCGATCGCGTTCGTGAACGCCGACCGCACGCTGGGCGTCGGCGGCGGCGCGACCTCGCGCATCGATCCGGTTTACGCCGCGCGGGAAAAGGCCGCGCGACTCGGCGTTTCGCTGCGCGGCTCGGTGCTGGTCTCGGAGGCGCTGTTCCCCTTCCCCGACGGACCGACGCTCGCCGCCGAAGCCGGCGCGACCGCGATCGCGCAGCCGGGCGGCTCCGCGCGTGACGACGAGGTCATCGCCGCGGCTGACCGGCTCGGTCTCGCGATGGTCTTTACCGGCGTGAGGCATTTCCGCCATTAACCTCGAGGAGAGTTCGCACTATGAGAGTTGAACGACTGGCGCTGGCGATCGCGATTGCCGTCGCGGTCGGATGGCCACAATTTTCTCGCGCGCAGGAGTCGCCCGCCGCCGTCCCCTCCTGGATCCCCTCAGGCGCCACCGAGGTCCCCGACGAGAGCGCGCCAGAAACTGAAACCGCGCCCGCCGGGGAATCCGCAGTCCTCACGGCTCAGGCAAGCGCGATTGCGCCGGGTACGGTGATCAATTCGTCGAATTGGTCGAAATATCAGCAGTACATGACGGACGGCGAAATCGGCCTGTGGCAGGGCAAGTGGTTCTGGAAAATGCCGGCCGATGCGCAGATCAATGTCGGCGCCACCACGGTTTATCCCCTGCCCGCTCCGTTTGTCGAAGCCTCGGAAAAATACGGCGATCAAACCCGGCTCGAAAAACAAGCTGACGGGCGCTGGGTCCTGAAGAACTACGCCGCCGGCGTGCCCTTCCCGATTCCCGACGATCCCAACAAAGGCCAGAAAATTCTGACCAACCTCAACTACCGGATCCAGCCGCATCTGATCGCGGGTTTTGGTGATTCCGGTACGCCGCTGACGGTCTGCAACATGGACAAGCTGGCCGATACCTTCTGCTGGAAGCTCGACTACGATATCCGCCAGCTTGCCTATAACTGGGAGCCGGGGGTTCCCCGCACGGAAGCCGACGCGGGCGGCGCGTGGCTCGGTGAATGGATCGATGTCGATCAGCCGGAACAGTATCGCTACGCCACGGACCTCGTGCTGTTGTATCAGGACAACCTGCAGATTGAAGACAATTTCCTGTTCGTGCCAGCGTTGCGCCGCTCGCTGCGCTTGTCGGACGCCGCGCACTGCGCGAAGATTTTTACCTTCGCCGACTACACTCACGACGACATTCGCGGCGGATGGAACGGCGGGATTGCCGACTTCGACTCGAAGTTTCTGAAACGGATGCAGTTGCTGGCGCTGGTCCAGATGAACACGGATGACGGGGCTTTCCCCGAGAACTACGACATGCCACTCGGCTGGGCCAAGCCCTCGTGGGGCAACTGGGAGCTGCGCGACACCTGGGTAATCGACGTGCGTCCGCGGGCCGCGATCGGCAATCGCTATTGTTACGGCAAGCGGATCGTTTATATCGACACCAACACCTACGCACCGCTGGCGCAGGACCTCTACGACAACAAGCTGAACTTCGCGAAGATTATGGTCGAGAGCCTGACGCCCGCGGTCTTGCCGCCCTACGGGATGCAGTCATGGGCGGGCGGCGGCATCGTGCAGATCTGGGACGTGACCACCAACCACGCAGCCTTCGGCTTCACCGCAGGCCCCAATCATCGCACCTGGACCGTCGATGGCGCGGTCAAGCCGCAGTACAACAATATCAAGGAGTACCAGAATCCGGGCGCGATCATGCACATGATGCGGTAGTGTCGTGTCCCCAAATAACGGACATGAAGGCGGAGCGCTTCGCGGACGCAGAAACCGATACCGGTTTCACTCGCGGAAGGTGCGGTCTGAACGGGGTGAGGGTTGACGAG
>JBOHWF010000354.1:0-1618 GCA_050736455.1 Binataceae bacterium (SeqCode) | reverse complement strand
GTTTTGGAGATCCGCAAATGAAACGAAAGCTCCCTTTCCTGGCCGCGGGACTAATGGCAAGCCTCTCCGTCATGGCGGGCCTTGGCGCGGTTCACGCGCAAGAAAAAGCCGAGGCCCGGTTCAACAGCGCGGTCACGCCGAGGCGGATCGCGATGGGCGTGGGCAAGTCCATCATTATCGATCTGCCCCAGGATGCGGCGGAAATCTTCGTTGCCAATCCGAAGGTCGCCAACGCCGTGGTCCGGTCTCCGCGCAAACTCTATGTCATCGGCATGGATGCGGGCCAGACAAGCGTCTTTGCCTTGGATCAGCAAGGCCGCCAGATCGCCGCCTTGGAACTCAGCATCGGCCGCGATGTTGGCGAGCTTCAGCAGATACTGCGCGCCGCTATGCCGGCGGCGGCGATCACCGCGCGGACGGTCAACGATACGATCATCCTGACCGGAGCTGTCGATTCCATCGAAGACGCGCAGCGCGCCTGCGACATCGCGAAGGGCTTCGTGCAGCTGGTCTCTGCCTCGGGTGCTCCCGGCGCGCTAGGGGCGTCGGGCGCGCCGGGCGCGTGCGCGGATGGCCGGGTTGTCAATGTGCTCACCATACGGGCCCGCGATCAGGTGATGTTGAAGGTCACAGTGGCGGAAGTAGAGCGCAATATCGCCAAGCAACTCGGCATCACCACAAGCTCGCTGACCGCCAGCTGGGGCACGTTCACCCAAGTTAATCCGTTCGCAATCAATGGCACGATCACGGGACTAGGCCCGGCGACCGCGCTGACGGCGCAAAATCCGGCCAACACTTTGAATGCCACCTTGCAAGCCTTCGAGCGCTATGGCGTTACGCGCATCCTCGCGGAGCCCACGGTTACCGCCGTATCCGGCGAGAGCGCGAAGCTCACCGTCGGCGGCGAGATACCGATTCCTGGCCCACCGAGCTGCTCGGCAACAGGTGGCTTCAACCAATGTAGCGTCACCATCATCTACAAGGACTACGGTGTCTCCTTGCGATTCACCCCCATAGTTCTGGCAGAGGGCCGCATCGAGCTTCACCTTGCAACTGAAGTGACTGATATAGATACTTCCCAACTAGCCCAGACGATCGGCGGCTTCCCCGTTCCCTCATTTCTCACCCGCAAGAACGAGACGACGGTCGAGATCCCATCGGGGGGTTCGATCGCCTCCGCGGGACTTATTCAGACGAAATCGCAGCAAATCATCAACGGTCTTCCGGGGCTCCTCGACCTTCCGATTCTCGGCGCGCTGTTTCGCTCGCGCGACTACCAGAAGCAGGAAACCGAACTCATGATCATCGTGACTCCCTACATCGTCAAACCGGCGAAACCGGACGAAATCGCGAGGCCGACCGACGGTTTCACCGATTCGACCGATCCCCAAACCTGGCTGCTCGGGCGAGTCAACCGGCTCTACGCCTCGCCCGGCAATCCGGAGGCCATCAAGGATTACAAGGGGCCCGTCGGCTTCATCCAGGATTGAGGCCAAGGCAACCGAATCGAGAAAGCTCAACATCCAATGTCAGTCATGATTCACTCCGCGTGCGCCGCCAGAAAATTGGCTCGCCCGACAATTGCTTTGGCGCGAAATCTTTTCCTTCTGTGCGTGCT
>JBOHWF010000353.1:0-1981 GCA_050736455.1 Binataceae bacterium (SeqCode) | reverse complement strand
CTCCGGCGCGTCTTCAGAGTCTGAACGCGGCTCGCAGACTCGCTCGCTCGTTCCGCTGCGCTCCACTGACGGCTCCGCTAGCTCAGCGCTTGCGCAGCACGTAGCTCGCTCCGGTATGGCTGAAGTGCATGACGCCGTTGACGGCGCGCACATCGAGCCCGCTGCGGTCTTCGGCGAGTGACGCCGCCATCAGCTCGTGGATTTGCGCGGCCTGCTCGGGGGCCGGCGCGCCATGCGCGATCCACTCATCGACCGTATAGGAGGTCTTGCGCCCCTGCTTATAGATCACCTCGAAGCGCAGATCGGCAAACATCCGCTCGAACTCCGAGGCCGGAATCGCCCGCGCGTGCGACGGATCGCACAGGCGCTCCACTCGATTGTGATATTCCGCCTTGGCGGCATCCTCGGAGGCGAGCATATCCACCACGACGACGGCGCCGCCGGCCCGCACGACCCGCCGAATTTCCGTGAGGACGCCGGCCGGGCGCGGAAAATGATGGAAGGCAAAACGGCAGACCGCAACATCGAAGCTCTCGTCCGCCAACGCCATCCGCTCGACGTCGCCCAGCGTAAAGGAAACGTTGTCCAGCCGTCGGCGCGAAGCTTCGGCGTTGGCCCGCGCGACGAAACGATCAGTCGCATCGACGCCAATCACTTCGGCGCAGTGCGGCGCGAAGGCCATCGCGACAAAGCCGGGTCCGCTGGCAATATCGATCACGCGGTCACTCTTGCGCACGCCGGAAATCGAGACGATGTAACTGAGAAAATCCGGGTCGGTCACGATCGGCACCGCAACGTAGGCTTCGGCCTGACGGCGAAACTGGTTCTGAACGAGCTCGAGGTGGTTCTCAATCCCGGAGGTCGTCGCTTGATTCTGATTTGCCATAGTCACTTCGCGTTCCGTTACTCCAAGGTCACAAACATTAGGCTCTCGCCCACTCTAATGACAGTCATCAATTTGGCTGGCAGGAACCTCCGCACGAAGAAACGGCGAAGTCAGTCAGGCTTGGGGCGCCGCCCGCTCCATTCCATGAACCGCCGGCCCATTGCCAATGCGCTATCGGTAAGACCTGGAAACAGTGCGGCGATTTTCTCGGCGACCGCGGCGCCGGGCGGAACGTCAACCTCGGTCAGCCCCAGCACGATCGCCGCGATAGTGGCCCAGGTCACCCACTGCACGGGCATTGCGTAGAATTGCTCCGGGATGCCTGCGAGCGCATCGACCCCTGCGGCGCCCTGCGTCATCGGCGTATTGATTACGCCCGGCATCACGAGTGCAACCCGCACACCGCTGCCGTAAAGCTCGACTCGCAGCGCTTCGGTCAGGCCGACCACGGCGAATTTGGAGGCGCAGTAACCGCCGAGCGGCGGCATCCCGCGCCGACCCGCGAGCGACGCGATATTGACGATATTGCCGCTGTGCGCCGCGCGCATCGACGGCATCACCGCCTGCATCATGTGCAAGACGCCGAACAGGTTTACGCTCATCATGCGTTCGAGCGAGGCGGCGTCCATCGATTCGACCGGACCCGGCTCCATGATTCCGGCCGAATTGATCAAGATGTCGAGATGGCCGAAGTGATCGAGTGCGCGATCGACCGCGCTGCGAGCGTGGTCGCGCTTGGTGACATCCGCCGCGAGCACTAACGCCGGCGTGTCAGTCGCGGCGTTGATTTCACCTGCCAGCTCGTCGAGTAACTGGCGGCGGCGCGCCAGGATCCCGACTTTCGCCCCCAGCGCAGCGAGGGTCAGGGCGAGGTCGCGGCCGATGCCGCTCGACGCTCCGGTGATAAGCGCCGTGCGGCCGCGAAAATAATTGCCGACGAACGCCCTGGGCAGCGCGGCAAATGCACTCATGCTCCGGCTCCCTCGAGGTTCTGCGCTAGGCGCTGAGGCGCTCGCTTAGCTTCTCGACATCGTGACTCATGACGAGCAGATCGTGCGGCCGACCGTTGCGATCGGCCACCCAGCTCTGTAACAG
>JBOHWF010000352.1:0-4333 GCA_050736455.1 Binataceae bacterium (SeqCode) | reverse complement strand
CAAGGTCCGCAACCGTCGCCTGCTCCCGCAACGCCTCGAGGGCAATCCTCGCCCCTCATGGTGAGCTTGCCGAACCACAGCGCCGCCTCGATGCTCCGTCTCGTTCCCTTGGTCATCTTCCGCTCCGGTTGCCATGACGGAACGGCTTCCCTTCCAATTAATCAACTGGTCCCAAGAACCGGGTCCACTTCATTGCCTAATGTTCTTGCTGCGAGCGGTAAGGAAAAATGGGCTATATATTTTCTATGGCAGCGAAACTAGCCGGTGACCCGATCCTTCAACGCTTTCGCGCCGCCGTCACCGAAATTTACGGCGACCGCGTGGCGCGAGTGGTGCTGTTTGGCTCGCGCGCGCGCGGTGACGCGCGGCCGGATTCCGATTACGATGTGGCGGTGTTTCTGCGCGATATGGCTGACCGTTTTGCGGAGATGAACCGGCTCGCTGACGTCGCCACCGATATTCTTTACAGCGAAGGCGAGTTCATTCACGTGATGCCCTATCGGGCAGATGCCTACAACGAACGTACGCCGCTGATGCACGAAATCCGTGCCGACGGCATTGACCTATGAAGCCACAGACCGGCGCCTTTCTCGACAAGTCGCGGGAGCTTCTCGATCGGGCCGAAACGATGCTTGGTGCCGGATTGAATGCCGATGCCGGACGCACCGCGTACCTAGCCGGCCTGCACGCGGCACAAGCGTTGATCTTCGAGTGCACCGGCAAGGCGATCAGACGGCATTCGGGCGTGCAGAGGGAGTTTGCGCGGCTGGTGAAGGACGATCCACGCTTTGATATGGAGTTGCGGGCGTTCCTTCCCCGCTCCTACAACTTCAAAGCCATCGCCGACTATGAAACCGGCCCCGGCTCGCAAGTGTCTGGCGAAAGCGCGCGAGATGCGGTTCAAACTGCCCGCCGGTTTTTGGAGTGTGCGGCTGGCCTTATTTCCGCGAATGGCCGCAAGGGATGAAGTTACGAGCGGTGCTTGGCGCGCGTCGTCTGCGATTATATCGCCGGGATGACCGACCGTTATGCCGCCGCCGAGCATCGCCGACTTTTTGACGAAACCCCGGAATTGCAGTAGTGCGCTTGACCCCGACCTCCCCATGTGAGGACTGGTCATTGACGAGCTTGAAGAAAAAACTCATCAAGATAAGCACGAAGGTCGTGAGCCACAGCCGCTATGTCGCCTTCCTGATAGCCGAGGTCGCCATCTCACAACATTTATTCGCTGACATCGTGCGGCTAATCGCGGAACTGCCGCCGCCGCCTGACCCCGCGCCAGCGTGAAGCGTTCGGTTGCAATGGGTACCAAAACCAAGGGAGAGGTGTGTCTTGATCACATCCAATTCGTCATTTTCTAGTGCGCTGCCGAGCGCAATGTTTACGCAGAGGCCCTCGCGCACGATAACGGGGGATCAACGACGCTCAGATTTGCCAAACAGGCCAAATCGAGCCAACCTAACCGTCCAATCTCCGATCACCCTGGGGAATGCCGGATTGCTTATCAGCTAATGGAGGGATCCATGCCACATTCTTTCGGAAGCACCGACGCCGATGATCGTGTATCAGGGACTAGCATTGCTGGTCGTGGCGTTGTTGGCTACAACACCGCTCAGGCTGGTGTCATTGGCGCCAGCACGAACTTTGTCGGCGTATGGGGCGAGAGCCAACGTCCCGCGGGCGCTTTCGACTTCGGAGGTGCCACATGATAAAAGGCATTGACAATATCGGAATCTGCACGACGGACGTCGCTAGGTCGGTCGCGTTTTATCAGAAGCTGGGATTCTCAGAAGCGTATAGGAACGACCGCGGTGTGCTGATGGCTGCCGTAGCGGTGCACTTATTCATTTTTGCGACGCGGCAAAACGCTCCACCGCCCATGGGGCGGGAGCTGGGCTTGTTCGGCAATCCGCCGGGTATCGACCATATCAGCTTGGCCGTAGCCGATGTTGATGCATTTTATTCAAAGCTACAGGCCGCCGGAGTGGAGTTCGCGGGTCCGCCCGAGGACCAATCTTGGGGCGCCCGCATGGTCGGTCTCAAGGATCCCGACGGTAACAACCTCTACCTGCTGCAGAAGCTCTAGAATCGCGTCGGCGCGGCGGCCTCGCAAATATTGGAAACGAGAATGGCCACGAAACCGGCTTTGGTCCTCGTCCCAGGGTTGGGTGCCGACGCTGGGGACTGGCCCCATCAGATCGACCACCTTGCGGACGTTGCCGAGATCACCGTTGCCGACTTAGGGCCCTGTGCATCACGCGCCGAGATGGCCGAGGCCGTCCTAAGTGCCGCCCCGGGGCCATTCGCCCTTGCTGGCCATTCCATGGGTGGCTGGGCAGCGCAGGAGGCGGCGGCTCGGGCGCCCCAGCGCGTGACCCGGCTTTCCCTCCTCAACACCTGGGCGCGCCCCGACGCCGCGGTCATCGCGGCACAGCGGCGGGCAATCGAGATGATCGGCCAGGGGCGCTTCGAGGAGTTCCTCGACGAGAACCTGCCCGGGCTCGTCCACCCCGACCGGGCCCGCGACGCGGGGCTGCTCGCCGCCCTAGAGGCGATGCAGCGCCGCGCCGGGCCGCAGGTCTTTGCCCGCCACCTGCGGGCGCTTGTCAACGACTCCGACAGCCGCGCCTTCCTGTCCCTGATCCGATGTCCGACGCTGGTCGTGGCCGCCCGGCAAGACGCCTACTTCCCTTTACAGGAGCACGAGTTCCTGGCGGCCGCGGTCGCCGGGGCGCGGCTTGCGATCGTCGAGGACTGCGGCCACTCTTCAACTCTCGAACGGCCCCAGGCGGTGACGGCCGTCCTCCGTTATTGGCTGACGAACCCCTGGGCGCCGAGGTGCCTCATATGTCTTTCCCGCACTCACTCTTCTCGCTCGAAGGAAAGAACGCCGTCGTGACCGGGGTCGCCTCCGGGCTCGGCCGCCACTGCGCGGCTACGCTCGCCCAGGCCGGAGCGGCCGTGGCTCTACTCGACGTCAACACGGCCGGGCTGACGGAAGCGGCCGCCGAGGTCGCCGCCCTCGGCGGCCGGGCACTGCTCGTGGAGGCGGACGTGACCGACGCCGGTGCAGTCGGACGGGCCGTGGGCCGCGTCGCCGACGACCTCGGCCCGGTCCACATCCTGCTCAACTGCGCGGGCATCGCCCTTTGGAAGCCAGCGTTGGAGGTGACCGAGGCCGAGTGGGATCGGCTCATTGGCGTCGACCTGAAAGGCACCTGGCTCATGGACCAAGCCGTCGCCCGGCACATGATCGCCCGCCGCGTCCCCGACAGCATTATCAACGTCTCGTCGGCCGACTCCCACCGCGTCCAGCTCAACCTCACCCCCTACTGCGCGGCCAAGGCTGGCGTCAACCACTTGACTCGCGCCCTGGCTTACGAACTGGCGCCGCACCGGATCCGCGTCAACACGCTCGCCCCGGGGGGTATGCTGACTGCCATGGTGAAGGAATTCCTGGAGACTCCCGACGGATCGGCCGCGGTGTGGACGGTGCCCTTCAAGCGCTTCGCCGAACTGCATGAGTTGGACGGGCCGCTCCTGCTGCTGGCTTCCGACGCGTCCGGTTACATGACTGGGTCAGTGCTAACGGTCGACGGCGGCCTCGCTTGCGGCGCTCTGCAGTACCCAGAGCGTTGAGTCCCGGGCGTCAAGCAAGCGCTGACAGCTCCCCGGCCGCGGCCGACCACGCATCGCCCCGCTCTCTCGCCTGGAGGTCCCCAATGCCGCGAATCGTCGATCCAGCGGATCACACATCAACTATCATCTTGTTGCACGTGACTAATACCAGCTTACGTTGGTGAGCGATGAACCTTTACGCCGAGTTTCAAGACCTGATCGGCTCAATCCTTCGCCGGATCGCCGCGCAGGGCCGCATGCCGGAAAATCTCGATTTGCAACGCTTTACCGTCGAACCCCCGCGCGACCCGGCGCATGGCGATCTTTCCACCAATGCGGCGATGGTTTACGCGAAAGAGGCGCGTTCCTTCTTCACTAATTCGCGCCAGCTCGCCGTGGAGATCGCCGCCGCGCTGTCTGACAATCCGGATGTCGCGGAGGCCGAGGTCGCGGGGCCGGGCTTCATCAACGTTCGATTTAAGCCGGCGGTCTTCGCCCGCGTCTTGCGCGCGGCTCTCGAACAGGGGCCGCGGTTCGGCCGGCCTGCCTTGGGGGGCGCGAAAAAACTTAAACTCAATGTCGAATATGTCTCGGCGAACCCGACCGGTCCCATGCATGTCGGCCATGGCCGCGGCGCGGTTTTCGGCGACGCGCTCGCCAATCTGCTGGCTTTCGCCGGCCACAAGGTCACGCGCGAATTTTATATTAATGACGC
>JBOHWF010000351.1:0-2284 GCA_050736455.1 Binataceae bacterium (SeqCode) | reverse complement strand
CTCGAAGACCACGTCAGGCGCGGCGCCGCTCAGCCGGACCATCTCGGCGGAGGGATTGCGCATCCGCGGATCGACGGCGCTGTCGGCGCCGAGCTTGAGCGCAAGATCGCGCCGCGCCAACAGCACTTCTGACACGACAATCGTGCCCGCGCCGGCGAAGCGCGCCCACAACAGCGTCACCAGTCCGATCGTCCCCGCGCCCAGGATGAGCGCGGTATCGCCCGCTTGAAAGCGCGCGCGCCGAAGCCCATGGAGTCCGACCACGAGCGGCTCGACCGTCGCGGCGACGCGGAAACTCATCCCAGTGGGCATCTTGTAGAGGCTGCCGGGACGGGTCTTGACGAGTTCAGCGAACGCGCCCGCGACCTCACCAAAGCCGATCGGCTTCGCCGCGAGGCACCGCACCGCAGCACCGGCGCGGCACATCGCGCACGCGCCGCAAGCGACCGTGGACATCGCCGCGACTGCATCGCCCGGCGCGAAGCCACTGACTTCCTCGCCAACTTCTTCGATCACGCCGGCGAACTCATGGCCCATGATCGTGCCTGGCGGCAGTTGAAGCTTTTGCGATCGCGCCGCGTACAGATCCGAACCGCAGACGCCGCAGCTTTTGACTCGCACGATGACTTCGCCGGGTCCCGCAATCGGCTCCCCGACCGTCGCGATTTCGAGCGGCGCGCCGGGCGCGGTGAACAACGCCGCCTGCATTATTTCTTCAAATGGGGAAACGTCGGCGGGCGCTTCTCTTTCAGCGCCGTGACGCCCTCCGCCAAGTCCGCGCTGAAGAAGCCGAGCATCTCCATCGCCAGCGAGGCCTCGAAGGCCGGCGCGAACATCTTGAGCCAGTTGTTGAGCGCCCGCTTGGTGAAGCGCGCCGCCTGCTGCGGCCCGCGCGCGAGCAGGTTCGCGACCGCGAACGCCCGCTCCATCAACTGCTCGCTCGGCACGCACAGGCTCACGAGGCCGATCCGTTCCGCCTCTTTGCCATCGATGAACTCCGCGGTCATCAGGTAGTACTTCGCCTTCGCCATACCGCACAGCAGCGGCCAGATGATCACCGCGTGATCGCCCGCGCCGACGCCGAGCCGCAGATGGCCGTCGGTGATGCGCATATTTTCGGCCGCGATCGAAATATCCGCCATCAACGCGACCGCCAGCCCGGCGCCAACCGCGACGCCGTTAATCGCCGAGATGATCGGCTTGCTGCAATCGATCATGTTGTAAACGATGTCGCTCGCCTCGTGCATCACCGCCGAGATGTTCGCGTGACTGCCTTTGAGGTGGTCGATCATGTCGAGATCGCCGCCGGCCGAAAATGCGCGCCCCTTGCCGGTGACGATCACGACGTTGGTTTCAGGATCGTCGTGAATATCGCGCCAGACCCGGCTAAGCTCCCAGTGCAGCCGGAGGTTGGTCGCGTTGAGCACCTCCGGACGGTTGATCGTGATGAGCAGGACTCCGTCGGGATGCCGCTCAAAAAGCAGAAACTGGTATTCGTCGTAGCGCATCGTGTTTTCCTCACTGCAAGGTCACGCGGGCCGCGCCCGGCGTGTGAGGCTTTGCATAGCGCAGTCACGCCCCCGCAGGAAACCACCGGCGAGGCGGGCTTGACGGCAGGCCGTCGGTTTCAGCTTGCGTAGATCCCGATGATCTGCCGCAGCAGCGCGATCGCTTGCGGCTTGGGCCGCTGAAACGAGTTGCGTCCGATAATCGAGCCGAAGCCGCCGCCGGCGCGGATCGCCTTGATCTCCTCGATCAACGCGTCGTCTTCCTCGCGCGCGCCGCCCGAAAAAATCACGATGCGGCGGCCATCGAAGCAGCTCTGCACGACGTGGCGCACGCGCTCCGCCAGCGGCTCGAGCGGAATGTGGGCGGCCTCATAAGCTTTTTTGGCCTCGGCCAGCTCCAGATGCGCGCTGGGCAGTTTGACCTTGACAATATTCGCTCCAAGCTGCGCTGCGATCTGCGCCGCGTAAGCGACGACATCGAGCGCGGTCTCGCCCTCCTTGCTCAATCCGGAACCGCGCGGATACGACCAGACCACGACGGCCAGACCGTGCGCTTTGGCCTCTTCGCCGATCGCCTGAAGCTGCTGATACATCTCGCGGCGCGCCGCCGATCCCGGATAGATCGTGAAGCCTACTGCGGCGCATCCGAGCCGCAGGGCATCGTTGACGCTGCCGGTGACCGCCGAGATCGGATCGCGCTCATCGAGCAACAGGTCGTGAGTGTTGAGCTTGAGAATCAAGGGTATCTCGCCGGCGTACTGCGCGGCGCCGGCCTC
>JBOHWF010000350.1:0-1713 GCA_050736455.1 Binataceae bacterium (SeqCode) | reverse complement strand
GAATCAGCTTCGCGCTGGCGCACGAGAAAACGACGAAGATGGTTACGGCGCTGATCAGGCAAAAACGCCGCGCCGGGTCGGGCGTCAGCGTTCTCCACGGCGCGAACGTCGCGAGAATCGACCAGGGCAGCAATCCCGCGACGATCACCGGTACGTAGTAATAGATCGGTTGGCCGTGCGAGTAGCTGGACTCGAAGAAGCGACGAAAGTGTTCGCCGACGAAGTAGAAGGCGAGAAAATCCGGCTGGCGAAACGTGACGGCGACAAACCAGGGTGCGGCGATGATTGCGGTGAGGCCCAGACCGGGCACGACGCGAAAGCGCCGGACCGCGCCACGCCAATCGCCCTCGGTCACGAGGAAGATTGCTCCTGCCGTCAGTGGAATCGCGAGGCCGATCGGGCCCTTGGTCAAAATCGCCAGCGCGATCGCGACGTACATGACCCAACACCAGCCGCCGCCCTCACGCCAGTGCAGAAAGAAAGTGAAAAGCGCGACCGTAGTCGTTGCCGTCAGCAGCATATCGGTCGTCAGCACCTGCGCCATCAGAGCGTACAGCGCGCTGGTGCTCAGAATGATCGCCGACCAGACGGCGTGACGCGAGTCCGCCACGCGGCGCGCGAAGAGATAGACCGCGGCGACGCCGACGCACGCGGCCGCAGCGTTGACGCAGCGCGCGGCGAACTCGTTGACGCCGAACAACCGCATCGCCAGCGCAGTGAGCCAATACAAGAGCGGCGGTTTCTCGAGATACGGCACATAGTTGAGATGCGGCAAGACGAAATCGCGCAAGGCGAGCATCTCGCGGGCAATTTCCGCGTAGCGCGCCTCATCGGGCTCCCAGAGCCCATAGGCGCCCAGATGGAAGAAACACACGAGCAGCGCGAGCGCGGCGGCAATCGCCACGCCGGCCGCTTCGCGCGCGGGCGCGGCGAGGTTAGTCGCGTGGATTTCGCTGCGAGTGCGCATCGCGGCCAAGTCTAACTTGCAGGTTGCGCGCGTCACAGTAGAGCCGGCGTCAACCTTGCTCCGGACGCGACGCCACTATGCCCGCGCAGCGGGGTCGAGTAGATTTGAGATCGTCAAGGTGTGGTCGTTGCAGTACGCAGCAATACGAATCTGGCTGATACGGTTGTGTAAGCCTGGCGAGCGCGCGATGGAGACGGCATGGCGGATATAATCGGGCCAACCTCACATTTCTTTTATTCGCAACGGCTCAAATTCCACTATGTTGATTGGGGTAACGAGAGCAAACCGTTGGCGATCCTGGTCCACGGCGGGCGTGATCATTCACGCGCGTGGGATTTTGTGGCGCTCGACCTGCGGCGGCATTTTCACGTGGTGGCGCCCGATTTGCGCGGCCATGGCGACTCCGATTGGGCAATCGGCGGCGCTTACTCGATTACGGATCACGTGCTCGATCTGGGGCAACTGATCAACGCGCTCGATCCCAAGGACCCGGTTACCTTGATTGGGCACTCGCTGGGCGCGGGCGTTGTCCTGCAGCGCGCCGGCGTCTTCCCGGACGCGGTGGGAGCGGTAGTGGCGATTGAGGGGCTGGGGCCGCCGGGCGCGATGATCCGTGAGACGCCCGCGTATGAGCGGATGGAGAGTTGGGTGACCGACATGCTGGCGCTGGCGCAGCGCAAGCCGCGCGAGTACCAGACGGTGGCGCAAGCGATGGAGCGGATGCGCGAGGCGAATCCGCATCTCAG
>JBOHWF010000349.1:0-4430 GCA_050736455.1 Binataceae bacterium (SeqCode) | reverse complement strand
GGAATCTCAAGCGCGCGCCTTCCAGCGCGCGCCGCGGACCCCCCCGCCTTTCAACTTCCGCAAACGAGCAAACGGCTGCGCCCACGGAAAATCCCGCCTGCGCCGCCGCTGACCCTTCGATGATGCCGGGACTGAACTGTCAAAAACGCGCCGGCTCCTACTTCAACTCGACCCCGCCACCGACGTCTTCAAGTTTTTTCTTGATCTCCTCCGCCTCGGCCTTGTTGACGCCTTCCTTGACCGCCTTCGGCGCGCCGTCCACCAGGTCTTTGGCCTCTTTGAGTCCCAACCCGGTCAGCTCGCGGACGACCTTGATCACCTGGATCTTTTTGTCGCCCGCCGCCGTCAGCATCACGGTAAACTCGTCCTTCTCAGCCACCGGAGCGGCTGCCGCAGCTCCCGCCGCACCGGGCGCGGCCGCCATCGCAACCGGCGCGGCCGCCGACACGCCGAGCTCCTGTTCGAGCTCTTTGACCAAAGCGGCCGCGTCCAACAGGCTCAGATTTTTGAGATAATCCTTGACCTGATCGCGGCTCAACGCTGCTGCTTCTGACATCTTGCCTCTCTCTCCTTCCAAGCGATAAACGCCGCGCGGACGATGTGGGAGCGCCCCGCGACTAGCTCCAAAAACCCAAAAGAACCTCGAGCTTCTCCAGCTTCCGAATCAACTCTGCAGGTCGAACCGCCGCGCCGGCGATGCCCGCGGTATCTCACTCGGCCGCTGGCACGCTCGCGCCGGCCTTTTTACCGATCGCATCAAGCAACCGCGCCAGTCCCGAGCCCGGCTCGTTCAGCAGGCGCGCGAGCCGCGTCGCCGGCGCCTGCAACAGTCCGAGCAGTTGCGCGAAAACGACCTCGCGTGGCGGCAACTGTGCCAGCGCCGTGATCTCCTCCGCCGTCAGCGGCTTGCCGTCGAGTACGCCGCCGCGCACCTTGAACTTCTCGCCGAGCTCGCGGAAGGAACCGACCGCCTTCGCCAGCTCGACCGCATCCGCGTAACTGACGATAAGCCCGATCGGCCCGCCGAGCTTGGCCTCGAGCGCGGCGAAGTCGCTCTGCTTGAGCGCCCGCCGCATCAGCGTGTTCTTCGCGACCTGGAGCTCGCCGTCGATCGCGCGCAGGCGCCGGCGCATGTCATCTGACTCACCCGCGGTCATCCCGCGATGCTCCGCGACCAGCGCCATCTTGGCGCGGCCCAGATTGGCCGTCAGCCGCTGAACGATCGCGCTCTTTTGCTCTTTCTTCATCGCGACCCTTTCCGCCCGCGCCTACGCCGCCGCGGCGGCGCCCGTACGCGCGGCGCTAGCCGTGTCAACCTTGACCCCCGGTCCCATCGTCGACGAGACCGCGACGCTTCTGACGTAATTGCCCTTGGCGGTCGAGGGTTTCGAACGCACGATCGCGCCCAGCAGCGCATGCGCGTTCTCGGCCAGCTTGGCGCCGCCAAAACTGACCTTGCCGATTCGCACGTGGACCACGCCGGCCTTGTCGACCCGATAATCGACCTTGCCGGCCTTGACCTCCTGCACCGCCTTGGCGACGTCGAAGGTGACCGTCCCGACGCGCGGATTCGGCATCAGGCCGCGCGGCCCCAGAATCTTGCCGATCCGGCCCACCGCGCCCATGATATCCGGCGTCGCGATCACGCGGTCGAAGTCCAGCCAGTTTTCCTCCTGGATTTTCTTGATCAGCTCCTCGCCGCCGACAAAATCGGCGCCCGCGTCGCGCCCCTCTTTTTCTTTTTCGCCCTTCGCCAGCACCAGCACGCGAAAGATCTTGCCGGTGCCGTTGGGCAGCACCACCGTGCCGCGGACGTTCTGATCGGCCTGGCGCGGATCGACGCCGAGACGCACCGCCAGCTCGACCGTCTCGTCGAACTTCGCGACCTTGTTCGCCACGACCAGCGCGAGCGCCTCCTCGAGCGGATAGCGCTTCTCTTGATCGATATTGTTTGCAGCGCTGGCGTATTTCTTCCCGGCCATCGGTGTCCCTGTTTGATCCCTTTTATTCCGCGATCTCGATCCCCATCGAGCGCGCCGTGCCCTCGACGGTCTTCATCGCCGCCGCGACGTCGCGCGCCGAGAGGTCCTTCGACTTGGTCTTGGCGATCTCTTCGACCTGCTTGCGCGAGACCTTGCCGACCTTGTTCTTGTTCGGCGTCGGCGAGCCTTTCTCCAGTCCGGCGGCCTTGAGCAGCAGGATCGACGCCGGCGGACTCTTGGTGACAAAGGTAAATGAACGGTCCGCGTAGACCGTCACGATCACCGGAATCACCAGCCCCTGCATCGCCTGGGTCTGCGCATTGAAGGCCTTGCAGAACTCCATGATATTGACGCCGCGCTGGCCGAGCGCGGGACCCACCGGCGGCGATGGATTCGCGGACCCGGCCGGAATTTGCAGCTTTATCTGCCCGGTAACTTTTTTTGACATGCTTCTACTGGCGCTACGGGCGCGGCGTTATTCGCGACCAACGCGGCTGCTCTGCGCCGCGCCGTCGCGCCTTGCTCCCGATGAGGGCGACTCCGGCCACGCCTACGACTTCTCGACCTGCACGAACTCCAACTCGACTGGCGTGGCGCGCCCGAAAATCGAGATCAGGACGCGCACCTTGCCCTTTTCCGGCCGGACTTCTTCGACCGTGCCGTTGAAATCCTGGAAGGGGCCGGTGACCACCTTGACCGCTTCGCCCACCTCGAACAGCACCTTGGGCTTGGGCCGCAGCGCGCCCTCCTCCATCTGCTGGCGGATGGCCATGACCTCGGCCTCGGGAACTTCCGGCGGCGTCGTCGCATGACCGACGAAGCCGGTCACCTTCGGCGTATTCTTGACGACGTGCCAAGTCTCCTCGTCGAGTTGCATGTTGACGAACATGTAGCCCGGGAAAAATTTGCGGCTCGAGACCTTGCGCTCGCCGCCCTTGCCCAACTCCTGCACACGCTCGACCGGCACGACCACGTCGCCGAACTTGTCCTCGACCTTGAGCGAACGCACCCGCTCTTCGAGCGCGGCTTTGGCCTTTTGCTCGAAGCCCGAATAGGTGTGTACGATATACCACTTTTTGCCCGTCGCCGGGGTGGGCTCGCTGCTCGCTGCATCCGCCATATGCTCAACCAATTGTTCGCGCGGCCTCTACGCAAATTCTCGATCACGCGCCACCGCGCTCCGTCTCATCCGCCCAACCCGTGCCGCCGCGCCGCGCGTCAACCCATCATCCAGCGGACCGCCCGCGTCGCCAGCATATCGGCCATGCCCAGCCATAGCGCGAGCACCAGCGTCAGCCCGACCACCACCAAGGTCGCCTGCGTGGTTTCACGCGGCGACGGGAAGTGGACCTTGGATAACTCTGTCCAGGCTTCCTGGACAAAAGTCGTGCCCTGTTCGAGGTAACTTTTTAGATTAGCCATTTTCGTCAACACTTACAAGGGGAGACATTAGTTTGGCGGGCCAGGCAGGATTCGAACCTGCAACCCCCGGATTTGGAGTCCGATGCTCTGCCAATTAGAGCTACTGACCCTCCCACTGCCCCTCGCACTCTATTGCTATCTTCGCGACTCCTAGCCGTGCGAACGCGCTCGTCCAGCGCCCGCTATACCTTCACCTCTTTATGCGCCGTATGGACCCGGCAGCTCGGGCAGAATTTCTTGATCGCAAACTTCTCCGTCTGCCGCTTCTTGTTCCTGCTGGTCGTGTAGTTGCGCCGTTTGCAACCGTCGCACTGCAGCCCAATTAAGTCTCGCATGGTTCAACCTGCCCGACCGCCACCGCCGGCGGCCTATTTCTATTTGTGCAAGCCCACGACGGGAATCGAACCCATGACCTCTTCCTTACCAAGGAAGTGCTCTACCGACTGAGCTACGTGGGCAAAGATGCCTCTCTTCATTTTGGCCGCGGCTCGCAGACTCGCCCGCCCCCCTATCCCGCGCCTCCGGCGCAGTCGTTTTCAAAACTGGAGCGGGAAACGGGATTCGAACCCGCGACCCCGAGCTTGGAAGGCTCGCGCTCTACCAACTGAGCTATTCCCGCTCTCCCCGGACGTCGCAATCCGGACGTCGCAATTTGGTGGAGAGGGGAGGATTCGAACCTCCGAAGGCATCAGCCGGCAGATTTACAGTCTGCTCCCTTTGGCCACTCGGGAACCTCTCCTGACATGCCTCACCCTCGGGACGCGCCACGCAGCCGATGGCGAGAGTCGAACTCGCGACCTACTGATTACAAGTTCTTCCAAGCGGGTCAACCAAGACAAACCAGATCTAAAAATAACAGAGTTTTCCCACCATTCCGACTTAATTCTTTGTTTTGGTTTGTTCTGGTTTGTCAGCAGTTCACGGACATTTTGCGGACAAATTCGAGGCGTAACCATCGTCGTGGTTGGCTGCTTGGCGAGGAGAGTTTATATGTCTGCGAACCCGTATGTCGAGGCGCGTCGGGAA
>JBOHWF010000348.1:0-7999 GCA_050736455.1 Binataceae bacterium (SeqCode) | reverse complement strand
GAAATGGCGCCCGACTTCGAGGGCTTACCAGCGCCGCCGCTGACGTCGATCGTACCGGTAAGGGTGATCGAATCGGCACAAATCAGGACCACCCCTCCACCACCGGCACCCCCGTCGGCGCCTGTCGCGGTGCCATTGCCGCCCACGCCGCCCGCCGAGCCGCCGAGCACGAGTTGGTCGGCAGTCATCCAAAACCATTTTTGTGATGCGGTCGTCGGCGCGCTGCCGTCGCCGCCATTCAGTCCCACCGCGCCACCGCCGCCGCCTGCGGTGACATGAAGTTGATTGAAGTCGACGTTGAGGCCCTTGGCCCCGGTGATTGCGTAGTCGGCGGCGCCAAAAGCGTTGCCCGGAAGCCCGTCAGTGCCCGGACTTCCCCCGGCCGCCGAACCTCCCCCACCGCCACCGGCACCGCCCCCGTCAGCAGTTCCATGAATACCAAAGTTGATCGCCGACCCGCTGACCGTTCCGGCGATCGTACACGGCCCGTTGACGTAGGCGAGCCATTCTCCGCGCGGCTGATCGACAGCCTGTACGTTGCTCGCGTTGGCGTTGGTGACCATAACGACCGCACCATTCGGGATGGTGAGACTCGGATAGCAGTGCGCCCCCTGAAGTGAGATGGTCCCGCTCGGATTTGGATCCGGCTCCGAACTGTCGCAGAAGTAGTGGGTCCATGGGGGCGCATCCAGGAGCGACAGTGACTGAGTCTGGGCGCAAGCGGGCGCAGCGAGCGCTCCGCAGACGAGCACTCCCATCAGGACACCCCAAATGGCGGGTTGGCCTAGCGCGCGCGCGGCGGAGCTTCGTAGGCTCGATTTGTACCGTCGCATGATTCGGCAGACTCTCGCTTCAATTCAGCGTGAACTGCTTGACCCAGCCCGCGCCACCGCCGCCGCCGGAGCCGGCGCCGCTGTCACCGGGACCGCCGGCGCCGCCATTGAGGTTGATCACTCCGGTATCCACGCTGTAGCTATGCGCGGCCATCAGCACCACGCCGCCGCCGCCGCCGCCGCCGCCACCGCCGCCACCGCCGCTTTGTGAACCTGCCGCGCCGGCGCCGCCGTTGACATTGATGGTTCCTTCAAAGTCGATTGAGTGGCAGACCAGCACGACTGCGCCGCCGCCCGAACCTCCGAGCGCCGCCGCACCTTGACCGATGCCACCAGTTCCGCCGGCGCTCCCGCCCAGCACGCCGAAGGCAATGGCGATGTTCCATATCCACTTCTGCGTCGCGAGCGTCGGGGTCGTGCCCACGCCGCCGCTCGATGCAACGTTTCCGCCGAGTCCGCCGCCGGCGGCGTTGACAAGGTTGCCGATTCCGTACACCGCGGACTGGAGACCCGGTTGGCCGACATTGGTGCTGGTGCTGGCCGCGCCGCCGCCACCTCCGCCCGACCCGCCGCCGTCGCTGTAGGCGAGGTTGCCGGGCGGTGCATTGATCGTTCCCTGGATCGAGCAGGCGCCGTTGACGAAGGCCAGCAGCGCGCCGCGGGGCGAATCTTGCGGAGCGCCCGGGGTGCTCAGGACATCGGTGACCGTCAAGACCGCCCCGCTCGGCACCGTCAGACTTGGATAACAGTGCGTCCCTTGGATTGAAGCGGGGCCGTTGGGATCAGGCTCGGAACTATCGCAGAGATAATGCGTCCAAACCGGCGCGTCAGTCAGGAAAAGCGTCATCTGCGCGTGCGCAGTCTGCGCCACAACGAAAAGCAAAACCAGCGCGAGCAGCGGCAAGGACGGATTCCAGACGGTTGCCTTCAGCGAATGCGCGTGCGCTGCGACGCGCCACGATCGGCGGTTGCGCGAGCGCGGGAGACGATCGCGGTTACTGAAGGACAAACTGCCTCGACCAGCCATTGCCGCCGCTGCCCCCGCTGCCCGCACCCGTGTCTCCGGGGCCGCCCACGCCACCACTAAGCGATATCGTCCCGCTGTTGGCTTGGAAGTTGGGTGAGACCATCAGGACTACGCCGCCACCGCCACCACCCCCGCCGCCACCGCCACTGCTACCTGGGGCGCCGTTGCCGCCGTTTGCGTCGATTGACCCGGTGAAATTAATCGAGCCGCAGATAAGCGCTACTCCGCCTCCTCCTTCGCCTGCCACGGCGGGAGAGCTGCCGCCACCCGCACCACCGCCTGCGCCGCCGAAGGTGCCGAGCCCCAGCGCGTCGCCGACCACGAACCTCTGCGTCGTCGCGGTCGGCGTCACGCCGTTATTGCCGGACATCCCCGGACCGACCGCCGCCCCGCCGCCCGCTATCCGCACCGCGCTGTCGCTGCCGAAAAGGGCCGAGTCGTCGCCATTCGCGCTGGAGAAGGTTGCGGAGGCTCCGCCACCGCTTCCGCCAGACCCACCGCCATTGCCGTCACGAGAATTGAGGCCGCTCGCGGTAATCGTCCCGCCGATGGTGCATGCGCCAGTCACGAAGGCAAAGAAGGCGTTGACCGGCAAATCCTGCGGACTGCCCGAGCCCGACCGCAAGGCCGTGATAGTTAGTGTCGCCCCACTCGGAACGGTCAATGTTTGATAGCAATGCGCCCCTTGAACCGACGCCGATCCGTTGGGGTCAGCTTCCGATCCGTCGCAAAAGTAGTGGAGCCAGGTCGGCGCGTCGGTTAGGAACAGACTGGTCGGTTGGGCAGCGCCAGGCTTGGCCAAGGCCATCAACGCGAAGATCGCGAGGAACGACGTTTTGCGGCTCGAAATCACGCGATCTTGGAGTTGGACAGATACGCGATCGCCTTGCAGCCAATTCTCGACGAGCAAGGTTAGCGTACCGCTTTTTGATTCAGAAGCCTAAAAGTCGAGCGCACCTAAATCAAAAGATGGATGAGTCGATGACTAGCGCATGATCAGGTTCAGTCCGGCTGCGGTCGTGTAGCGCGCGTCATCGTGGTACTCCTTTGGCGCCTGTTGGTTGATGTAATAGGGGTGGCCCATATACGGCTCACTCGCGAAGGTGACGTGTTTGTGCTGGAGGTCCCACCAAGCCTCAATGTCCAAGGCCCCGGTGTTGATCGAGCCGCCGCCGGGAAGGTCAACCTTGAGCGGAAAAATTCCGGCGATCTTCCACGGCTTGAGGTCCGTATCGTACAGATCCTCCCACAGCGGCGAGCTGAAATGGCTGTCGGCGTAGATTACGCGTTTGCCATAGCAATAACCCGAGGCCTTGGCGGGAATCTTCTTGGCCGCGAGGACATCGACGTCGCGCAGTTGCCAGTTGCCCCATGACGGCGTGGGGAAGCCGAGCGGCATCGCGACATCCCCCGGAAACGCCACGGCGGGCGGCTTCGCATCGACCAGCGCGATGATCTGCCTGTGTCCCTGGTAGTCGACGTCGAGCTGGGTCAAGTCGGTATCGAGGCCGTTATGGAAATCTTCGTAGGTCTGATCGAGGCCGCCGCTCTCCGAGCATCGCGCCGCGGTCGCAATCGGCTGATAACGCCGCAGCGAGGGTAGAAAAACAAACTCATCCTCAGGCTTCCTCGGATCGGCATAGTTGACGGTCAAATAGGCGGTATATTTGTCCTGCTCGGGTTCGATTGTCATGAACCATTCGGTGAAATAGCGCGCCGAGGGTCCCGCCGGCTCGACCGGGGCATCGGCGTCGGTGTTATAGGCCAACTGGCGCTTGACCCCGACGTAGACCTGGCAGTTGAAGTTGCCGCCGGCGTCGATTCCGCAGCCGGAACCGTAGGTATCCACCACCAGATGGGGAATATAGCGGTACCAGAGATCCGCCAGCGTCTTCCAGCCCTTGTGAGGCTCGGCCGGATTCGGGAAGGGAATCCCGCCATGATAATTCTCAAGCGAGAGTCCACCGTCGGGCAGCTCGACCAGCTTGACCTGCGCGGCATATTTTTCGGTCGCGTCGAGATAGTTCTTGGGCAACGGATGGATGACCGTTGGGCCGATCTCCATCCGCACGTCGTCGGGCATTTTCAAGGGATATTTGCCGTCGAACAGTCCGACCATCCCCTCAGGCATCCAGGCCTTGTACTGACTCCAGTTGGCCATCGTGATCACGGTGCCGGGCGCGATCGTCGCGGTCGCGCCGGCCGGCTTGCCTGCCTGATTGTCCGCTTCGCCCGCCAGGGCCGTATGAGCGCCGGCCATCGCGCAGATAGCGATCGCAATAATGATTCGCCTCATCGACTTCTCCCATCTCCGGTCAAACATTCGAGTGTCCGTGGAACCGCTAGCACGGGCGTCGCCCGAGGTTCAAACGCAATCGCGGGTTACACGGGATTTTCCGTTCGTTCCGTGCTACGTTCCCACGCTGAGAACGGCGGCCAGCGCGCCGGCTTGCGGCGGTACGGAGGATACATCATGGAACTGGCAGGCAAGAACGCCATCGTCACCGGCGCGGCGCGCGGGATCGGACGCGGAATCGCGCTCAAACTGGCGCAGGCCGGCGCCAACGTCGCGCTGGTGGACCTCGGCAATCCGGCCGATCCTGCGCTCACCTACAACCTCGCGGCGCAAGCCGATTTGACGCGCACGGTCGAAGAGGTGCGGCGACACGAAGTCAAGGCCGTCCCCATCCTGGCCGACGTTACGCGCTGGGCCGATTGTCAGCGGATGGCGGCGGAGGCCGCGCAACAACTCGGCGGACTTGACATCCTGGTCAACAACGCCGGCATCATCGCGGTCGGTCCGGTCGCCGATTTCGCCGAGGAACAGTGGGACCGCGTGATGGCGGTGAATGCGAAAGGCCCCTTCCTCGCTGCGAAGGCCTGTATCCCGCATCTGCTGAAGAACAAGGAAGGCGCGATCGTCAACATCGCGTCGATCGCGGGCAAGAAGGGCTATGGCGGAGTTTCCGCCTACTGCGCGAGCAAGTTCGCGGTGGTCGCCTTCACCCAGGCGCTGGCCGAGGAGCTCGGCCCGGCCAATATCCGCGTCAACGCCGTCTGTCCGGGCTTTCTGCGCACCGCGATGTGGACCGACGTCTTGAACAAGGTGCCGGGCCTGCTCGGTCTGGCGGGCGACGACAATCTCACCGCGATCGCGCGGCAGAATACGTTTCTCAAGCGCGAGCAGACGCCCGAGGATATCGGCGAGGCGGTGGTCTATCTGGCGCGCGCCGACAACGTCACCGGCGTCGCGCTGAACATTGCGGGCGGCGCCGAGGTCCATTGAGCGGACCGCGGAGTCGATTCGTGAAATGGTTGCCGAGTTCGCGCAACTGAACTAATACCTCGAAGAGGCCGCCGCGCTCGAGTCGCAATGAGAACCGAAGATGCGGCGCGCCGAAGGAGAACAACGATGCTTAAAACCGGACGCGTCAATCATATCGCCTTCAAAGTGACCGACGTCGACAAGTCGCGCGAGTTCTACGAGAAGGTTGTCGGGCTCAAAAAAATTCCCCGCCCGAAGATCAATATTCCGGGGGAGTGGTATCAACTCGGCGAAAACGCCCTGCATCTGATCGGCGGCGAGAAAAAGCGCGTCGGAATTGACCCGACCGGGCCGCACGTCGCGATCCAGGTCGATGATATCGACGAAACCAAACGCACGCTCGAAGGGCTCAATATCACCTATCTCGACGCCGCAGCGTTAATGAAGGACCTTAAGCTCTCGCCCGATCAGATGAAGATGGTCGGCAAGCAGGTCTGGGTGCAAGATCCCGACGGCAACGTGCTCGAACTGCAACAGCGTATCGATTAGATTTTGGCTGCGCCGCGCCGCCTGACCGGCGGCGCAGCTCACCGCAGAAGAAATCCTGAGAGCTCGGAGCCTCAAAAGGCGAGGCTGCCGGCTGAACGTGCTAGGTGCGTGAGCATTGCAGTCTCCGAAAGAGAGATCATGGGAGCACTGACCGACAAGTACTGTATCGTCGGGGTCGGCGAGACTCCGCATATGCGGCCGTCGAATCGCACGACGCTCTCGATGGCGTGCGAGGCCGTGACCAAGGCGATCGCCGACGCCGGCCTCCAGCCCGCCGACATCGACGGCATGACCAGCTACCAGATTGGCGACTCGACCTCGGCGGCGCATGTCGCAACCTCACTGGGTATCCGTCTCAACTATTCGCTCGATATCTTCGGCGGGGGCTCGAGCACTGAGGCGCTGGTCGCGCACGCGATCGGTCTGATCGAAGCCGGCTACTGCAAGACGATGATCTGTTTTCGTTCGATGAACGGACGCTCGGGGCGCCGCATGGGTGGCCAGATCCCGGGCGGTCCGATTCCGGTCGCGAACGCCGCCGGCGACGATCAGTTCCTCACCGGATGGGGCTGGACGACGCCCGCGCAGCGCTTCGGCATGTCCGCGATGCGCTATCTGTGCGACACCGGCTGCACCACCAAGGCCTTCGCGGAAATCGCGGTCGCGCATCGCTATCACGCGAGCCTCAATCCCAAGGCCCGCCATCGCACGCCGATCACAATCGAAGACCATCAGCGTTCGCGCTGGGTCGTCAAGCCGTTCCGGCTGCTCGATTGTTGCCAGGAAACCGATGTGGCCGCGGCGCTTGTCGTCACCTCGCGCGAACGCGCCTATGATCTCCGCCATCCCCCGGTCTTCATCATGGGTGGCTACGCGCGCACCATGACCGAGAATCCCCAGTGGAACTACTCGCGCCCGGTGCTGCATTACGTCGCGGGCAACTACGGCTGGAAGCGCGCGTTTGGGATGGCCGGCATCGCGCATAGCGATGTCGATTTTGTCTCCTGCTACGACGCTTTCACCTTCACGACCCTGATCCAGCTCGAGGCCAACGGCTTCTGCGGACCGGGCGAGGCCGGGGATTTCGTCAAAGGCGGGCGGCTGCAGATCGATCATGAGCTGCCGAGCAATCTCTCCGGGGGCCATCTCTCCGAGGGCTACACGCACGGCGTGCAGATGGTGATCGAGAACGTCCGCCAACTGCGCCATCGCGCCGACGACGCCTGCCCCGGCTGGGCCGAGGGCAAGCATACTTACGATCGCGCGGCAGGATGCCGGCAGGTCAAGCGCGCGCGGGTCTGTTGCGGGATGGCGTGGGGCTACGAAAACATGGCGAGCTGCCTTATCCTCCGGGGGATCGCGGCATGAGAACGCTGACGATGATCAAGATTCCCGCTCCGCTCGAGGTGAAATGCTACTTTTCATAACCATAGTAACACTCGTCATTCTGAGCGGAGTCTGCGGAGCGAAGAATCCTGGTTCTCTGTTCGGCACTCTGTTATCCGGGATTCTTCGCTGCGCTCAGAATGACACTAAGTAGCTAATCTAGATTAAGCAACAACTTGATATGGCCAAAACGATTGACTATTCCAAACTGCGCATCATCCCTGACTTCGACACGCGCGAATGGTGGGACGGCGCACGCCAGCACAAATACCTCGTCCGCAGATGCAACCGCTGCGGTCACAGATGGTTTCCACCGACCTTCCCGGCCTGCAGCAAATGCACCTCGATGGATCTCGGATGGTTCGAGACTTCCGGCAAGGGCGTGATTCACAGCTACGTCGAGGTGGTGCAGCCGATCGTCGGCGCGTTCATCGGCACGGTGCCCTACATCGTCGCGATTATCGAGCTCGATGACTGCCAGGGGGCGGCCGAGTCTGCGAGGCGCGGCCTCAACGAAACGGATAGCGCGCTGGTCCGCGTCGCAGGCGTGCTGACGAATGAGCCGAGCGAGGCCGCGATCGGCCTTCCCTGCGAGGTGCTATTCGAGGAGACCGCCGACCCCGCCGTCGTGATGCCGCGCTGGCGCATCACCGGCGCCGCCGCCAACACCTGGAACTTCGACGCGCATGAAGCCGCCGAGGGCTCAAACAGAAAATAACAAATCCGGGATGAACCCCGGGGCTTGATCCAATCGGCGGGCGATTACTTGAAGCGGTTTTGGAAGATCGTGACCGCGAGCGAGGTCGCCGCGACGACTCCGGTCACGAGTGCGCCGACCAGCGGGTTCGTCGCGCGCGTGGTAGTCGCATGGGCGGCAGTCGTTCCGCATTGCGCGCAGAAGTGCGTGCGCGGCGGGATCATCGCGCCGCAGTTCGAGCA
>JBOHWF010000347.1:0-2111 GCA_050736455.1 Binataceae bacterium (SeqCode) | reverse complement strand
CCGCTGGTCGGCGTCACGGTGGCGCTCCAGGCGCTGCGCCGCGCACTGAAGACCCTCGCGACCGAACGCGCGCGGGAAGGCCGCGAGCTCAGGCGCGATTTCGAAACTCGGCTTGAGACGATCGCCGCGGCGATGCCGCGGATCGAGGAACTGGCCGCCGCGGCGCGCGAGACGATGCGGGCGAGTTTCGAGACCCGCATGCGCGAGTTGCTGAGCGAAGTTCCGATCAACGAAAAACGCTTGCACGACGAAGCGCTCGGTGTCGCTAACCACGGGGACATCAGCGAGGAAATGACTCGCCTTAAGGTGCATCTCAAAGCGATGACGCCGCTGCTCGGTCGCGCCGGCGCGGTGGGCAAGTCGGTGGAATTTCTGCTCCAGGAACTTAATCGCGAGATCAACACGATCGGGGCAAAGTCGCAGGACGCGCGCATGTCGCAAATCGCGGTCGCGATGAAGGGTGAAATCGAAAAAATGCGCGAACAGGTACAGAACGTCGAATGACCTCGCGAGCCTGGGTTAATTCGCGAGCCGTCGCGGCGATATAATCACCGCTATGGAGGGGGATAAACGGCGTGGTATCATCTTCATATTGTCGGCGCCTTCAGGCGCCGGCAAGACGACGATTTCCCGCGCCGCGCTCCAGCAGATCGACGGGCTGGAAGCCTCGACCTCACTTACCACCCGCCCGCCGCGCGAGGGCGAGCGCGACGGCGTCGATTATCATTTTGTGAGCGAGGACGAATTCCAGCGCCGGGCGACCGTGGGCGATTTCGCCGAGCGGGCGCGCGTATTTGATTCCGGCTACGGCACGCTGCGCGAACCGCTCGACCGCGCCGTGGCCGCCGGCGGCGACATCCTGCTCGATATCGACGTGCAGGGCGCGGCGCAGATCCGCCAGCGCTATCCGCGCGACGCGGTGACGATTTTCGTGCTGCCACCGAGCTTTGCGGAACTCGAAGAGCGTCTGCGGCGACGCGGCACCGAGAGCCTCGCGGCGATTGCTCATCGCCTGCAGCGCGCGCACGCGGAAGCCTCGGCCTACCCGGACTATGATTATCTGCTGATCAACGTCGAGGTCGCGGGCTCGATCGCGCAGCTCCGCGCGATCGTCGATGCGGAGCGGCTCAAGGTGACGCGTCTGGCGGAGGGCTTTTCGCCGTGGAAGGTGTGAGCGCGGACTATCCCGACCTGCTCGAAGAGATCATCCGGCGGGCCGGGGAATACAATCCGCAGCTCGAAGCGCGACTGATTCGGCGTGCCTATGACTATTCGGCGCGGATGCACGCGGAGCAGAAGCGCAAGTCGGGCGAGCCCTACGTCACCCATCCGCTCGGTGTCGCCCTGATCCTCACGCAGCTCAGGCTCGATCAGTCCTCACTCATCAGCGGGCTGCTGCACGACGTGGTCGAAGACACCCACGCCTCGCTCGAGGAAGTCCAGGGGCTGTTCGGGGCGGAGGTGGCACGGCTGGTCGACGGCCTGACCAAGGTCTCGAAGATCACGTTTTCCAGCCGCGAGGAAAAGCAGGCGGAAAATTTCCGCAAGATGATCATCGCGATGGCCAACGACATCCGGGTCGTGCTGATCAAGCTGGCCGATCGCCTGCACAACATGCGCACGCTGGACCATCTGCAGGCCCAGCGGCGCGAGGAGATCGCGCGCGAGACCCTTGAGATCTATGCGCCGCTGGCGCATCGGCTCGGGATCTACTGGCTCAAATCGGAACTCGAGGACTACTCCTTCCGCTACCTGAATGCCGCAGCCTACGCGACGCTCAAAGTGCAGGTCGCCGAGACCCGCGCCGCGCGCGAGGAATATATCAACTCAGTGATCGCGATCCTCGCGGAACGGCTGCGCGAGGCGGAAGTCAAGGCCGAAGTCACCGGCCGTCCCAAGCATTTTTTTTCGATCCACAACAAAATGCGCGAGCAGGAACTGAGCTTCGATCAGATCTATGATCTGGTCGCCTTCCGCATCATCGTCGAGTCGGTGCGCGAGTGCTACGCCGCCCTGGGCGTGGTGCACGCGCATTGGAAGCCGGTGCACGGCCGTTTCAAGGACTACATCGCGCTGCCCAAGGCCAACCTGTACCAGTCGCTGCATACGAC
>JBOHWF010000346.1:0-3093 GCA_050736455.1 Binataceae bacterium (SeqCode) | reverse complement strand
TTGCCGAGCATGACCCGCCCCACGGAATCGTCCAGCCGGTTCACGATTTCGCGGTTATTGAAGATCCCATAATCGGCGATCGCGGAGAGACGACGCTTTGCGTCCGCATTGTCCGTGCATTGTGGCTCTTGCGAGAGATTGCCGCTGGTCATGACAAACGGACGGTCAATATCCCGCAGCAGCAGATGGTGCAATGGCGTATTGGGCAGCATGAACCCGAGCGTAGGATATCCCGGAGCCACCGCATTAGCCACGCGATCAGGGCCGGTGGCAGGCAAAATCACAATCGGCGCAGCCGCACTCTTGAGCAGCGCCTCTTCCTGACTATTCACCGCACAATAACGCCGGATGACGTCGAGGTCGCGCGCCATCAGCGCAAAGGGTTTTGAATAGCGCCGTTTACGCTCCCGAAGCCGGGCAACCGCATCCTCGTTGCAGGCGTCGCAGGCGAGATGGAAACCTCCTAGTCCCTTGATGGCGAGGATCGATCCGCTCAGCAGCAAATCCCTTGCCGCCTCAGCCGCATCGCGGCCGCCAAGACACTGAGGTTCGGTTCTGCCATCAAGGAAGCGCTCGAGCCATGCGTGCGGTCCGCACGACGGACAGGCCGTCGGCTGGGCATGGAAGCGGCGATCTTCCGGATCTTCGTACTCGGCCCGGCACGTGGGACAAAGGGCGAAATCCGCCATGCTGGTGTTGCATCGGTCGTAGGGTACCGCCCGCACGATCGAAAGCCGCGGCCCGCAATGCGTGCAATTCGTAAACGGATAAGTGTAACGGCGATCACAAGGATTGAATGTTTCGCCGAGACACGCCGGGCAGGTCGCAGCATCCGGACCAACAGCCGTGCGCACCTCGCCGGCGCGGCTTGACGCGATATGGAAGCCGACATCAATCGGACTATCTTCGGAGAGCGCCCATTCGACGGCATCGATACGGGCAAGCGGCGGCGGCTGTTCTTCAAGCCGTCTGAGGAACCTGTCCAGGTTGACAGGCCGGCCCCATGCCCGAATCATGACGCCTTCGGCATCGTTCCACACGTCGCCAGAGAGTCCGCAATCGCGCGCCAAGCGCCAGACCATGGGGCGAAAACCTACGCCCTGCACAACCCCTCGAACACGGATGGCGCGCCCTTCCGCCGGCAGATTGGCTGTGGCGATGGGAATCGGCGCCATTACATGGCTCGGATTCTCAGATAGCGAAGAATATCGCGCAGGTTGCTCAGGATTCCGAAAACGACCAGCGCCACTACCACGATCAAAAAAATCACCCATCCGCTCATCACCATCCTCCATCTGATAGTTCGTTCTCGGTCAGGCTCCGTTGCTCCCGCAGCAAGTCTCCGACCAGTCGCTCGACGGCCTTGACAGCCTCATCGACCGCGGCGGCGACCGGGGGACTGAGGCCCATTGCACCTATTTCTTCGTCGCCGAACGTTTCCGGCTCGCAAGCGACGAGCAGGATACGCTGGCAGCCGCCGCCGAGCGCTTCCACCACGCGCAGCACCTTCGTTGGATCAAGGTCGTGTGGTTCAAGGAAGAGATTATCGGGTGGGACTTCCTCGGCCGAGTGGCGCTCTGGCGCGACGATAGATAGCGTGCCTGGCGCCGCACCGCGCTGGGCTGTATCGACTAGGATCGCCGCATCGTAGCCGTCGAGCAGCGCGTAGGTGAGATCGATTCCGCGAATGCCGAAATCCACCACCTTGACGCCGGCTGGTAACTGACTCTGAGCCAGCCGCCGCGCGACCTCCACGCCGAAGGCGTCGTCACCCTTGAAGATGTTGCCCACTCCAGCGACAAGAATTTCGCGCATGTTCAACCGTTCTTTCCGACAGGTTCGATCTCGTCAGGCGAAAAGAAGAAGCGGTGACCAGGCATTCGATCAAGACCAAATTCCCGGCCCGGATCGGATTCGAGCACCACAGCCACATGAACCCTATCGTCGAAGTCGCGCTCAATGGCTTCGATCACGGCCATCTCGTCCTTCAGAACCAGATCGAAGATATCGGCACCCCCTTTGGGGCGAAGACGGACGCGATCACCGACGGCGAGGCCGCGGCCGCCGGCATGCAGGAAAGCCAGCTCCGGCTTGCCCGCCGGCGGCGGCTCGATGCTAAGGACCCTGGCCTGCGGATCCGCGCTGGAACGCAGCTCGCGCCGCGCGCCATGCAGTCTAGCCATGTCTTCTGCGGTCAAGGCCTCTGACCGTTCGAGCAGGGCGCGGGCGCGTTCATCGAGCGCGGCCATCTCGCGTTTCTCCTCATCGGTCATGGCGAGGATGCGCAAGGTGAGAATCTCGTCGATTTCGGTGGCGTCAAAGAGATCGCCCGGACTTTCCGGCGCAATCTTCGGGTAGTCATAAAGGATGATCGGCGACGACAATATCGTGTCCGTCGCGCCGTCCTCGCCGACGAGCACCGGCCAGGTTCCCTGATTGTCACACGCGGCCGCCGCATCCTTGAGTTCCGCGGGCGGATCGATAAGCGAGATGAACGCGCCGCCGCGCACACCCAGGATCGTATGGGTCGAAGCAAACGCGCGCCAACGCGCCTCTGATTGCTTGCGGGACGCTGTGTCTGCGAGCGGCGTGACATTGTCGATCCGCACCGTGAGCTGGAACACGCCGGGCGCCGCGCCCGCAGCCGCGATTGTCAGCTCGCCCTGAAGGTCCGCGCTGGCCTGGATGAGCAGGCCGTGCATGCGGCTGTCAGGCCCATGCAAGGGTTTCAAGCTGCGCTGCCCGGCAAAGGCGAATGGCATCTTTAAGGGCGCACTGATGAATTCCTTCAGCATTAGAGACGGGGCGGCGACGTCTTGCTCGATAGCCTCCTCCCAACTCTGGAAGACCTTCTCGCCCACCTTCAACGATGCAACTCTACTGTAGACCGGCTCCGGACCCGCGGGCAGCTCGGTCATGGGCGAAGCGAATTCCCCAACCTCTCGCCGCACGAGATGCAAAAACCGCAGGTGAACTTCAACGACCGTCTCGAGGCTGGCCCGAACCAAACATTCGGTCTGAACGGATGAGGCACAATTTTCCTCCTGCCGCGCATAATCGCGCGGATAAACGCCGCCAAAAGTCCAGCGCTGC
>JBOHWF010000345.1:0-13750 GCA_050736455.1 Binataceae bacterium (SeqCode) | reverse complement strand
GATTCTGACGGCGGAAGACAAGGCCGAACTGCTGCGCTCGTCGGGCCTCGACGGCGTGATTGTGCTCGAGTTCACACTCGCACTCAGCCGGCTCGAGCCGCGCGAGTTTGCGCGCCGCTACCTGCGCGATCGTATCGGGGTGCGCGCGGTGGTGGTCGGCCACAACGTCAGCTTCGGCCACAATCGCGCGGGCAACGCCGCGGTGATGGAGACGCTCGGGCGCGAACTGAGCTTCGCGACTATCGTCGTCGGGCCGGTCAAGCTCGGCGACGCCGAGGTGAGTTCGACCGGGGTGCGCGAAGCGATCGCGGCCGGCGAGATGCAGCGGGCCGCGGCGATGCTCGGCCGGCCGCACTTCCTCAGCGGGCCGGTGGCGCATGGCCGCGAGCGCGGACGCACGCTCGGCTTCCCCACCGCCAACGTGCAGAGCCGCACCGAGTGCATCCCGCCCGACGGCGTCTATGCAACCCGCATCGTGCTGGCCGACGGCGCTTATCCATCGATTACGAATATCGGGATGCGGCCGACTTTCGCCGAGCCGGAGCGGACGATCGAGGCGCACATCTTCGACTTCGACCGCGACCTCTATGGCCAGGAGGTCAAGCTCGAACTGATCGAGCGGATTCGGCCTGAAAAGAAATTCGCGTCAGGACAGGAGCTCGCCACGCAGATCGCCGCGGACTTGAGGCGCGCGAAAGAGATTCTCGCTGCGGCGCGACTGCTGCCGCGATCATAGTCGCGCGGCGGGCTTGATCTGATTCTGAACGCAGCTCCAGGGGGCGGCGGAGTCTGCGACGCGCGGCCAACAACAGACTCGCCTGCTCGGCTCCGCTACGCTTCGCCTGGCGCCCAAACCCGCGCGAGCTGCTCGAGCTGCGCCGGGATCTGCGCCTCATCGGACGGCATCCGCACAAACGGGATGATTTCGTTGACGCCAAGGTCGCGGTAGCGGCGGATGCGATCGGGCGTGACTTCCTGCTGGTAGGGCGAGACGATGATCTCGATCGCGTCGCGGGTGCGGCCGTTTTCGGCGAGCAAGGCGTCGAGCCGGGCGAGTTTCTCGGCGAGTTGCGCGTCGCTCAGATTGACGCTGAACCAGCCGTCGCCGTAGCGTGCCACGCGGCGCAGGGCCGCAACGCTCTCGCCGCCGAAGATGATCGGCAGCCCGGCGCCTCGCGCCGGCTTCGGGAAGCTGCGCGCGCCCTGGAAATTCACGAACTCGCCGCTGAAACTGGATTGATCGTCGCCCCATAGCCGGCGCATCGCTTCGATATATTCGCCGGTGCGCGGCGCGCGGCGCGCGAAACTGACGCCGAGCGCGGCGAACTCCTCGGCCGACCATCCGATTCCGACGCCCAGCGCGAAGCGTCCATCACTCAAACGATCGAGGCTCGCGATCACCTTCGCCAAGATCAGCGGATTGCGCTGCGGGACCAGGCAGATGCCAGTGGCGAGCCGGATCCGGCGTGTGCAGGCCGCGGCGTAGGTCAGCGCGACGAAGGGATCGAGCAGCGGTGTATTGCCCGCGGCGAGAAACTGCCCATCCGCCGAATAGGGATAGGTCGAAGCGTAGTGATCGAACAGCACGACGTGCTCGGGCGCCCACAGCGTCGCGAAGCCCAGCCGCTCGGCGTGCACGGCCGCGATCTGAAGCGTGCGCGGCCGCGCGCCCTTGCCCATCCCGATGCCGCTGATGCCTATCTTTAGCCGCGCGTCGCGGACTCCGCCGCCCCATGTCTTCATCGCGACCTCGGTTACGCCAGCTTCGCCGCGGGCTCGACCCAATCGCGCGCGAGCTTTTCGAGGAGCGGCGGCAGCTCGGCGTTGTTTTCGGGCGGCGGACAGAGCATCACGACTTCGCTCACCCCGGCCTCGTGATAACCGGTCAAATCCTCGCGCGTGACCTGCTGCAGATAGGGCGAGACGATCAGCTCGACGGCGCGCGGGTCACGATTGCGCTCGCGCAGAAGCTCCTTCAAGCGGGCAATTTTCGTCGCGGCCTGATCGGGATTGCAGTTAAAGCCGAACCATCCGGTGCCGTAATCGGCGACGCGGCGCAGCGCCGGGCCGCTGTCGCCGCCAAAGATGATCGGAATGTTCGCGCCCTGCACCGGTTTCGGAAAGCTGCGCGCATCCGTGAAATTGACGAACTCGCCGCTGAAGCTCGCTTTCTCTTCGCTCCACAGCTTGCGCATCACGTCGATATACTCGCGGGTCCGCTGCGCGCGCCGCGCAAAGGGAATACCCAGCGCGTCGAACTCCTCCGACGACCAGCCCACGCCAACGCCCAAGGCGAAGCGGCCGCCGCTTAGATAGTCGAGACTGGCAACGACCTTGGCCAGAATCAGCGGGTTGTGCTCGGGCACCAGGCAGATGCCGGTGGCGAGCCGGATGCGGCGGGTGAGCGCCGCGACATAGGTCAAGCCGATGAATGGATCGGTCCAGTCGACCGTGCTGGGTGCGCCGAAGGCGCCGTCATCGGAATAGGGATACTTGGTGTCCGGGTAGCGATCGAACAGCACGACGTGCTCGGCCGCCCAGAGCGTGCCGAAGCCCAGGCGCTCGCAACTTTCGGCGAGGATGCGCAGCGTCGCCGGGCGCGCGGCCCGTCCGATCCCGACCGTCAACAATCCGATTTTCATACTCAAATACCTGGTCCAGTTACTCCGGCTTTACGAACTTGAGGATGAAGCGGTCCTGTTTATGGTCCACCTTCCAGAAGGGCAGCGTGCGGTCGTCCTTCGGATTGCGCAGGACGTCGGAATCGGCCGTCAGCCGGAAGCCGGCGTCGCTGATTTCTTTGACTTCGAACTGCTCGTCGATGCGATGGAGCGTGTCGGCGTCGCGCGCGCCCGAACCGGCCTGCGCGCTGTTATCGACGATCGCATAGACCCCGCCGGGCTTGAGCGCCTTGAAGACCGCGGCGTTGATCCGGGCACGGTCGAACTTCTGTCCCACCATGTCGTGATAGTTGAGATTGACGATCACCAGGTCGAGCGAGCCGGGCGGCGCCGGGATGAGAGCGGGATCGTCGAAGGCCCGCGGCACTTCGATCAGGTTCGCCATGCCGGGTTCTTTCATCCGCGCTTGCCAGGCTTTTTCCGCGTCTTTGAATTTGTCGGGAAAGGGCGGGTTCTGCGAATAGACCCGGCCGGAAGGGCCGACGATGCGCGCCAGGAGTTCGGTGGTATTGCCGCCGGCGGCCCACAAGTCCGCGACCTGCATCCCCGGCTTGAGCCCGAAGAAGGCCATCACCTGCGCGGGCTGCCGCGAGGCGTCGCGCTCCTTGTCGGACGCGGGCCGATCGGGCGAGTTCACCGCGGCGGTGATATATGCGGGTATGTCGGCTGGCGCGAGCGCGCTCTGGTGTGCGACTTTATCCGCGATCGCGAGGTGCGGCGCGCTCAGAAAAAACAGGATCACGCCGACGACCACGCCGCCCAGCAGGACAATCCTGAGATCTTTCATTGCGATCTCCCTTCGACTTCTGCGGGGCTAACTCTTGGCTTGCGCGCGGCCGCGACGCATCACTGCCTCGCGCGCGCCTTCGAGTTCGCCGAGATTCGCTTTGCGGTTGAAGGCGCTGAAAGCCTCTTGCTCGAGCCGCAGCGCCTCCTGCAAAGAGGCGCCGGCGGTGCGCACGTAAAGCTGTTTCATCTGACGGACGATTGCTTGATTCGCGCCGGCGATTTGCGCCGCGAGCTCGCGCGCCGCCGCCATCAGCTCAGCCGCGGGCACGACGCGGTTGACCAGCCCGAGCCGCTCCGCTTCGCGCGCCGGCAGATAGTTGCCGCTGAGCGACAGCTCCATCGCCTTGCGGATGCCGACCGCGCGCGGCAAGCGCGCCGACATCCCACCCCCGGGCATCACGCCAACGCGAGCATGGGTATCCGCGAACTGCGCGCCCTCGGCCGCGATGATCATGTCGCAGGCCAGGGCGATCTCGCAGCCGCCGGTGATCGCGAAACCATTGACCGCGGCGATAACCGGAACTTCCATGTCATCGATCACCGAGATGAAACTGACCTTGGCGTTTTCGCGCAGCCCGCCCTGCGCGGTGGCGAGCTCGCGCAAATCCATCCCCACGCAGAAGGCGCGGCCGGCGCCGGTGATGATCACGACGCGGACGTCGGGGTCGTCGCGCAACGCCTGCATCGCGGCGCAGAAGGCTCCGCGCAACTCGCGGTTCAGCGCGTTGAGCTTCTCCGGGCGATTGAGAGTGACTGTCGCGATGCCTTCCTGCTTCTCGATCAGAACTACCGCTTCAGATGTACTCATGCCCGCAGTCGTAACACAGCTACGGCGAGTCTGGCAAAAGAGGTAGCGCCAGGCGGAACACAGTGGAGCCGAGCAGGCGAGTCTGCGAGCTGCGTTCAGATCACGCTGCGTAAGCCATAAGAATTTTCGCGACGGCTTGCTAGAGTGAAGTGCGGGCCAAGTCTTCGCGAGCGAAAGTTGATGGAAGCGGGTGCATCCTCCGACGACCGCCAGGCCGCCGACTTCGGCGGGATGCTGGTCGTCGCCTTCGAGAATCGGATGGCGGCGGAGACCGCCAGATTGATCGAGCGGTTCGGCGGGCGGGCGCTGATCGCGCCGGCGATGCGTGAGGCGCCGCTCGAGGAGAATCCCGCAGCGCTCGACTTCGCCGCGCGGCTGCTGGCGGGCGAGTTCGACGTGGTGGTGTTTCTGACCGGCGTCGGCGTGCGCGAACTGTTCCGCGTGATGGAGACGCGCTATCCGCGTTCGGCGCTGGTCGCGGCGCTCGCGCGCGCGCTGACGGTTGCGCGCGGGCCCAAGCCGGTCGCCGCGATGCGCGCGCTTGGGCTCGAACCCGGCCTCGCCGTCGCCGAGCCCAACACCTGGCGCGAGATCCTCGACGCGCTCGACCGCAATCTCGCGCTCGCCGGCAAGCGCGTCGCAGTGCAGGAGTACGGCGTCACCAACCGCGACCTGATGGCTGGCCTCGAGGCGCGCAACGCCGAGGTGACGGCGGTCCCGGTCTATCGCTGGACCCTGCCGGCCGATCGCGCGCCGCTGCGCGAGGCGATTCGCACGATCGCCGGCGGTGAGGCGGGCGCTGTACTGTTCACCAGCTCGATTCAGGTCACCAATGTGATTCGGGTGGCCGAGGCGGAAGCCTTGGGCGGGTCATTGCGGCGCGGCCTGGCCGCGACCGTGGTCGCCTCGATCGGGCCGGTCTGCTCCGAGCAACTGCGCGCATACTCAATCACGATTGATGTCGAGCCGACTCATCCGAAACTCGGTCATCTCGTGAAAGAGACCGCGGCAGCGAGCGCTGGGCTTCTCGCAACCAAGCGCGGCGCGTCGGCGACAATCACGATCGCCAGCCCGCTCGCCGAATCGCCGGGCCACACCGCCGCCGTCGCCACGCTACCGCTGGGCGGCAGTGTCTTTATCCGCGCCTGCCGGCGACAGGCGGTCCCCTACACGCCCATCTGGCTGATGCGCCAGGCGGGCCGCTACATGCCGGAATACCGGCGCGTGCGCGAGCAGAACAGCTTTCTCGAAATGTGCCGGCGGCCCGAGCTGGCGGCCGAGGTGACGGTCACCGCGGCGCGGCGGCTCGGCGTCGACGCCGCAATCATCTTCGCCGATATCCTGCTGCCGCTGATTCCGATGCGGGTGGGGCTGAGCTACGAAGCGGGCGATGGCCCGATGATCGAACGGCCGATTCGGACCCTCGCGCAACTCGAGCAGATCCCGCCAGTGAACGCGCACGAGTCGCTGGGCTTTGTCGGCGAGGCGATCGGCCTGGTCAAGCGCGAGCTCGGCGAGCGCACGCCGCTGATTGGTTTTGCCGGCGCGCCGTTTACGCTCGCGTCCTATCTGATCGAAGGCGGCGCGTCGCGCCAGTACCAGGCGACGAAAACCCTGATGTATCAGGAGCCTGCGACGTGGCATCGCCTGATGGACACGCTCGCGCGCGTCACCGTCGACTACCTGCAGATGCAGATCGCGGCCGGCGCCGACGCGGTCCAGTTGTTCGACAGTTGGGTCGGCAGTCTCGGCCCCGACGACTACCGCCGTTTCGTTCTGCCGCATACCCATAGCGTGATCGCAGCGGTGCGCGGGCCGGTGCCGGTAATTCACTTCGGCACGATCACGGGAAATCTGCTCGAGCTGATGCGCGAAGCGGGCGGCGACGTGATCGGGCTGGATTGGCGCGTCGAGCTCGACGAGGCGTGGCGGCGACTCGGCCACGACGTCGCCGTCCAGGGCAATCTCGATCCGGTCGCGTTATTCGCCGAACCGGCGGAGATTCGGCGGCGCGCACGGATAATCCTTGACCAGGCGGCGAAGCGCCCCGGCCACATCTTCAACCTCGGCCACGGGATCCTGCCCGAGACTCCGGTGGACCACGTGATCGCGCTGATCGACGCGGTGCATGACCTGAGCCGGAGATGAATGAGTCATCGTCAGCCGACGCCATTCTCTTGATCGGCTTCGGCGGCCCGGAGGAACCCGCGCAAGTCCGTCCATTCCTTGATCGCGTGCTGACGGGGCGGCCGGTCCCGCGCGAGCGTTACGAGGAAGTCGTGCGGCACTACGAAACTTTCGGCGGATGTTCGCCGTACAACAACCTTACGCGGCAATTGGCCGAAAGCGTGCGCGAAGCGCTTCGCCGGCGCGCGCTGGAAATTCCGGTTGCGATCGGAATGCGAAATGCCGCGCCGTTCATCGAGGATGCGATCCGTTCGCTCGTCGCTCGCGGAACACGGCGGGTGTGCGGCTTTATCCTCTCGGCCTTTCGAGCCGACGCGAGCTGGGAACGCTATCAGCGCGAGGCCGCCGCGGCTTGCGACGCGATTGGCGCGAGCGCCCCGGCGATTTTCTATCCCGCACCATGGCACCGCCGTCCGCAATTCATCGCCGCAGCGGCCGATCGCATCTGCGAGGCGCTGGCGCGGCTCGATCGAGCTGAGCGCGACGAGGCGGAGCTCGTCTTCACTGCGCACAGTATCCCGGCCGCGATGGCGGCGGCGTCTCAATATGTCGTGCAGTTGCGCGAGACCGCGGCGCTGGCGGCGGCTGCGGTCGGCCGCGACCGCTGGCAGTTGGCCTTTCAGAGCCGCAGCGGCAGCCCGCGCGATGTCTGGCTCGAACCCGACGTCCGCGCGGTCATCGTCGCCAACTCCCGGCCCAAAATCGTGATGCCGCTCGGTTTCCTCTGCGACCATGTTGAGGTGCTCTACGACCTCGACGTGGAAGCGGCGGCCTTCGCTCGCGCCGCGGGAGTCCGGATGTATCGCGCGGCGACCGTCGGCGACCATCCGGGTTTCGTGGAGCTGGTTGCGGAAATCGCGCTCGCGTCGCTCGCCGGCACGGGTTAGCTCGATGAGCACGGCGGCTCAGCCTCGGCGAATCGTGGTGATCGGCGGCGGCATCACCGGGCTGGCCGCGGCTCATCGCTTACGCGAACTCGCCAGCGCCCACCACGAGCCGCTCGAAGTGAGCCTGCTTGAGGCGAGCGACCGTGTGGGCGGGGCGCTCGAAACGGTTCATTCCGACGGCTTCGTGATCGAGACTGGCGCCGATTCGTTCCTTTCCGAAAAGCCCTGGGCGCTGAATTTGGCCGAGCGCCTGGGCCTGGCGAGCACGATCGTGCGAACGCAGGAGCAATTCCGTAGGACGCTGGTCGTGCGCAATGGCCGGTTGGTCGAAATTCCCGCGGGCTTCAGCCTGATGGCGCCGACGTATTTGGTTCCGATCCTGCGCAGTCCGCTCTTCAGCCTGCGGGGCAAGCTGCGGATGTTGCTCGAACCGTTCATACCGCGCCGGCGCTCGACGACCGACGAGAGCCTCGGTGCGCTGGTGACGCGGCGGCTTGGCCGCGAGGTGCTCGAGCGCGTCGCGCAGCCGCTCGCCGCCGGCATCTATACCGCCGATCCCGCACGCCTGAGCGCCGCGGCCACGATGCCGCGCTTCGTCGAGATGGAGCGGCAGTACGGCAGCCTCGTCATGGGCCTGCGCGCCGCATCCCGCGGGCGTGAGTCCGAGAGCCGTCGCGTCAGCGGCGCGCGCTGGAGTCTCTTTGTTAGTTTCAGCCGCGGCGTCGGCGCGCTGGTCGAGGCGCTCGCCGCTAACCTCGGCGACGTCGTGCTGCGCGGACGTCGCGTCGCCGCGCTCGAACGCAACCGTCCCGCCGGATGGCGGATATGCCTCGCGGAGGGCGCACCGATCGACGCCGACGCAATCATCTGCGCTTCGCCGGCCGCGGTCGCAGCGTTGCTGATGCGTCCTCACGATAAGGCCCTCGCCGCGGAACTCGAGGGGATTCGGTACGCCTCGGCGGCGACGGTGAATCTCGCTTTTCGCGCGACGGATTTCTCCGCTCCGCCGGCGAGCTTTGGCTTCGTCGTTCCGGCGATCGAACGGCGCAGCATCATTGCCGGCAGTTTTTCGAGTCTCAAATTCGCCGGACGCGCGCCCGCAGACATGATCCTCGCGCGGGTTTTCCTTGGCGGCGCCTTGAGCAGCGCGATGATGACGCTCAGTGACGCCGCGATGGTCGCCGCGGCCCGCGCCGAATTCCAGTCCCTGCTGGGCGTCACCGCCCCGCCCGCATTCGCCCGCGTCAGGCGCTGGCCGGACTCGATGCCGCAATATGCGGTCGGCCATCTCGACCGCGTCCGCGCGATTCGCGTGCGGCTTGCGCGTCACGCGGGCCTGTTCCTCGCCGGCGCCTATCTCGACGGCGTGGGCATCCCCGACTGTGTGCGCCAGGGCGAAGCTGCGGCAGAGGCGGCGATCGCGTCGGTGCACTAGCGGGGCGCGGCTCCCGCGCGGAGCGAGCACAGGGGGCGGTCGAGTCTGCGAGGCGCGGCCAAGTTAAGAGTCTGCGAGCTGCGTTAAGGTAAAGTCGATGCCGATGACCATCGCCAATTCTTACGATGGCACGGGCGCGAACTGGGAGCGCGTGATTGCCCATGCCGACATGGACGCGTTCTATGCGTCGGTTGAGGAACTCGATAATCCGGAGTTGCGCGGCAAGCCGGTGATCGTCGGTGGCAGCTCACGCCGCGGCGTCGTCACCTCAGCCTCTTACGCGGCGCGCCGCTTCGGGGTGCGCTCCGCGATGCCGACCGCGCAGGCCCATCAACTCTGTCCTGAAGGCATCTTTGTGCCCGGCCGGATGACCCGTTACGCCGAAATTTCGCGCGCGGTTCGCGAGGTCTTCGAGGCCTTCAGCCCGGTAGTCGAGCCGTTGTCGCTGGACGAGGCGTTTCTCGATCTCAGTGGCACGCGCCGGCTGTTGGGCGCTCCGCTCGAGGTCGGCCGCGCGCTCAAGCGCCGCGTGCTCGAACGCACCGGCCTGGTGGTCTCGGTCGGGATCGCGCCGGTCAAGATGGCGGCGAAAATCCTGAGCGACCTCTCCAAGCCCGACGGGCTGCTGACGATCGGCCCGGAGTACCTGCGCGAATTCCTGGCGCCGCTGCCGGTCGAGCGGCTGTGGGGCGTGGGCCGCGTGACGCTCGCGCGGATGCAACAGGCGGGAATCCTCACGATCGGCGACTTGGCGGCACGCGACGTTGCCGCGCTGCGCGGCGCTTTCGGCTCCTTCGGCGCGCATCTGTACGAGCTCGCGCACGGCCGCGATCCGCGTCCGGTGGTCGGCGCCTGGCAACGCAAATCCTACGGCGAGGAGAACACCTTCGAGCGCGATCTGGCAGTCGATGCGCTCGAGTTGAAGCGCACCCTGATCGCGCATGCCGAGGCGCTCGGCCGGCGGCTGCGCGCCGACCAGGTGCAGGCCCGCACGATCACCCTCAAGCTCAAGCTTGCCCGACCGCTCGGCGGCGGCCGCTATCCGCTGCTGACGCGAAGCTGCTCGCTGACCTCGGCGACCGACGATACCGCCGCGATCGCGCATACTGCGATCGCCTTGCTCGAGCGCGTCGGCAAAGACGATCGGATCCGGCTGGCCGGCATCCAGGCTCACAACCTCGAACGTCCCGATTCGGCGCAACTCGGGCTGTTCGACGGCTGGCAGGCGCAGGCCGCGAAGGCGAACCGGCTGAATCGCGCCCTCGATCAGGTGGCGCAACGCTTCGGCACGACGGCCGTGACACGCGGGATGACCGAGGCGACCCGCGCCGCGCCCTCGCGCCGGCTCAAGTGAGCGTGGCCGATAATTCGCGGCGGAAGAGCCCGGCGAGCCGCGCGGTATAGTCGTCGAGGCTCAGGATTCCGACCCGCCGCATCCCGGCGATGTTGATGGTTGACGGATGCATCAGCGGGATAACCCGGTAGCCTGCCGGATGCGCGATCGTCGAGCCGTGGACCTCCGCGATTTTGATCGGGCGTCCCAGGGCGGCGGACGCCGCGCGCGCCCCGAAGGCAAAGATGACTTTGGGATGAACGATCGCGAGTTCGCGGGCGAGATGACGCTTGACGCAAGTCGCGGTTTCAAGCGCGCTGGGCGAACGATTTGCACCGCTGGCGGAAGCCGGCCAGCACTTGACCGCATCACTGAAATAGAACAGCTCTTCGACCGCGACCGTCTTCGGTGCGAGCGCCAGCGCGGCGGCGCGCCGCACGGTGAGATTGCGCGGGTTGGAGAAGGGTCGGCGGTTTTCGAGCGAGACGCGGCCCGGCGCCTCGCCGAGAATCATCAGGCCACGGGCCGGATTACCGCGCGCGCGTGAGGGAAATTTCCGCCACGGAGCTATCGACGGGCAAACCTGACAGCGCATCGCGCGCCGCCAGAAAAGCTCGAGATCCGCCGCGGCATTCGCAGTATTGACCGAATCATGCATCAAGCGCGCCGGAACAGTGGAACGCGCTCTTTTACTCTGAACGCAGCTCGCAGACTTCCTTCGACGGACTCAGGACAGGCTGCCTGCTCGTTCCGCTTCGCTCCACTAGTCCCAATCCCGGATCATAGCCGCATCGGCATCACGACGTACTTGAAGCGCGAGTCGGCGTCGCAAGTGATTACGCCCGGGCTGACCTCGTCGGTCATGCCGAGGATCGGGTTGCCCTCGCTCAGCACGTTCAAGACTTGCTGCAGGTAAGCGCCGTTAAAGCCGGCCGAAAACTCTGCGCCGTTGAAGTCAACGTCGAGGGTCTCGCTGGCCTCGCCCATCTCGGGACTGGTCGAGGAGATGGTCAAGACGCCGGCGGCAAATCCCAGCTTGACGCCATGGTAGCGCTCGTTGGAGAAAATCGCGGCGCGTTTGATTGTGCCGAGCAGCTCCTCCCGCCCGACAGTAATCTGATAGCGCGATTCCTTGGGCACAACTCCGCGGTAATCCGGGAACTCGCCCTCGACCAGGCGCATCGAAACTTCAGTGCGGCCCCGCGTGAGCGAAGCCAGATTATTGTCGATCACCAGCGCGGCCGCAGCGTCACCCGCCTGCTCGAGCAATTTGCGCAATTCGGCGAGTCCCTTGCGCGGGATGATCGCGCCGCCGCTCATGGCAAAGCCGGCGACTTCCCGATCGATCATCGAGAGGCGATGGCCGTCGGTGGCGACCATCCTGACGATGCCCGGCTCGGGCGATTCGATGTAAACCCCGCTCAGGTTATAGCGGGCTTCGTCGGGGCTGACGGCGAAGATTGTGCGATCAATCATCGCGGCCAGCACCGGGGAATCGACCTTAAGCTCGCTGCGGGCTGCCAACTTCGCGCCCTCGGCCTTGACGTTCTGCGCCGGCATCGCGGGAAAGCTGCGCGGATCCAGTCCCGGCATCTTGAAGCGCGCGCGGCCGCACTTGAGTTCAACCGTATCATTCTCGAGCACCTTGAGGTTGACCTTGTCGCCGTTGGCCTCGCGCACGACCTCGAACAATTTGCGCGCGTTCAGCGTCAGTCTGCCCGCCGCGCCGGCCTCGCACTCAAGCCGCGTGCGAATTCCCACCTCGAGGTCAGTGGCCGAGAGTTCGAGTTGGTTGCGCGTTATATCCAGCAGAACATGCCCGAGAATGGGCACCGTGTTGCGGCGCTCGACGATCCCCTGAACCATCCCGAGGCCATTCATAAACGATGCCCGCTCGATCATCAATTCCGTTGCCATTTCTGGTATGCGTTCTCCGCTCTGCTATTTCTGATTAATTAAATTTAAAGAAATGGAACAGTAATAGAAGGGGCTGTGGATTTGTTGATAGGCTCCGCAAATCGCCGCCACACCATGACATTCGCCGCTGGTAACCTTGTGGTCGGAATGCCGTGTGCTCGAGCGCATCGCCGGCGCGTTGCGATCGGCAGTGGACAGCGGGCGGCTTTTCCCGCGCTTATCCCCAGATCGTTCGACAAGCTGTTCATCGGCGGAACCTCACGCGGCGCTGGGGTGCGTGACCTTCAATTCGCGTTCGATTTTCTCGATCGCAAAGCGAAACGCCGAATCGCTCGCGATCCGCCGCGCGATGAGATTATACGCATGAATCACCGTCGAGTGATCACGCCCGAAGTGCTCGCCGATCGTCGGAAACGAGCTGTCAGTCATCTTGCGGCAGATGAACATCGCGACCTGGCGGCAGAAGGCGATGTGCTGCGTGCGTTTCTTGGATTTGAGATCCGCGAGCCGGATATGGAAATAATCCGCGACAATCTTCTGGATTACTTCGATATCCGGCTTGAATTCATGCGAACGCACCATGTCGCGCAAGGCCTGCCGGGCGAATTCCACCGTGATCGGCAAGTGGCCAATAGAGGCCAGCGCCACCAGCCGCATGAGTGAGCCCTCGAGCTCCCGCACATTCGAGCAGATGTTTTGCGCGATCCAGAGCGCCACCTCGGCGGGCAGGTCGAGGCGCTCAGCCGCAGCTTTTTTCTGCACGATCGCGACCCGGGTCTCGAGGTCCGGCGCCGCGATGTCGGCCAGCAGACCCGATTCAAAGCGGTTGCGCAGCCGTTCCTCCAGCCCGGCGATGTCGCGTGGCGCCTTGTCGGAGGTCAAAACAATCTGATGGCCATCGGCGTGCAAAGAGTTGAACGTATGAAAAAACTCCTCCTGCGTGCGCTCGCGCCCAGCCAGAAACTGCACGTCATCGAGGATCAAGGTGTCGGCGCGGCGGAACTTCTCCTTAAATTCGCTCATCCGGTCTCCGCGCAGGGAACTGATGAGTTCGTTCATAAAAACCTCGGCCGGCATGAACAGGACCTTGCGCGTCCGTCCGCTGGCCGACCATATCTGGTGGCCGATCGCGGTCGCGAGATGGGTTTTGCCCAGGCCGACGCCGCCGTACAGAAACAACGGATTGTATTTCGTGCCGGGCTGAGTGGCCGCCGCCTGCGCCGCGGCATGGGCGAACTGGTTGCTCGAGCCCACCACAAATTCAGCGAAGGTGTAACGCGCCGTGAGTTGCGGATGGAGCCCGCGCCGTTCCGCCCCTTCGACCGGCGGCGGCGCGGCGCCGCGGCTCGCCGCGACCGCCTTCCGATGATGTCCGTTACCGTAACCATTGCTGTTGGCCGCGGCATTCGCCGTCAATTTGACCACGACCGCTTCGCCCGCCGCAGCCGCGATCGCCTCGCGCAACAGCTCGAGGTGGTGGCTGCTAATCCAATCGCAGAAAAACTTGTTGGGCGCTTCGATGGTGGCGGTTTGTTCCTCCAGCGCGATGAATTTGAGCGGCTCAATCCAGGTTTCAAAGCCGACTTTCCCCATTCTCTCGCGTAGGCGGTCCCCAGCTTTTTGCCAGACCCCGTTCATCCTGAGCCTCCTCTGAAGGTTTTGCTTCATTGACCGGAGTGAATTCACAAACGAGACTTACCCACAGGCCTATAC
>JBOHWF010000344.1:0-4705 GCA_050736455.1 Binataceae bacterium (SeqCode) | reverse complement strand
CCTCGGCGGCGGCCGCGCGCCGCCGCTCCGCCAACCGGCGATGGCCTTCGAGCCCTTGCAGCTTTCCAATCTCCTCGGTGGAAAACAGCGCAGGGGTCGCGTTGTTGAGCGCCGCGCCGGCGCATCTGATGCCCAGCGCGGTTAGCGCTGGCGCCGCCGCGACCGTCTCGCGCAGCGCGAGTTCTTCTGCGTGCAGCGTCAGCAGCACCCCGAAACGCGCGCCATCCCGGATAAATTCCTCGACCTCGCTCGCGAGTCGATGGAGCGTCCCGAACGGCGCGATGCGCTTGACGCCGTTCGCCACCGACAACATTTCGAGCGCGCTGCCGGTGGCCGCCGCGTCGATCACAATAGCTCGATCGGCCGCAGCCTCCTCTGCCATCAGCCGAATCCGCTCGAGCATCAGGAACGCTTCGAGCCCCGGCAGGGCCGCGGTGACCAGCCCGAAGGTGCGACTTCGCAGCATCCGCCGCGAGATCGCGCGCAACGGCACGATCCGCTCGATAAAGGCCTGCAGTTCGCCACCCGCGGTCAGCACCCGGTGCTCAAAGTTGCGGCCCACGAGCGGTGAAGTGGGACCAGCTACATCTGCGCTTGACCGTCGCGGATCGAGCTCGACCAGCGTTACTGCTCGTCTGCGTGAGAGTGCGAGAGCCAGCGCCGCGGCGACCGTGCTCTTGCCGGTGCCGCCCTTGCCGGTTACGAAGATGACTTGTGGTAGTCGGCGCGGCGCCTGACCGGCGGCCTCAGTACGCATCGACGGAGAGAAGATGAGCAACGCGCAAGACCATCCGGCTCATGATACTTCCACGCGCGCGAGCACGATCGCGTTGGCCATCCCGCCGAAGCAAATCGCATTGTTCAAGGCGATCATCGAGTCTTACGACAACCTTGCAACCTTGCGCACCGAGGATCCGCGCCTTCATCACTTGAAGCTCTACTTCGCCCCGGAAACGCGAGCCGACGTCGAGGCGCTGCTCGACGCGCTGGCCGCCGACTTCTCGATCATCCGGCTGGATGCCGCCTAGGGCTCGCGCACCGCGACGGCGAAATCGCGCCCCTCCCAGCGATTGCCTTCCGACCAGTGAAAGGTAAACCGCAGCGGCTCGGTCTCGCCGGCGCTGGTCACGAGATCGACGAAGCTTATCCCGATCGAGGTGTTGTAGGCGGGCGAATCAACCGGGTTCGACCAGTCGCCGCGGCCCCAATGCAGAGTGAACGGCGCTCCGGCCTGGATTCGCAGCGTTGCCCCGGCCACAATCGCGCGCACCTGCCGATTGAATTTCCAGACCTCGAGCGGCGGCCGGCGTTGCGGCCGCAGGTAACGCTCAGCCACCTCCGGAATGCGATCGAAGACCTGGCCGTCGTCGGTCGAGCGCAGCAGCTTGATATATTCCGCGTGCGCCCACATCAATGGCATCGCCGCGCCGGTCGGTTTGCCGTAAACCATATGCGCGGACGCCAAATCCGGCTGATCCCAGATCTGCTCCGGCAGCAGCCGCGTCGCCGTCGCGAAGCTCTCGAGCGCGCGGATATATGGGCGGACGTCGCGGCCGGCCGCGAGCTCATAGTGAGCGCGTTCGCCGGTCAGCAGCGGCCACGGCCGTCCACGGCCCCAGTTGAGGAACGGTCCGCCGTCGTCCTGCTGCCCGTAACCGTCGTAATTATAGCGACGCCAGCACGGACCGCCCGAAAACTCGGTCTTTAGCGCCGCGTCGATTACGCGAAGCGAATCCTCCATCAGCGCATCGCCCGCCCGCCGAACGCCGTAGCGCACCAGCTCGAGAAAACCCGCATCGACGATTTCCGCCGCGGGAAAATCCGTGCGTTCGCCCGGCGCGCGGTTGCGCAGCGTAATCGTGCCTTGATCGGGATCTTCGTTGGGCGTGGGATTGGCGGGATCTTCCGGGTTGATCCGCACGTAGTGCCGAGCGATCCCCGGGACGATTACGCCGTGATGAGTGACCGTCCACGCCTCGACGTGCGCCTCGATGAAATCGGCGAAATCCGCCAAGAAACCCGCCAGCACGAGGTCGCCATGTTCGCGCGCAAACGCCGCGGCGCAAACCAGCGCTGCGATATTGCTCGCCAGCGTCGAAGGCGAATAGCCGCTGTTTTCCTCCCAGCGCTCCTGCGGCGTCACGCAGCCGCGCTCGACCAGAAACGCCGCCGCCGCTTTCACCATCGGGTAGGGATCGAAATCCGCCAGCGCGCCGGCCTTGTGCAAGCGCCACGCGAGCATGATCGGAAAGGCGACCTCGTCGAGCTGGATGCCGGTCCAGTATGGATCGCCATTGACCCAGAAATTCTGCGGGAAGCTGCCGTCCGCGAGTTGCGAGCAGGCCAGGTAGATCAAAGCGCGCAGTGGCGTCTCTGTATCGCCGGCCGCCATCAGTCCCGTCGCGCTGTTGACCATGTCGCGCGTCCACACCAGATGATAGCCGCCCAAATCCTCGTCGCCCTTGGCTTCACCCCACGGAATACTCAGTGAGGCGATCAGCGCGCCCGGATAGCTTTTGTCCTCATGCGTCAGGATCAGCTCACGGCTGCGCCGATAAAGCATCCCGCCGTCACCGCTGAGCTTTTCGAGCGCACGCAATTTCCTGGTCGCGCGCGACCACTGCTCGAGGAAACGCTCGCGATGCTGAGCGAAGGGCGTGCCCAGCGACTGAAAAACCGTCGTCACCGCGTGATGCAGGGTGTGGCCAAAGCCGAGCGCCAGGGTGAAGCGCGCGTCGCCGCGCAAATCAATTTCGCCAATCAGCGCGATATTGCCGTCGGGCGCGGAGGCGAAGATCTGATCGAGTTTGAAGTTCCTCGACAGATCCTGCCAGCCATCGGTGGCGCCCACATAACCGCACGAGCGCTGGACGAAGGGCGTGGTGGCTGTCAGCGCCAGCCAGGTCCCGCCCTTGTGCGCCGTCAGAAACTCGCGTCCCGCGATCTGCGCGACGTTGCCGTTGTTGCCCCAGCCGCCGACTTCGAGATGCGGCGCGAGCAGCACGTACAGGCGCAGTTTGCTGACGAACGCCGGATCGCCTTCGAGACGGGTCTCCAGCAGCACGCAAGGCTGATGCGGGTCGGCGATCGCTTCGATCACAATGCGATACCGCCCTTCGCGATCGGCGTTGACGATGCGCACGCCCAGCCCATGCTCGCCGAGATATTCGATCGTCGACTCGAGGTTGCGATGGGTGTCGTGGAAAAAGGTCTCGCCGTCGGTGACCAGATATTGCAAATCACGGATCTGTGGACGATCGAGCGTGGCGTAGTAAACCTCGCTGATCACTCCGTTCGACACCGTAAACCACACGCGGCTCGAGGCCGAATATGCCGTGCCCACGACATCCTTCGCGCTATGGGTCCAGCGCGGCGAAATACCCGGTCCGCCGCTCGCGACTGGCAGATATTCAAGCGTCGCCATACTGAGATAACCCCTCGAGATTTTCCGCCCGCGTGCGACAGAAATACGCCACGCCGACGCTCAAGCCATAGAGCGCCAGCAACGGAATCGCCAGCAGAAAGGGCGAGATCATGTCGGGCGGCGTCAGCGCCACCGCGACCACAAAGATCGCGAGGACGGCGTAGCGCAGATGATGAATCATCAGACGATAATCGATCACACCGACGCGAGTCAGGAAAAACGCAAATATCGGCATCTCGAAGGTCAGGCCGAAGGCCAGCAGCAACTTGGCGGAAAAAGCCAGATACTCGCTGACCCGCAACGTCGGCGTCACCCCGATGCTCGCGTACTGACCAAGAAAAAAAGCGTAACCGATACGAAATACGACCGCCCAGCAAAAATATCCGCCGGCGGCGAAAAACAGCGTCGCCGCGATCACAAACGGCCCGGCCATCCGCCGCTCTGACTGATGCAGACCTGGGGCGATGAAGCGCCAGATCTCGAAAAAAACCGCCGGGCTCGCGACAAACAAGCCCGCAATCAGCGCCACCTTGATCTTCGTGAAAAAGGCCTCGCCTACGCCCGTACCGATCAGCAAAACCGGGCCGTGCGCGGCTTGATGCAGCGGCTGGGCCAATAGCCTGAAAAGCTCATCGGCGAAGCCATAAGCGATCACGAAGCCGACGGCCACAGCAATCACGGCCCGGATCAAGCGGCTGCGCAATTCGCTCAGATGCTCGAGCAGGGGCATCCGCCCGTCGTTCGGCTGGGGCCCGGCCGCCGGCGTCAGCTCTTGATCGGTCACGATTCGCCGTCAGGCGCCTGCGATTGCGCGGGGGATGGAGAGGGCGGCGCCGTGAGCGACGGTTTGGCGATCGCCGCCGGGGGCTGCCTGATCGACAGTGGATCTGCGGCCACGTCGCTCAATTCGCGCATCACGGTGTTGCTCGCGAGGCGCAATTCCCGCAAAACTTTGCCTACGGTCCGCATGACCTCCGGCAGTTTTTCCGGCGGCACCACGATGAGCGCAACAACTAGAACAACGATGAGTTCGGCTATGCCCACTATCCGGCTCGCGCGGCCAACCTCCGCGCTCAGACGTTCGCGCGTCCAGTCGCGCTAGATTTAATGATCATGGACCATCTCCGGGGTGTCAAACGATGAAGCGCACTGCTCTCGTCGCCGATCGCCGATACATGGACCACGTCCCGGGCCGGCTCCATCCCGAGCGCCCCGAACGCATCGCCGCGATGCTCGAGATGACTGCGCACCTGACCCGCCCGAATCTCAAGCTCTATTCAC
>JBOHWF010000343.1:0-2828 GCA_050736455.1 Binataceae bacterium (SeqCode) | reverse complement strand
TTCTCGGCGCGGGTGGCGTCGGCAAGACCACGATCGCCGCAGCGCTGGGAGTGGCCGCGGCGCGGGCGGGCTTCAGCACAGGGGTCTTGACGGTCGATCCCGCGCGGCGGCTGCGCGACGCCCTCGGCATCGCGCGGCTGGAGGCGCATCCGCGACCGCTCGAGGCACGCCGCCTGCGCGCCGCCGGTCTCGACGCACGCCTGGCGCTGGCGGCCGCCAGCCTCGACGTCAAAGCCACCTGGGACGGGATGGTCGAGCGTTTCGTCCCAAGACCGGGCGCGCGCCGGCAAATTTTGCAAAGCAGCTTTTATCGAAATCTCACGGATCGCTTCGCCGGGGCGGAAGCCTACGCCGCGGTCGAACAACTGCTCACGATGCACGAGCGCCAAAGCTTCGCGATCGAGGTCGTCGATACGCCGCCGGCCCAGCAGGCCTTCGATTTTGTCGAGGCGCCGGAACATCTCGCCCGTCTGCTCGATTCACGAGCGGCCCGCTGGCTGCTGCACTGGACCGCCCAGAGCGGGCGCAACCGCGCGCCGCTGAGCAACCGGCTTGCCCGTTTGGTCGTGGCGCAGATTGAGAATTTCGCCGGCGCGCGACCGCTTTCCGCGATCGCGGAATTTTTTGCCGCCGCCGCCGAATCTACCGACGCGATTCGCGCTCGGATGCTCGAGGCGGGCGCGCTGATCCACTCGCCTGCGGTCAACTTCGTGCTGGTCACGACCGCGGAAAAGTATCGCCTCGATGGGGCCCGCGCCATCGCGCGCCAGATCAAGTCGGCCAGGCTGCGGCTCGCCGCAGTTGTAATCAACCGCGTCGCCGACGAAAGGCACTTTGAGGCTTTGTCGCAGACACCTGAACGCATCCCGGCGTATCTGCGAGAGGCGGCCGCAGTGCAAGCGCTCGCGTCAACCGATCGACGCCTCAACCCGATCGCGCGGTTCTTTGGAGACTATGTGGCGGCGCAATCCGCGGCGATCGGTCAAGCGGCGCGCTTCGCGCGCGAGATTTCATCACGCATTTCGTTGACCGCCGTGCCCGAAATTGGTCGCGACACCAATGAACTGCGCTGGCTCGCGAAGGTCGCCGATACACTGATTGGAGAAAATAACGGGCGCCAATTTCTGGAGCAATCGGCCCGCGCGCTCGCGGCTGAAACTGCGCGAAAATAGCCTCGATCGTCAACGGGACCAAGCTGTTGCCTCGAATCTCTCGCGTGGATACAGTTCGCGTAAGAGACACATATGGTGCGTAACGCATTGTAAGCATATATGACATCGATCGCTCCAAATCATAGAAACTTCAAGCATCGCATTAAGGGACAGACCGCGGTTCTTTTCACTCTCGCCGTGGTCACGATCCTCGGCGCGATGGCGCTGACCGCCGACGTGACCGTCGCCTATTACAATTTCGAGCGTATACAGCAGGCTGCCGACGCCGCGGCACTCGCCGGCGCTGCGCAACTCTATCCCAATCCGCCACCGCCACCGCTCATCGCAGCGGGCTGCGAAGGCGGGTCGGAGGCCGAGGAAGTCGCCTGCACCTACGCCACGTTAGACGGCGCCCTCGCGAGCGAGGTAACGACGGCCCTCCTCGCTCCCTCAGGCGCCGAGACCCTCCAGGTCAGCATCCAACGCAATAACATCCCGGTCTTTTTTGCGAGTTTGCTGGGCCGCACCCTGCCCTCGTCCGCTAAAGCCTCGGCGACGTCGGTTGGACCCAATCCGATCGGGGCTGTGCATAACGGGCTGTTTCCGGCGGCGATGCCGCCGAATCCGAACGGCGGCGCATTGGCGTTCGGCACGCAGATCAACCTCACGGAGAACTACTCTTCTGGCAATTTTGGATGGCTCGATATTCCGATTGGATTTCACGGCGCGACTGGCGCGTCAAGCGCGCTCCACAGTAGCGACGCCGCCGCGAACCTGAATACGAATATCGCGAGCGGCTGTGCGTGCGACCTGGCGGTCAACGATTGGCTCTATCCTCTGCCGGGGCAGTCGTTTGGCGCGATCAGCGCGGCGGTCGCGACGCGCGCCAACGGCTCGACTCTCCCGCCTGCCCTTGCGGGCAATGAACCGCAGCTCGTGACGGTCCCGGTGGTCGATTGGAGTACCTCGCATGCCGGCTCGAGCGCGGTGCGCCTCACGGGCTTTGCGATGGTCTGGCTGGTCGGGATTTCCAACTCCGCCGGGGCGGCGACGCTGACCGTGCAGTTCGTCCAGTTCGTGAGCCGGTATGCGTCGGCGGGCGGTGGTCCGACCGATTACGGCGCCTATATGCGCCCTTATCTGGTGCAGTGATCCATCGGCGATACCGGGGTCCTGGCGCCGGTCAAGCGATGGTCGAGTTGGCCATGATCGCACCGGTGTTTCTCATCGGCCTGCTGGTCGGAATTCAGTTCGCGCTGATCGGGGCTTCCTCGCTGTCGTTGACGCAGGCCGCTTACCAGGGCGCCAGATATGCCGCGGTCAATCCGAGCGCAGACGCGACCGCGGTGAAGACGGCGATCGATGCCGTCGCCTCGCCAACCATCAGCGGCTACACGATGACGATGACGCCGAGTATCGCGCCGAGAAGTTTTGGGACCAACGTGCAGGTGACGCTGACCTATGCGGTCACACCGATACTGTCGAATCCGTTTCTGGGGATACCGTTTCCGACGTCGTTGGTCGCCAGCGAAAGCGCCATGACTGACTAGTGTTGTGTCCCATTAATAACTTCAATAACGCTGGCCCGGTTTGTCATTCTGAGCGTAGTGAGCAACGCGAACGCAGTCGCGCTAGTGGAGCGAAGCGGAACGAGCAGGCGAGTCTGCGAGCTGCGTC
>JBOHWF010000342.1:0-7213 GCA_050736455.1 Binataceae bacterium (SeqCode) | reverse complement strand
GCGGAATCACGCTGCTGAACGTTTGGGCAGCGAGGTTGAGAATCTGGTAGCCGCCCTTGCCGTCCGCGGTCGCGACACTGATCATCGCGTTGCCGCTAATGCTATCGACCACTACGCCGCAGGTCGTACAACTACCTCCGCTGAAGGAGATGCTATTCGCGCCGCCGCCGCTGGTCAGAGTTTTCACCAGCGTCGTGCCATCGATCAGGTAGACGTCGGTGCCGTTGGAGACGCAGACCGCCTCGGGACTCGTGCTAGCCGCGACGAAAGTGCCGCTCGGCACGGAAGCGCAGGAATTGACAGTCATAGGCGTGCTGATCTTCCCACTGGCGCCGCCGCCCGCGATCGAGATCAACGCAACACCCGTAGCAGGCTCGTCCCAGCTTCCGAGTGGCGCATAGGCGCTGATAATGCCAGCCGGAGTCGCCGGGTTGATCGCCGGGGCGCTCGACGAGGCACTATCCTGAGACGCGGAATCTCCGCGCGGACTGGCCTTCGCTGTGATCCCGCCGCTCGGCGTAGGGAATGACGCAGGGGTGCTCACGGCAACTGCGGGTGGCGCAAAGGCTCCGGTCACCGCCAGCGCCATCGCACCCACCGGGGCCCCGGCTGAGGGCGCCGCTGGCGTCGGCGTGGCGGTAGGAGTTGGCGAGGGGAGAACGCCGGTGGCCTTGCCGCTGAGCTTCACGGTCTTAGAGCTCTTGCCCTTGGTCGCGTCGCTGGTCACGCTGAGCGTGCCCTTGTACGCCTTCTTCTGCGAGACCGCCGGCGCGAACTGTACGGTCACGGTCGCCACTGCGCCTGGCGCGAGCGCCGCTGCGCCGCCGCCGCTGGTGACACTGAAGGGCGCCGAGGCCGCGCCCACCGTAACGTTGAGGGTGGTGCCGGTGCCGGTGTTAGAGACGGTGAAGCTCAGACTCTCCGACGGCGTCGTCGAGAGGTTGAGCTTCTTGAAGTGGAGAGCGCCGGGCTTGACCTTGAGCTTTGAGAAGGGTGACTTGGCCGCGGTGCTGTCCTGGGCGGTTGCCGGACTCTGCAGCCCCACCGTCAGCAGCGGCGTAAACATCATCGCGACGATCAGCACTTGCGCGAGCATTCGTGCGAGTGAGCGCGGCGCGCGTCGCAGCGTCAAAATGCCTCCGCGTCGAGTTACCAGTTCGGACCAGTACTTCATGTGAATCCCCTCACGGTTGCCGGCAAGGTTGCCCGGGACGGAAAATGCTCCGTCATTGCATTACGGTGTTAATCATGAACGAACCCGGATGTTCAATCGCATTGAACATCCCGTTCACATTATCTGCGACCGCTCCTCCAGCAGCCGCGCGATCTAACACCGCTGACATCCTCTCTTATCTTGTATCAATCGTCTTGCGCAACAATTTTCTTTTCGTGACGAGCCTGCTCCCGGCGCCTCACGGGAAGGGCGCAAAGGCGACGACGTTGTTCGCCACCAGATCGAACGACGGGTCGAGCGTGTGTGCGCCGGTCCCCGTGGCCGCCGTCCGCGGCGCAGCGAGCAGCCCGTCGAGGTCGATGATGGCGAGGTAGGTGCGGGCATCGTTTATCAGCAGGCCCAAGCCGTGAGGAGTGCCGCCGACGACTCCGCCCGAGGTTACGGCGAACGCGAGATCGGCCGCAGTCAGCGCATGCGGGTCAGCCGGATTGTTCCAGCTCGCTCCCGACGGATCGTTGGGCATGGTGGCGCCCACCCAGTCGAGCGCCGCGGGCGTGCCGCTCCCCGAGGTCGCGGGCAGTTTGATCGCGCCGAAGAAGCTGCCGCCAGACTCCTGCTCGACCAGCGCCTTATGCGCCCCGTACGCCACGGCCATCGCGTCCACATCAACCTTGCTCAATTCGCTGAGGCTCTGGATTTGCGACGGCGCATTCCAGGTGAACGAAGCGGCAGAAGTGTTGACCGAGGCCTGGGTCAAGTCGGCGAGGAATAGCCGGCCTCTGAATTCGTCGAGCGCGTAGATGATCCCGGTCGAGTCCAGCGCCGCCGTATCCTCAAGCGTGCCGGTTAAGATCGAGCGGCCGGCGAAAGTGAAAATATCGTCACCACCGGCGCCGGCCGCAGATGGCGGCGCAATCGCGAGAATCGCGTAGTCGGCGCCGTCGAGTGGGACGGTGTTCTCGGTGGGCGAGAGCGCCAGAAATGATCCCGAGCTGAGGGGCAGCACAGCGAAATGTTCGGCGAGCGCTTCGTCAGGGCCGAGGCTGATCACACTGCTCAGCGTCTGCGTGCTCAGATTGAACAACTGATAGCCGCCGAAACCGTCGGCGGTGGCGACGCTGATCAGCGCATTGCCGCTGACCCGGTCGATCACCACGCCGCAGGTCGTGCAACTGCCGCCGCTGAAGAAGACTACGCCGCTGCCACCGCTGGTCAGAGTTTTCACCAGGGTCGTGCCGTCGATGAGATAGATGTCGGCGCCATTGGCGACGCAGACCGCCTCGGGGTTGGCGCCGCGCGCCACGAAAGTGCCGCTGGGTACGGCGGCGCACGAGTTGACGACGTCTGGCGTAGCAATGATCCCGCCCGTAACGCCGCCGGCGATCGCAATCAGCGCGACACCCGGCGTGGACTCCGTCCAGCTCCCGAGGGCCGCGTAGGCCGCGATAAAACCCGCCGGACTTGGCGCCGGGGTCGCCCTTCCGGGTGACAGCGAATGCGTCGGCATGGTGATTGGCGCACTCACCGGGCTCGTCGCAGCTATCCCGCCGGTGGGAGTCGGGAAGGCCGAGGGGAAGCTGGCGACGAAGCCCGGCAGCGCATAGACCCCGCTGACCGCCAACCCGATCGCGCCGGAGGGCGCTCCGGCGGCGGCCGCGGGAATGATATTCGGCGTCTCGAACGGCGTCGGGGTTGGCGTCGTTGTCGGCGTTGGCGTTCGCGTCGGAGTGGGGGTCCGCGTGGCCGTTGCGGTTGGAGTCGGCGTCGCCGTCGCGGTTGCTGTCGCAGTCGCGGTCGGCGTCGACGTTGGCGTTGCGGTAGGAGTCGGTGTCGCCGTCGCGGTGGGAGTCGGTGTCGCCGTCGCGGTGGGGGTCGGTGTCGCCGTCGCAGTTGGTGTCGGCGTCGCGGTGAGCGTCGCAGTCGGCGTTACAGTCGGGGTCGGAGTTGCCGTCGCGGTCGGAGTCGCCGTCGCGGTTGGAGTCGGCGTTGGCGTAGCCGTAGGCGTTACGGTCGGCGACGTCACCGTGGCAATGCCGGTTGCCGTGCCGCTGAGCTTGACCTTCTTCGAGCTTTTTCCGCGGGTCGCGTCACTCGCAAGAGTAATCGTGTCGGTGAACTTCTTTCCGGCTGTAGTGGGGGAGAACGCCACCGTCACCGTCGCCTCGGCGCCCGGGGCCAGGGCTAGGGCGCCCGCGCCACTGGTAATCACGAACGACACGCCCGCGACGGGAGGGTTCACCGTGACGTTGAGGGTTATCCCGCGGCCCGCGTTCGAGATGGTAAAGCCGGCGCCCTCAGGCGCCGCCTGCTTACCCAGATCGATCTTCTTGAAACTCAAGCTACCCGGCTTGACCTTAAGCTTTGAGAATGGGGCTTTGGCGCGGGCGTCCTCGGCGGCGGTTCCCGAAGCCGGCATCGCCGCTGCGAGCCGCGGTCCAATCGCCATGATGAAAATTATCGATCGGGCGAGCGTTCGCGCAGATAGCCGCCAGCCGCCGGCTGACAACGGGGCGCTGCACGCGCGGATTGCAGCATCGGCGGTGGGCGAGAGGCTCATGACGCCTGAGTGGCGGAACTCAAAACCGGCTTGCGCCAAAGTTTGGTCACTTTTGAGCGGCTGTCGATCGCACGAATCCTGCGCGGTCGCCCCGCGTGATCCCGCGCGCCGGCTTTGCTGACTTGATCGCACGTTCAACTTGCGTCAGTTGGCTTTTATTACTAAGTCGTGTTCTGTCCGGGTCGCGCGCTTCAGTGCATTCCGCAAAAGCGATGCCGGAGACGCGCGGCGCATCGAGACGATGCGGAGGAAGCCATGGATTTCAAGTTCAGCGAGGCGGACGAGGCTTTTCGTCAGGAATTTCGCGGTTGGCTCGAACGCAATGTGCCGCGCGACTGGCGCGACGACGGCGAACTGAGCGACCCGGCGACCAAGACCGAATTCGAGCGCCGCCGCGCCTGGCATCGCAAGCTCTACGATGCCGGCTGGATGTGCATCCACTGGCCCAAGGAGTACGGCGGCCGCGGCGCGACTTTCCTGCAGCAGATCATCTACAACCAGGAGCTCGATCGCGCCAAAGCCCCGCCGGTGGTCAACTTCCAGGGGATCGCGCGCGTCGGCCCCACCCTGATGCAATGGGGCACGCCCGAGCAGAAGCAGCGCTATATCCCGCGAATTCCCTGCGCGGAGGAGATCTGGTGTCAGGGACTATCCGAGCCGAATCATGGCTCTGACCTCGCCGCGGTCGAGACGCGCGCGGTCGATGAAGGCGATCATTTCGTGGTCAACGGCGCGAAAGTCTGGACCTCGAACGCCCATCACGCGGATTTCTCAACACTGCTCTGCCGCACCGATCCCGCGCTGCCCAAGCATAAGGGGTTGAGCTACCTGCTGGTGGACATGAAAAGTCCGGGAATCACGGTGCGCCCGCTGATTCAGATCACCGGCGAGCACGGCTTCAATCAGGTCTTTTACGAAGATGTGCAGGTCCCCAAAGTGAACCTGGTCGGGAATAAGAATCAGGGTTGGATGGTGGCGATGACCAACATGATGTTCGAGCGGACGATTCATGGCGGCCGCACCGACATGATGGTCGAGGTCCGCCAGCTCGCTGACCTCGCCCGCAGCGTCACGCGCGGCGGCCGCCCGGCGTGGGAGGACGAATATGTCCGCCAGCGGATCGCGCGCTTCGCCACCGAGGCCGAAGGGCTCAAATATACGAGCTATCGGCAGCTCACGCGCCAAATCCGCGGCCTGCCGCCGGGTCCGGAAGGCTCGGTCATGAAGCTTGGCACCAGCGAGCTCAACCTGCGGATGCAGTCATTTGCGATGGAGCTGCTGGGACCATACAGCCAGTTCGAGTATCGGGCGGAGGGCGCGGTCGATCGCGGCAAGTGGTCGCATCGGATGCTGGCGGCGCGGCGCGGGACGATCGCGGCCGGCTCGAACGAAATCCAACACAATATTATCGGCGAGCGCGTGCTCGGCCTGCCGAAGGGCTGACGCTCTCGCCGGAATTCTGGTCCCGCTTCTGCGACATGCGCCGGACAGAGAAGCGGCGACAACATCAGTTTGCTTAGGGGCTGGTACTCTGGCCACCCATCGCTTGGCGAATGATCCCGACTATCGCCATCACGATGCCGCCACCTACGCCACCGCCGACGACCTGTGTGATGATCGAGCCGACGTCAGCGCCACCTCCGGCAGCAGCCGCGCCACCACCACCCAGTACCGCGGAAAGGAGTTGGCCGCCGAGACCGCCACCGACAATCCCGGCGATCGAGTTGCCGACGGTTCCCAGGTTGTACTGCTTGAGCAGACCGCCGGCGATATTCCCGCCAACCGCTCCCGACACGAGTTGAATGACCAAACTGACGATCGGGCTCACAGGCACTCCTCCTTATAGCTGGAATTCGCTATATCTGAGACTCGCTCGCTAGTCACCGTCACTTCCCGCCACTACCACCGAATCGTGCGCTGTTGACCCAGCGCATCCGCTACTTATGCGTTACGACGCACGGATTTGGCCTGCGCACTCGACGCCGACGACAGCCCTAGGCGTGCTTCTCGAACTGCTTCTTGCCGTAGAGGATCGAGCGCTCCTCGTCGCTTAAGGGCTGCTGCGGGAGATCCGCCATCACGGCGAGGCCGCGCTTGACCGCCGGCCGCCCGCCGAGCGCGGCGAGCCAGCGCCGCAGATGCGGCAGCGGCTCGAGCTGCTCAGGCTCGCGCTCCGCGCTCCGGACCCACGGATAGTTCGCGATGTCGGCGATGGAGTAGTCACCGGCGAGATACTCGTTGGCGCCGAGCTGCTTGTCCATCACGCCCCACAGCCGGCGCGATTCGTTGCTATAGCGCTCGATCGCATACGGGATCTTCTCGGGTGCGGCGTTCTTGAAGTGGCCCGCTTGCCCCATCATCGGTCCGATCCCGGCCATCTGGAACATCAGCCACTGGACGACGTTGTAACGCGCGCGGGTTTCGGTCGGCATCAGCTTGCCGGTCTTTTCGGCGAGATAGAGCAGGATGGCGCCGGACTCGAAGAGCGCCAGCGGGGCCTTGCCCGGGCCGTCGTGATCGACGATCGCAGGCATCCGGTTGTTCGGGCTGATCGCGAGAAAGCTCGGCTGGAACTGCTCGCCCTTGCGAATGTTCACCGGGACGACCTTGTATTCCAGGCCGACCTCTTCGAGAAAAATCGTGACCTTGTGCCCGTTCGGAGTCGGCCAGTAATAGACGTCGATCATAACTCACCTCAAATGATGGGATGGGCCAGCTTCGCTCTGCGCCGCTTCGGCGTCAAGGGCCGAGAGAGCATCGGCGACCGTTAGCTCGCTAGTGAAACTCTTCCGCACTTTCCCTTGATTCGCGATTCAGTATGTTGTACAAGCTTGTTATCTTGACTCGTAGTTAGCGCGGAATAACAATGCGCAGTGGGCGCTGGGGCCGACGCTAAGGCGTCGAGGAGTCAACCGATGAGTCTCGAACCATCACGGAAAAAGACGCTCGGCGCAGCTATCCGCAAACGGCGAGCGGAGCTGCAGCTCACGCAGCGGGAACTCGCCGCCAAGCTCGGTGTGCAGGCCGCGCACATCGCTTACCTGGAACTCGATCGCCGCCGGCCCTCGTTGAGTCTGCTGAGCCGAATCGCGCAGGTCCTCGACCTCGATCGCGAGCGTCTCATCCTCTTGTCGCATCCGGAGGCGCGCAGCTTTCTGAATGTGCGGCCGAAAGCCGAACCCGCGCGGCGTCTGGATCACGCCTGGCGTGAGTTCAAAGCCAACAAGGGGACTTTGGCGCGCCATCAGGTCAGCAGGAAGGAACTGCAAGTGCTGTCGAAAGTCGCCCTGCTCGGCAAGATCAACGAGCCGCGCAGCTTTCTGTTCATTCTCAACAGCATCCGGCAAGCGGTCGAGGAAGAACTCTAGCCGCCGCCGGTGACGCGCCCTAGGCTTTGGCGATTGCGTCGATCGCAGCCTGCGCGCATTCGATGTCCTGATCGACGCTGCCGCCACTAACTCCAATACCGCCCGCCACCACCT
>JBOHWF010000341.1:0-2189 GCA_050736455.1 Binataceae bacterium (SeqCode) | reverse complement strand
GCAGGATCCGTGCAAACTCGCAAGCCGGGGCTCGTTCCAGGCGGCATCGATCTTACCAAAATGTTTCACGACCTTTGCGCCGGCATCATCAGCCGGCGGGCCGCGACCGGACGCGGCGGCGCCAACCTCTCCTCGGCGATCCGGGTATTCGTATTGAACGCCACGTGCCGTTCGCTGCAGCACCCGGCTTTCACGAGGATCATCTAAAAAAATGATCCCGCTTTTGAAACTCTTTGACCCAGGGCCGCGTATGGACAGTGATGCCGGACAACCGCACTTAAAGCGAGCGTCCGGCCAGGAGCTACAACTATTCTGCAATGGCGGCCACCAACATCAGGGGGCGAACCGGTCATCCTCCCAAGCCTCGCACCTGCTATTTCATGACCGAACAATCATTATTGCTTTGGCCGCCGGTCCACTGGTTTTTTCCGCCACCGACTTGCGGGGAATGGTGGACCGGCGGCAATTTGCGTCAGCCGCCTCTACATCGGCATCGAACTCAATTCCGAATATTTGAAGCTCGCGTGCGAATGCATCGCCGGAATCGAACCTTACCTCACGGCGGCGGAGTGAGCGAAGATTATCGACGACAAAATTGCGCTTCTAGGAGAGCTGATCGTCAAACGCGAAGAAAGCGTGATTACTGCCTCTCAGACCGCGCTTGCGACGCATTGCCACCTGATTTAAAGATGCAACTGGCGGATAAAGGGCCTATCTCATAATGTGCGCATGGCATCAGAGAAACGTAATCGTCCGCTTCGGTGCGGTCGTACAATATGCGTTCAGCAGCCACGCCGGGGTAGTGATCTCGAGTGTTGTGCTCGCCGTCACATGGGGAGCCATTGCCATACTTTGGATGCCCAAGCCAGGCCCATCTGCTTCGAAGCAACTGGGCGACGTAACAGGTGCAATCTCGCCCGCCGGGGACCAGCACCGCCCAGATATCGGCACAATGCGCGAACCCCCTGCCGTACCGGTGGTTGCCCAGACCGGGCCTCGATCCGGCAGCGAGCCGGCACCACCCCAGCTCCAGGCTGGGCCCTCGCCCGCGCCGGAGAGCCGTCAGGCGCTGAACGCGCTGATCGCGGCGGTGATCGCGACGCCGCCGTCCGAGCCAATCTCCTCGTCTGGAAGCGCGCGCGAACTGCTCCCCGACAACGCGCCGATCCGCGTGCTGGTCATCTACGCGCCCAACAACGCCGCAGCCAGGCAGGAGGCGGCCGAGCTCGTGCGCCTGCTACGCGGCGACGGGCTGGCGGCGAGCGACCCGGCGCCCGCCGTGCGGGCCGCTGGCCAGGCCAGCATCAGCTATTTCTTCGCGGAGGATCGCGATGGCGCCAGGCGCGTCGAGCACGACCTCGGCGCGGAGTTTGGGCCCTCCCGGCTGTCGCCGCCGGTGCCCGGCGAGCCCCTCCCCCGCCCCGGGACAATCGAGGTTTTGGTGCTGGAAAGGCGACCTCCGTGATCGGTCGCCGATTTTGCAACGGCCGTTCTCGGCCATCAACTTAGGAGTCGCTCGTGTCGCTGTCCCGTGCCTTTGTGATCTCACTCGCCGCCGCGCTTGCACTGTTCACGGGCGCGGCGCTCTCGGAACAATCCGCGCCGCCCGCCGCGCCGTCCGCGGCGCCGAGCTCGCTTGTGTTCTATTTCGACGCCGGCAGCGCCAAGGTGCGGCCGCAGGACGTGGCGTTGTTCGACAAGGCCTCGCGGCTCTACCGGGACGGCAAGCCGCTCGTGATGGTGGTCACCGGTTCGACCGATGCGGTGGGAACGGCTGCGGGCAACCTGCGGCTGTCGCAGCAGCGCGCCGACGCGGTTCTACGCGGGCTGGTCGCGCGCGGCATCCCGATGGAACGCTTCCAGATCCTGGCGAAGGGCGCAACCGAACCGCCGGTCCCAACCACACCCGGCGCGGCCGAGCCGCGCAACCGTCGCGCCGAACTCACCTGGCGCTAGCCGCGGGGCGAGCGGGCGTGCGCAGGACCACGGCCAGCTTACTTGTTGCGGTTCTCGCGGCCGTCGCATCGCCGTTGTGCGCGGACGACCGCGATGCCAGGCGCGCGTTCGACGCCGGCCGGTTCGACGAGGCCTTCTATCTGTGGCTGCCGCTCGCCGCTGCCGGCGACGGCGAAGCGGCGCTGAATCTGGGCCTGCTGTACGATCTCGGCCGCGGCGTGCCGCAAGATTCC
>JBOHWF010000340.1:0-2691 GCA_050736455.1 Binataceae bacterium (SeqCode) | reverse complement strand
GCGGGATGCTGGGCCGGGTATCGTACGCGCTTGGCGGGCAAGCTTTTCGGCTGGCTCCAAGGTTTGGCGGAACATTGGCGGTCTCCGCGCGCCTTGCCGGCCGGACCGCAATCTCGAAACTACCAATTTCATCTCAACCAAACGTAGCAAGGAGTTAGCTTTTGATAGTTGTCGAGCGGAAATTTGTCGGCTTCGCCAAGCATCGGGTCTTCTTCTATCCGACGCCCGAAACTGTTGAGGAAGTAGTACACGGTCTTGGCAAAACCGAAACGGCGCGTCTGTTCCTGACTCCCATAGCGTCGGCGACTGGTGGCTCCATTGTCCGCCACCATCTTACCGCGACGGTTCTGGTCGACCTGACCCATGGACCGGACGCCATTTGGGCCGGGATGAAGGCGGGCAGCCGCACCCGCTCGGAGATCAGGACTGCTGAAAAGCACGCCAGCCGCATCACTCTGGCCCAGAACGGCCCGCGAGCTGAGCGCGATTTTTTGATGGTTTTCAATGATTTCGCGCGAGCCAGTGGCGCGGTCCGCAGTCTGAGCAAGGCGACGCTCGACCGCTATCGCGCGGTCGGCGACGTCTTCGTGATCTATCTGGACGAGAAGCCGATGTGCGTCAGCCTGGCGCTGCGGGACGAACAAATCGGACGCGCGCGGTTACTGTACAGCGCGAACTATCGGCTGGCTGGGCACGAGGAGGCAAAACTTTGCAGCGCACTCGGCCGTTACATGTTGTGGCTCGAATTTCAGCGGTACATGGATAAGGGCTTTTCGACCTACGATTTGGGCGGGATCAAGATCGGGGCCGCGGACGGCATCTCGGGGTTCAAACGCTCGTTCGGCGGCACCACGGTGGTCGAGCATTCGTACTTCTGCGCGGGCACCCGATGGCTGGGTTCGCTCGCCTATCGGCTGTACGAATGCCTCTCCGAGCGCGCACATGATCTGACCCCAGCCGACGACCAGCAAAATTTGCCCGACGCGATTAGCGCGGACGCGCTGGAGACCGGCCCGGCTTCGTCAAGCTCATACGATCGGTCCGGGAGAGACCTGCATGCGGCCGGCTAAGCTTCAAGACTTTGAACCTGCGGGCTCGCCACCCAGCCTGATCTTGACGACCAGTTGGGACGACGGCCACCCGCTCGATCTTCGGGTCGCGGAGTTGCTCGCCGCCCACGGCGTGCGCGGCACGTTCTACGTTCCGGTCAGGGCGTCGGCCGACTCACTGATGAAGCCGGCGGACCTGCGGCGGTTGCGCAATCTTGGTATGGAAATCGGCGCGCACACCGTGAGTCACCCGGATCTCACCACCGCGGCTGATCCGTTTCCCCAACTGGTGGACGGGAAGCGCCACTTGGAAGAGGTTCTCGGCGAAGAAATCACCAGCATCGCCTACCCGTACGGCCGGTTCGATTCTCACGTTTCGCGTCTGGCGCGAGAGGCCGGCTACCGCGTGGGCAGGACGACCACGGCGTTTGTCGCAGGGCGCACGTTCGACGCATTCGAGATGCCGACTTCCTTCCAATTCGTGCCGCACAGCCGGGCCGTCCATATCCGCCACGCCTTGCGCGAATGGAATCTGAAGGGCTTGGCGACGTGGTGCTGGCGGTGGCGATGCGTAACCGATCTGCGCGACCTCACGCGCCTTGCGATCGCAGACGCGCGGCGCACGCACGGTCTAGTGCACATCTGGGGCCATTCCTGGGAAATCGATTCACACGATCTCTGGGGCCTGCTGAAGGAGGTGCTGCGCGACATCGTACAGCAGCCCGGCGTAACCAGCATGACCAATACGGAGGCGGTTAACGCGCTGGGACTGTGAAGATCCTCAGCATCCATAACCGCTACCTCCAGCCTGGCGGCGAGGACGTCGCGGTGGCGGCGGAAAAAGCGTTGCTCGAAGCCCACGGGCATCGCGTGGTCGATTACCATCGATCGAATGCGGAGATTGATGAACGCGGATTGAGCAAGGCCCGGGTTGCGGCCAAGGCCTTCTGGGCGGCTGACACGGTTCATGAACTGGAGCGGCTGTTGGGCGAAGAGAAGCCGGATATCGCCCATTTCCATAACACGCTGACGATGATCTCGCCGGCGGCCTACTACGCCTGCCGCCGAGCGCGTGTGCCGGTCGTGCAGACGTTGCACAACTATCGGTTGATCTGCCCGCGGGCCGATCTTTTCCGCTCCGGCCGGATTTGCGAGGACTGCGTTGGCCGCGCTGTACCCTGGCCGGCGGTGCTGCACGGTTGTTACCACGCTTCCCGAGTCGAGACGGCGGCGGTTGCCTCCGCCATCAGTTTGCACTGGCTAATTCGCACCTGGCGGCGTGCGGTCGATGTCTACATCACCCCGAGCGAGTTCGCTCGGAGCAAGCTCGTCGCCGGCGGCGTTCCGGCCGCAAAGCTGTTCGTGAAGCCGAATTTTCTGGCCACGGATCCGGGGCGCGGCGCCCGCCAGGGCGGCTACGCGCTGTTCAGCGGTCGTTTTACGCCAATTGAAAAGCTCGAGACCCTGCTTGGCGCCTGGTCCAAGCTGCGCACTGATGCGCGGCTCAAGTTGATTGGCGCAACCGCTGAAGAGCGCGAATCTATGGAGCGGCGATTCGCCGCCCGCGGTCTAAAAAACGTCGAGGTTCTCGGCTGGCAGCCCAGACCGCGCCTGTTCGAGCTCCTCAAGGAGGCAGTGTTCT
>JBOHWF010000339.1:0-10073 GCA_050736455.1 Binataceae bacterium (SeqCode) | reverse complement strand
GTCCCGTCGTCGCAGACCGTCACCCCCTTGCCGAGGGCGAGGCCGTCCGCCTTGACCACGAGCGACCCGGGATGCTGGCCGATATAGGCAAAGGCGCGATCGCGATCGGTAAAGGCCTCGCCGGCTGCGGTGCGCACGCCCGCCGCCAACATCACGGACTTGGCAAAGGCCTTGCTCGATTCGAGCTGCGCGGCGGCGCGCGAGGGTCCGAAGATCGTGAGCCCGCGCGCCTGGAACTCGTCCACGATCCCGGCCGCGAGCGGGTCTTCAGGACCAACGATCGTAAGCTCGATTTTTTCCGTGCGCGCGAAGTCAGCGAGCGCGGCGCTCTCCGTTACCGAAATATCGACCGGCTTGGCTATCTGATCGATTCCGGGATTCCCGCCCGCGCAAAAGACTCCCCAAACGGTCGGACTTTGATTGAGCCGCCAGCAGAGCGCGTGCTCGCGCCCGCCCTTGCCAATCACCAGAACTCTCATGAGAGTGCGCTACAACGAAGTGTAGCTTGTCATTCCGAGCGTAGCGAGGAATCCCGGAAACGACTCTCTATCGTGCCGGTTAGACGGCGAGAGAGGCCGGGATTCTTCGCTGCGCTCAAAATGACAAAATGTTGCCTTGGTATGTGAGATATGGCGCTAAGCGGCGCGGCGTGGACGCGAAACATCGCGCGCCATCACTTTCTCGGCCACCGGCACGAAGATCCGTGCATTCGCAGACTTGAGATCGATGGCGTCGCTCATGATCATATCGGGCGTACCGCCGCGCGCGCGCATCTCCTTGAGGGTGCCTTCGAGATCGTCGGTCTCGATCTCGTAGAGCGCCAGGTACTTGTGGGCCTGATCGACTTTTCCCGCCTGCGTCTCAGACATCCGAAAGCGCTGCGCGCAGACAAAGCCCGGCACGTTGAGCACGTCGGGGATGTGCTGCTCGTTGTACCAGCGATTGAACTCGGCGTCTTTGCCGTCGGTGGCGTTGGTGAGTACGACGAAGGTGTACTTTTTTGCCATGGCGTTCTCCTCAGTTAGCGGCTTATCGAGTACCGCGAATGGTAATCCGCTTTCTGTTCCTCTGTCCAACCGATCTGGGCGCAGCTCGCAGACTCCTGATGTTGGCCGCGCGTCGCGGACTCCGCCGCCCCCCGTGCTCGGCTCCACTTCGTTTCGCCTAGTGTCAAACCACTTGCGCGTCGCGCAGCGCGCCGATTTCTTCCCACGAGTAACCCAGCTCCAGCAGGATCTCCTCGGTGTGCTGGCCGTGCTCGGGTGCGGGCCGCGCCTGATGCGCCACTTCGTTATTGAGCGTCACCGGGCATCCGGTGACGGTGATTTTGCCGGCGGCCGGATGCTCGAGATCGAGCAAATAGCCGTTGACGCGCGCCTGCTCGCTCGCCAGCACTTGTTGATAATTGGCGACCTCGGTCACCAGAATATCGGCGTCGGTCAATTCTTTGAGCCATTCGGCCGTGGTTTTTTTCGGAAAGATGTCGTCGAGCACCTTCTCGATCTTTGCGCCGCGGAAGTTGCGCGTGACGTTGTCGCATTCGGGATCGTCGAGCAGCGCCTCGATCCCCATGATCTGGCAGAAGCGTGGCCAGCGCGGGTCGTCAACTCCGGCGATACAGAGAAAGCCGTCGCTGGTGCGAAAAGCGCCCCAGATGCCGCGCAGGAACGGATGGCCGCGGCCGGCGCGGCGCGGTTCCTCGCCGGTGAGCGCGGCGTAGTTCAACTCGAAGCCCTGCGCGGCGATCATCGTGCCGTAGATCGAGGCGTCGATCCGCTGGCCCTTGCCGGTGCGCTCGCGCGCGAAGAGCGCCGCGAGAATCCCACCCGCGAGGGTCAGCGCGCCCGCCTGATCCGCGATCACCGCGCCGGCGGGCAGCGGATTGTCTTCCGGCATCCCGGTCTTCGACATCAGTCCGCTGGCGGCCTGCGCCAGCGTATCGCGGCTCGGGCGCATCGCCCACGGCCCGGTCGGACCCCACGAACTCGCCTGCGCGAAGATGATGCGTGGGTTCACCTTGAGCAGTTCCTCGTAAGCGAGCCCCAAGCGCTCGAGCACGCCGGGCCGATAGTTGGTCATCAAGACGTCATGCGTCTGGACCATCCGGCGCACGATCGCGATGGCCTCGGGTTTTTTGAGGTCGGCGGTGAGGCTGCGCTTGCCGCGATTCATCGCGGTGAAGTAATGCGAAAGCTTTGCGTTTTTGACTGCAGGCCCGCCGATTAACTCGGCGAGCAGCCAGCGGCTGAGATCGCCGGTCTCGCGATTTTCGACCTTGGTGACTTCCGCGCCGAGGTCGGCGAGGAACAGGCCGGCGAAGGGGCCCTGAATCTCCTGCGCGATTTCGATAATCCTGATGCCATCCAGCGGCTTGCTCATCTGCCAAATCTCCGCATCGCGACGATTACGTCAAACGCGAGTGAGCATAGCACCAGCCGGTCGGAGGACAAGGCGCGGTTAATGCGCAGCCATCGCCTTATGCGGATCGTTCTTGGCCATCAGCAGGACCAGCGGGAGCATGCACAGGCAGGCGATTCCGAGTATCCAGAGCGTATCGATATAAGCCTGCGCGGCCGCCTGCTGCTGCACCAATCCATAGATGCGGCCGAGCGATTGGTGCATCGCGTCGGGGGCGCTGAAGCCCGCATGAGACAGTTGCGAGCTCAAGCCGTGGCGCATGCCGCGCAGGACGCCGTCGTAGTTGGTGACGTGGCGGGCGAGGGTGTCCTGATGAACCTGGCTACGGCGCGCGATCAGGGTCGTAATCATCGAGATGCCGACGCTCCCACCGACGTTACGGCCTAAATTTACGATGCTTGAGATCTGATTGCTGTTTTCGCCGGTCGCAGAGGCGAACGCTGCGGTATTGATCGGGATGAACAGGAAGGCGAGGCCGATCGATTGGTAAACCCGATACATCATCGCCGTTCTGAAGTCGATCTCCAGATCGAGGCCGCACATGTGAAAGAGCGCCAGTGCGGAGATCAAGAAGCCCACCCCGGCCAGCCAGCGTGCCTCGATCCGGCCAATCAAGGTGCCGACCAGCGGCATCAGAAGCAGAATCGCCAGCGCCCCCGGCGACAGCACCATCCCGGAGAGTTCTGCGGTGTAACCGAGCAGCTCCTGGACGAAGAGCGGCAGCAGGGTCGTCGAGCCGTAGAGCACGATGCCGAGCACAAACATCATCAGCGCAGAGATGGCGAACGAGCGATCGCGGAACAGCTTGAGTTCAAGAATCGGATGCTGCTGCCGCCATTCCCAAATCACGAAGATGAGCAGGGCGGCGACTGCGACGACGGTCAGGATCGCGATAAAATGCGATTGAAACCAGTCGTCTTCCTGGCCCTTGTCGAGCACGACTTGCAAACAGCCGAGGCCCAGCGCGATCAAGCCCAGCCCGATGTAATCCACGCTCTGCCTGCGCGCGGCCGCTTGCGCCGCCGCGTCCATGTAAGGGGGATCCTCGACCATCCGGTAGGTGAGCAAAAGCGAGGTGATGCCGACCGGTACGTTGATGAAGAAGATCCAGCGCCAGTTGAAGTTATCCGTGATGTAGCCGCCGAGCGTGGGACCGATCGCGGGCGCCAGCACCACCGCCATCCCATAGACGGCGAAGGCCATCCCAAACTGTTCGGGCGGAAAGGTATCCGAGAGGATCGCCTGCTCGCTCGGTTGCAATCCGCCGCCGCCGGCGCCCTGCATGACGCGCGCGCAAATCAGCGCCGCCAGGCTGGGTGCGATGCCGCATAGAAATGAGCTCGTCGTGAACAGCGCCACGCAGGTCATGTAGAAGCGTTTGCGGCCGACGCGCGCGGTAATCCACGCGCTGATCGGCAGCACGATCGCGTTGGCGACCAGGTAAGCGGTCAAAATCCAGGTACTCTCGTCAATGCTGGACGAGAGTCCGCCGGCAATGTGTGGCAGCGAAACGTTGGCGATACTGGTATCCAGCACCTCCATGAAGGTCGCCATCGTGACCGTCAGGGCGATCGCCCATGGATTGCGCCGGGGCTTGGCCCGCGGCGGAGCTATCAGTCTGGGTGCGGCGCTCATCGCAGCCAGACTTTAGGTTCGACCGAAAGTCCGGGGCGCAGATCATGATCGGGGTCCTGGCCGCGCCTGAAGCGGATACGGATCGGCAGGCGTTGCACCACCTTGACGTAGTTGCCGGTGGCGTTTTCGGGCGGCAGCAGGCTGTACATTTCCCCGCTCGCGCCGGCCATCCCCTCGACGTAGCCGTCATAGTCGCGCCCGAGCTCGTCGACATGGATAGTGGCGCGCTCACCCGGGTGCATCCTGCGCACCTGGGTTTCCTTGAAATCCGCGGTCACCCAGATGTCTTCGAGCCCAACGATCGCCATTAGCTGCTCGCCCGGCTGCACGCGCTGCCCGACTTCGACGGTTTTTTTGCCGATCACGCCGCTCATCGGCGCGACGATTTTGGTGTAGCTCAGATTGAGCAGAGCTTGATCGAGCGCGGCCTGCGCGGCTTGCACCGAGGCCTGTCGCGCGCCGATGACTTTTTCGTTGGAATCGGCGGACGCGCGATCGGAGGCGACGGTGGCTGCGGCCACCGCGTTCGCGCGGATTTTTTCCTCGTAGTCATCGCGGGCGACGACCTTCTGATTGAGTAGATCGGTATAGCGCGCGGCATCGCGGCCCGCTTTGACCGCAGTCGCCTGCGACTCGCGGGCCTTGCCGAGCGCGGCCTGATAGTCGGCGCGCGCCGCGCTGACCTGGGCCTCAGCCAGCGCGAGGTTCGCGCGGGCAGTTTCCACCGCGACTTGCTGATCGCGCGGATCGATCGTCGCCAGCACCTGACCGGCTTTGACCGTCTGGGTCTCCTGCACATAGACCTGCGCGATCGTGCCGTCGATGCGCGAGGCGATCGGCGCGATATGGCCGTCGATCTCGGCGTCGTCGGTCGATTCGTACGAATGCAGATAGTTCCACAGCGGCACGGCGGCGACAGTCAGCGTCGCCAGCACCGCGACGACTGCGAGAATTCTTACAATGTTGCGCGCAGAGCCACGCGAGGTTTGCGCGGGCGCCAGCTCCGGTGAAACAGGTGAAACAAGTGATTCACCGCTTGCGGTCGGAGTATCCATAGCTTCAGATCCTTTCAGTGGTGATGCGATCGACGTTTTCGCGGATGATCGCTTGGATCAGCTTCAGGTGGTCGCTGGTGAATTCCTTCCAGCCCAAGCGCCGAAGCGCCGTGTGGCGGCTCGTGCGAAAAATCAGGATTTGCCCGAGAATCGCGATCGCGCGCGGATTAATCGCGGGGTCGTGCTTCGGGGCTTTCACGAGCACGCTCAGCAACCCCGCCAGCGCGTCGCCAATCCGCCGCATAAATCCCTCATACAACATCTCGAACGCTGCGCCGGGCGTGAGCTGCTCGCGCATGATAAACGCGCACCAGCTATCCGCTTCACGCGAGCCGACGAGAATCGTCACCAGCGCGTCGAGGTACCGATGCAACAGCCCGAGCGCCGCCTTGCGCGGAAGCTGCGAATTCCGCAATGCCTGCTCGATGTCGTCGAGCACCGGCGCGGTTTGCCGGGTCATTTGATCGACAATGTATTGCGCGGCCGCGCGGTAGAGCCCCTCCTTGCTACGAAAGTGATACGGAATTGCGGCCAGGTTGGCGCCGGCGCGCTCGGCGAGCATCCGCGTACTGGCGCCGTCGAAACCGAATTCTCCGAAGACCACCAGCGCCGCCTCGATCAAGCGCTGACGGGTCGCCTCGCCACGCTCGGGAACCGATTCTGCTGCCGCGCGCATTTCTCGCACCTCCGTTCATCAGCATAAATAATGCGCGCGACTGAATAAGTCAATCGAATGAATGGAAAAGCCGGCGAGACTCCACCGCGAGCTTTTGCCCCGCCGCGCCGTTAAGCTCTAGCCGCGATGGAGCCGAGCATCTACGAATTTCCCGAGATCTTCCGCCGCGTTCACATGGAGCGGCCTGGGGATATTGAGAACGAGGTGGCTTTTCTCCGGCAGGTCTGGCGCCGGCGCCTCAAGCGTCCCGTACGGCGCGTGCTTGATATCGCCTGTGGCGATTCTCCCCATGGCCACTTGCTCGCAAAGGACGGCGTCACTGTGGTCGGAATCGATCGCTCGCCGACGATGATCGCGGCTGGACGATCACGATCGCGCGCGGCGACCGCGGTGCGCTTTTATCGAAGGGCGATCGCGAGCTTCACGCTGCCCGAACCTCCCTTCGATGCGGCGTTCTTCATGTCCGAGACTTTTCCGATAATGCGCTCGAATCGAGACTTAATGTATCACTTCAAGTCCGTCGCGAAGTTACTGCGGACGCACGGGCTGTATTGCATTGATATAGATCGCCACGACGGCGTCGCATTGAGCGCCCGGCGCCGGCTCTGGCGGCGGCGACGGGTGAGGGTAGGGCGGATCGGCGTCGAGGTCCGCGAATTCCATCGCCCGGTGGCCTGGGACGACGCGATGCACTCAATCTACGAACTCGAATGCAAGATCCATTTTCCCGCGCGCACCGTCGTCACGCGCGACGTAATTCCGGTGCGGTACACCACGCCGCCGCTGCTCGAACTGGCCGCGCGCGCGTCAGGATGCTTCGAGCTGGCCGCGGCGTATGCAGATCTCTCGTTCCAAAAGCCGCTCGCGCGCTGCGGCGGCCGTTGGCTCGCGGTTCTCAGGCGGACCTGAGTAAGCTGCGCAGAGTTGGCTTACTCCGCCGGGCAACTCCTCGGGCGCAAGACTACTGACTCGAGCGGCGCCGCGATGCAGGTTACTGGGGCGCTGCCACGGCCTGCTCGCCTCGGTTAGTCAGGATGCGACCCTTCGACGGAATTCTCCAGCACCGTCGCGGTCTTCGCATCCACCCCGACTTCGTGCTTGGATTTTTGGTTGTCGACTACGAACGAGTATCTGAGACCACTGCCGCCCGACTCCTTTTCGAGTTCCTCAGAGACGATTTTCCCCGGATACTCCTTCAGCGCGATCGCTCGAGCTTGCACTAATGAAACCTTGGTTTGAGGCAAATACTTCGCACCATCCAGCGCCAATACTGGACCAGCAATGAGTATCGTGCTCGCGATCGCGGCTGACCATATGCGAAAACTGAGGTGTGGTATTCTCATGCATTTCAGCTTAGCCAGCGGCGTCGGCGACCGCTAATTAACAAACGTTTAAGTTCGCGCTCCGAATGCGATCGTGCACGCTGGCGGAGTACGCCAACGGCGCGTGGGGACCGAGAGCTACGCTGCAGCGGGGCGCGGGACCATCGCTGGTTCGTAGGTCGCGACGCAGGGGGCGCCAGGGGCGAAGAAATGCTCGACCCGATCGTGGTCGCGGCCCATAAAGATCAGGCTCGACGAGCGTGTGCCGTAGTCGCCGAGATGCATGCACAGCGAGTTGGGGCGGCCCGAGCGCGGATCGAGCTGCGTCGAATGGTCGGCCAGTAGCGCACTCAACTCGTCGCGATGGGTCAGCGGCTCGCGCGCGAAATCCGCGCGCTGGGCCAACTCGGCAAAGCGGCCGTGAGAGCGGCTGATGCGCGGGCACTCGAAGTCGTCGATATCGATATTGGTCAACAGATGGAAGCCGGGGGTGAGCTTGACCAGGGTGATCTGGGCGAAGCGATTATACGCAACGAACGCCTCGTCGCGCGCGGCAATCAGTAGATTGAACGGGTTGTAATCGCGGCCTTTCTGGCGCGCGACGAAACGCGCCGCCGCCGCCGCGCTCTTGTGCCGCAGCGCGTCGAGACAGAGCAGCCCGCGCGAGCGCAGCTCCGGATCGTTCTCGGCTTCGCCATTGCGGCGATTAAGCAGCCCGGCGAGAATTCCGTGTTCGTTGATCCCGAGCCAGGTCCCGCTCGCGCGCAAGTCCTTGCCGCCGACGATGAGCGGCCGTTCGGCGAGAACCGTCGGCGGTAGCGCCGGGCGGTCGAGGAATTCGTCGCGATTCGCCGCCACTACCACCGGATAATCGGCGAAGCTCTGAAAATATATGGCGAGCGTACACATCTTGTTCCTGGCCGCGCGTCGCGGACTCCGCCGCCCCCTGGATTCAACTTGCCAAATCGTCGGGCCTTATCACAAGAGGGTTACCCCCGTGCTTCCCATCTGAATCAGCAAGCGCGCGACAACGGAGCGCGGAGGGCTAGCGTCCAGTGAAACACTTCCCCGGTGCGTTAGCGGCATGATATGCAACATGGATTGCGCGGCAGGGGCGCCCAGCCGCAGCAGGCGAGGAGGGTGAATGTTCTCATCGATTGACGAGGTAATCGAGCGCTTTACCCGGGAAAACTATATTGCGAGCCGGCGGATCGCGACCGTCATCTATCTCGCGAGCGCGCTCGAAAAGCCGGTGCTGGTCGAGGGGCCCGCGGGAGTCGGCAAGACCGACCTCGCCAAGGTGCTTGCGAGCTCCCTCGGATTCGAGATGATTCGACTGCAGTGCTACGAGGGGCTCGACGAGGGCAAGGCGCTCTACGAATGGGAGTACGCCAAGCAACTGCTCTACACCCAGATCCTTAAGGACAAGGTCAGCGAGGTGCTGGTCGGAACGCAGGGCCTCGCTCAGGCGGTCGACAAGATCGCGGCCGAGGACGAGGTGTTTTTCTCCGAGCGTTTTGTGCTGCCACGCCCGCTGATGAAGGCGATTCGCTCGGACAAGCGCGTCGTGCTCCTGATCGACGAGATCGACAAGGCCGACGCCGAGTTCGAGGCTTTCCTGCTCGAGCTGCTCTCGGATTTCCAGGTCACCATTCCGGAAATCGGCACCTTCAAAGCCAAGCAGATTCCGTTGGTGATTCTGACCTCGAACAACGCGCGCGAAATGTCGGACGCGCTCAAGCGCCGCTGCCTGCATCTGTACATCGACTTTCCGAGCAAGGAGCAGGAACTCGCGATCGTCAAGCTCAAGGTACCCGACGCCGCCGCGGCGCTGGCCGAGGACGTCGTTCTGCTGGTGCAGTCGCTGCGCAAGCTCGACCTCAAGAAGACTCCGGGGATCAGCGAGACGCTCGATTGGGTCAAGGCCCTGACCCTGCTCAACGTCCAGAATCTCGACAGCGCCCTGGTGGACGAAACCCTCGACACGATCGTCAAGTACGAAGGCGACGTGCGCAAGGCGCAGGACGAACTCAAGGAATATATGCGGCGGGTGCGCGCGCGGCGCGGCGGAACCGAAGGTGCGGCGGGCGCGACCGTCAAACCGGCGAGCGACAAGGACCTCCTGAACTAGCGAGTGTCGTCGCTACGAGTTAACCTATTGCCTCGGCCGCTCACTCTTGGTCCCTCGCCTTTTTTCAAAGGGAGAGGGCAAGCGGGGCAGCGCCGACGCGCGGGTGAGGGTTCACGGGCAGCCGCTCAGCATGACTGAACGCCCCGCGGAGTAACGATGGAAGACAAGCTGGTCGAATTTGCCAACCTGCTGCGGCAGAACGGCGTGCGCGTCTCGCTCGCGGAAACCCTCGACGCCATCAGCGCCTCGGAAGTGACCGGACTCAACGAGCGCGAGCTGTTCCGCTCGGCGCTGCGCGCGACAATGATCAAGCGCGCCCATGAAATTCCGGTCTTCGAGGAACTCTTCGACGTCTACTTCACCGGCCTCGGCGAGATTATCAAGGGCGCGAGCAAATCCGTGCAGGACGCGCTCGCGATGTCCGACCAGGACTTCCAGGATTTCCTCGATCAGATGGAGCAGATGCTCAAGGAGCACGGCGACGAGTTGTCGGAGCTCGCCAAAGAGCTGCTGCAGAATCGCGACGGCCAGCTCGAGCGCATGATGCGCGAGGCGGCGCGGGCCGTGCGGATGCAGGGGATTCAACGGACGATCGAGGAGAACTACTTCGCGCGGGCGCTGGCGCGGGCGCTGGGCTTCGACAAGCTCGAGCAGGAGATCAAGGAACTGCGCGACCAGCTCGCCAAGCTCGACATGGGCTCGGCCATGCGCGCCAAGATGGAGGAATACCTCGACCGCCGCCTCAAGATGCTCGACGACATCATCCGCAAGTACGTGCGCCAGGAGCGCGAGAAGCGCGACCTCAAATCGCGTGAAGAGGCGCGGATGAACCAGCT
>JBOHWF010000338.1:0-3144 GCA_050736455.1 Binataceae bacterium (SeqCode) | reverse complement strand
ATTGAGGACTGGGAGGGCTGCCTCAGCATCCCCGAGATGCGCGGGATTGCGCCGCGCTTCAAGCGCTTGCAGGTCGTGGGGCTGGGCCGTCACGGCGAAGCCCTCGATTTCATCGCCGAGGACTTCCATGCGCGGGTGATTCAGCACGAGACCGATCACCTGCGAGGCGAGGTCTATCTTGATCGCATGCCGAACTTGAAATCGCTGAGCCACCTCGCGGAGTGGCAGCGGTTCAGATCGGTCGGCTGATTTTTCGCGGCTTTCGCGCAAGCGAACGTGCCGTCGAGATTGATCGCTGCCACTGCTCGAGGCGATTGAAGGGGTGAAGAGACAGAATCTCGAAGTTATCCCCGCCTAGATCGCCGCCCGCAAACTCGCCAACTCACTCCGCCCAGGTCACGAGGCGCTGCCGGCCTTGAGGGCGGGACGACCGCGGCGATGGCTCGTGAGGCGCGCACGCGGGGTGACGCGCAGACGCAGCCGCGAAGAGCTACGATGTCCATGATGGCGATGAATCGCGTGCTTCCAGTCGACGATGCGCCGCCGCAGCATCCCGGGATGGATGCCGAGGGCGTCGCAAGCGGTCTCGAAACTGAGCGCGCTGGCATGGCTGCTATGGGTCATGATCCAGTGTTCGGCGTCAATGTACAGACGCCGTGCGCGCGCCGCCGTGGTCATCGCGCCGCGCTGGTAGACATTGATGGCGTCGATCAACAGCGCGAGCATCAGCCGCTGTTCCCCGGTCAACAGGTGGCCGCCGGAGAGATCGTGATACTGGCAGGGTAGAATCAGATCGCCGCCACCTTCAATCGTCGGCCCGTTGGAAACCGCGCAAAGCCTCATCTCATAACCATCCGGTCCATTAGTCCATTGAGTTGAACAAGGCCGGCTTCGGTTTGGTTCCCGCAAGATCGGGAGAAAAAAAGCAAGGATTGAAGGCGTCAGATCGAGAGCTGATAGACCAGATCGATGAGACTCTGGTCGAGCTTGCGCGGGCCCTCGTCAACCGCCTCGAAGGGGACGTAGTCGACGACGCCGCCGGCGTCGCCGATCAGCGAGGAGGGTCGCTGCTCGATGAAAGCGCGCACGGCCGCAGCGCCCATCAGGCTCGCCAGCAGGCGGTCGCGGGCGGTAGGCGCGCCGCCGCGCTGGATATGACCGAGCACCACGATGCGCGACTGGATGCCGAGGCGGGAGGAGACCTGATTGGCGATCGCGATCGCGCCGCCGGTGCGCGGCCCTTCGGACACCACAATGATGGATGAGCGTTTGCCGCGCTGTTTGCTCTCCTCGATGCGTTGGCAGAGCTCGTCGAAGTCAAAGGGAATTTCGGGCACGATGACCGCCTCGGCGCCGCCGCCGATCGCGACCGAGAGCGCGATAAAGCCGGAGTCGCGGCCCATGACTTCGACGAAGAACAACCGCTCGCTGGCGAAGGCGGTGTCGCGAATGCGGTCGATCGCCTCGAGGGCGGTGTTGACCGCAGTATCGAAGCCAATCGAGTGATCCGTGCTGGGCACGTCATTGTCGATGGTGGCCGGGATGAACATCACCGGCATCGGATTTTCGGCGGCGAAGGCGCGCGCCGCAGCGAGACTGCCGTCGCCACCGAGCACGATCAAGCCGTTGACGGCGCGATAGCGCAGATTCTCGGCGGCGCGCGCCCGCCCGCTGGCGGTGGAAAACTCGCTGGAGCGCGAGGTCTCCAAAATGGTGCCGCCCTGTTGAATCACGTTCGAGACCGAGCGATTGGTCAAGGGCATGAAATCGCCATAAACCAGGCCGGCAAAACCGCCCTTGGCGCCAACCAGCTCGATGCCTGCGCCGTTGGCCATGCGCACGACCGAGCGGATAGCGGCGTTCATGCCGGGGGCGTCGCCACCCGCGGTCAGGATCGCCAGACGGCGGGGCTTGCCAGCCTTGCGGTCGGGTTCGGAGGGTTGCGACTGCGGCGGCGCCTGGTCCATATCCACTGAGGGAGGCTCTCAGCGCCCGCGTGGCGCATCGGCGTTGCGCCGGCGGTGCGGGGGAGCCCGTGCTCAAAGGCTAGCATCACAGCGGCAGCGTGAAAAAGGCTTGACTGATTGCCAACCCCTGACGCGGCTCCAGGGGGCGGCGGAGTCTGCGACGCGCGGCCAGAATTCAGACGCGCCTGCTCGTTGCGCTTCGCTCGCCCGGCTCGGCTCGACAGCGTTGCGCCTAGCTTATCCCTTAACGCAGTTCGCAGACTCGCCCGCTCGGCTTCACTGCGCTCCGCCTAGCGTTGGAGCGCGGCTGCGGTCAGCCGCTCCTCGAGCATCGGAAGCCGGTCGTAGCCCCAGAAGGGTTCGCGGGCGAATACAAAGATGGGTACGCCGAAAATCTGATCGGCCGCGGCTTCGGCCTGAGCCCCTTCGTAGGCGATCATCCCGGGTCCGGCCAGGTACTGCGGGTACAGCGCAGACGGGAGTCCGAGTTCTGCGAGCAGCGTCTCCACCGCGGCCGGCTGGTCGGCCTCGAACTCGCGCCGGAAGAACAGCTCGTAGGCGCGGCGGCTGTAGTCGAGCAGCCGTCCATGGTTGCGGGCGAAGAGGCCGCCGATCAGCGCCGGCGTGGTGTCGTAGATTTTGCGCGGCCCGCGGATCAGGAGACCGCGCGGTTGCGCCCAGCGGCGGGCGTCGAGGTAGGAGTAGCGCACCTTGAATTCGGAGTAGACGCTGCGCGCGCCCTTGCCCTTGATCCGCAATTGAAAGGGGATCCAACGCACGCGCACGTGGTAACGCTCTTCGAGCGCAAAGCCGGGGTCAAACGCGAGCCAGGCAAAGGGGCTCTTGTAGTCGGAGTAGAGTTTGATCTCGACTGGTTGCATGATGCGCTCGTGGACAACAGAGATTCTTAAGGCAGATCTACCCGCTTCGTCGTTGCGCGTTTTTGGGGTCGCGCGCCTGCGTGGTTCACGCGGAGACTCGCTCACCTAATGCAACCGCGAGAGGGCGTCACGAGCCTGACGCACCGCGTCGCTATTCGCGTCACCGCCGGTGGCGTCGGCAGCGAGCCGGTAATGCGCAAGCGCCTGAGGGTGATCGCCGTTCGCTTCGAAGGTTCGCGCGAGGTTCAATTGCGCGCTCGCGTCGTTTGGGCAGCCGGTCACGGCATCTTGATAAT
>JBOHWF010000337.1:0-1923 GCA_050736455.1 Binataceae bacterium (SeqCode) | reverse complement strand
ACATCTGCGTCAGCGATATGGAGCGTTCGATTCGCTTCTATCAGGATCTGGGCTTTAACAAGGTCAACGATTTCGTGCTTGACGACGCCGGCGTGGGCGACGCTTTGGGCCTCAAGGCCAAGAAACTGCGCGGCGTTTTCATGCGCTTGGGCAATGACGCCAACGCCCCGGTGCTCGATCTCGTGCAGTTCATCGATCCGCCGCCGCAGGGCAAACCCTACCCAACGCTGAATAACCTCGGGATCTGCCGGATCGCGTTTACCGTCGATGACATCGACAAAACCTACGAAGAGCTCAAGGCGAAGCGGGTGGATTTCGTCGCGCCGCTGAAAAAGATCGACGGCCCGGGCGGCGCAAAAATCGGCGTGGTCTGCTTCAGAGATCCCGACGGCACGATCCTCGAACTGATCAGTGGAATGTAAGGAGACGATCATGCCTGGAAACCTCACGATCAACGGCGAATTTGATCCGCGTTTCGCGCCCGTGCGCGACGCCTTTATCGAAAACTTCGAGCAGCGCGGCGAGCTCGGCGCCGCGGCTTCGATCGTCGTCGATGGCCGCTGCGTGGTCGATCTATGGGCCGGGCATGCCGACGCGGCGAAGACGCGGCCGTGGCATCGCGACACGCTCGTCAATGTCTGGTCGACGACCAAGGGGCTCTGCGCGATGTGCGCGCATCGGCTGGCCGATCAGGGCAAGCTCGATTTCGACGCGCCCGTCGCGAAGTACTGGCCCGAGTTTGCGCAGGCCGGCAAAGGCTCGATTCCGGTCAGCTATCTGCTCAACCACAAAGCCGGCCTTGCCGCGATCAAAGCGCCGCTCAAGGACGAGGACCTGTTCAACTGGGAAAAGGTCACGACCGAGCTCGCGCGACAGGAGCCATGGTGGCAGCCCGGCACGCGGCACGGCTATCACGCGATCACCTTCGGCTGGCTGGTGGGCGAGGTTGTCCGGCGGATCAGCGGCAAGAGCCTCGGCACGTATTTTCGCGACGAGATCGCCAAGCCGCTTGGCGCCGACGCGCATATCGGAATCGGTCCCGAGTTCGACGCGCGCGTCGCCGAGATCATTTTCGCGCCCGACCCCAAACCGGGCGAAACCAACCTGCTCGCTGACATGATGAACGATCCGACCTCGGTCGGTGCGATGGCGCTTGCGAATCCGCCCATTATGTTCCTGCAGGAGACTACGAATTCTCGCGCCTGGCGCGGCGCGGAGATTCCCGGGGCGAACGGTCACGCCAATGCGCGGGCGCTTGCGCGGATTTACGGCGCGCTCGCCCGCGGCGGCGAGGTCGACGGCGTCCGCGTCTTCGGTCCCAGGGAAATCGAGCGCTGCTACACCGAGCAGTCCAACGGCCAGGACGCGGTATTGCCGCTGACCACGCGCTTCAGTCTCGGCTTCATGCTGTCGCAGCCACACAGCAAGATGGGTCCGAATCCGCGTGCATTCGGCCATCCGGGGGCGGGCGGCTCGCTCGGCTTCGCCGATCCCGACGCCAAGCTGGGCTTCGGCTATACGATGAATCAGATGGGTCTCGAGCCGCTGCTCGACGCGCGTCCCGCGACGCTGATCGCCGCGGCCTACGCCTCGCTCTAAACACTGGCGGAGCGCGGCTGCCGCGCGTAGCGAGCAGGCGAGCGCCAGTGGAGCGTAAGCGTAACGAGCAAATGAGTCTGCGAAGTGCGTTCCAAACGAGATTGGGGGCGGCTGGATTTTTGGCCGCGCTTCGCGGACTCGGCCGCCCCCTGGAACTGCGTCAAGATTCTTGATTTCAGCGCGCGCGGTCGCGGATCTCGGAGCTGGGAGCGGGGCTACGGACGCGACTCGCCCGCGATGATCGCCCCGGCCGCCGTGAGGCTGTCGCAGCGCGCATCGGCGGCATCGAGGACGCCGCCGACTTGCACACGGTCGAGGCAGACC